>NZ_JBFTMX010000017.1:0-148495 GCF_056397205.1 Massilia sp. 05N420
GTCGGCATCTCGGGCGCCATCCAGCACCTGGCCGGCATGAAGGACTCGAAGACCATCGTCGCCATCAACAAGGATCCGGAAGCGCCGATCTTCTCGGTGGCCGATTACGGCATCGTCGGCGACCTGTTCGAGGTCGTGCCGGCGCTGGTGAAAGAGTTGGGCTAAGCTTTAAAACCGTCAGGTCGGGTAATGCCCGGCGTGACGGCTTAGAGCTTCGCGAACGCCCGCTCGATATCGGCAATCAGGTCGTCAGTATCTTCCAACCCGATATTGAAGCGAACCAGAGTTCCCGCATCCGCCCAATTCCGGCGCATACCCTGGATCCGGTAAGGCATCACCAGGCTGTTCGCCCCACCCCAGCTGTAGCCGATGCCGAACAATTCCAGCGCATCGACGAAGCGGTCGGTCTGCTCTTCCGTATAGCGTGCATCGAACAGTACCGAGAACAGGCCGCCGGCGCCGGTGAAATCGCGCTGGAAGAATTCGTGGCCGGGGCAATCCTCGAAAGCCGGGTGCAACACCTTCGCGATTTCCGGCCGGGCCTTGAGCCAGGCCGCCACTTTGCGCGCGGCCGCGTCGTGGGCTTCGAAGCGCAGCTTCATGGTCGGCAGGCCGCGCATCACCAGGTAGGCATCGTCGGCGCTGACACCCATCCCCAGGCGCATGTGGGCCAGGGCGATGCGGTCGATCAGCGCCTTCTCGCGGGTGATCACGGCGCCCATCAGCACGTCCGAGCCGCCCGACTGGTACTTGGTCAGCGCCTGCATGACGATGTCGACGCCGAGGTCGAATGCGCGCAGGCCCAGGCCGGCCGACCAGGTGTTGTCGAGCGCGACAAGCACGCCCTTCTCTTTCGCGACTGCGCAAATCGCGCGCAGGTCCGGTACTTCCATCGACACCRAGCCCGGCGCCTCGGTCCAGATCAGCTTCGTGTTCGGCTGGATCAGATCCGCGATGCCGGTGCCGACCAGCGGATCGTAGTAGCGCGCCGTGATGCCGAAGTCGGCGCTCAGCCAGCGTCCCAGTTCGCGGTTCGGGTTGTAGACGTTTTCGGGCAGCAGGACGTCGTCGCCGGACTTCAGCAGGGCCAGGTCGACCATCGAGATCGCGGCCAGGCCGGACGGCGCCAGCAGGCAGTGCGAGCCGCCTTCGATCTCGGCCAGGCGGGCTTCGAGCCTGAAGGTGGTCGGGGTGCCGTGCAGGCCGTAGGTGTAGGCGTTCTTGTTCTTCCAGTCGCCGCTGCGCATGCTGGCGACGTCCTTGAACAGGACCGTGGAAGCGTGGTGGATGGCGCTGGGGAAGGCGTCGAAGCCTTCGGGGGCGCGGTAGTCGCTGTGGATCAGGGTGGTTTGGAGGGATTTTTTGCTCATCTTCTACACCATATCGTCATCCCCGCGCAGGCGGGGATCCATGCTGAAGCACCAACGTCGAACCGGTTACCCTACCGCGAGCAATTCGAATCCTGCGGCTCAGTATGGGTTCCCGCCTGCGCGGGAACGACGTTCAACTGTTGCGGGTACTAGTGACACGAACAATCAGGCGACGGTCGCCCAAAGATCATGCGCATCCGCCTTGGTCACCACGACCTCGATGAACTCGCCGACGGCCGGCTTGGCCTTGCCCGGCTGGAGCGCACGCTTGATGTGGACCACGCCGTCGATTTCCGGCGCATCGGCAGCCGAGCGCCCCAAAGCTTCGCGCGGTCCGACTTCGTCGACCAGCACGCGGATCTTCTTGCCGACCTTGGCCTGCATGCGCTTCAGCGAGATCTCTTCCTGCAGCAGCATCACGCGCGCACGGCGTTCTTCGCGCACGGCTTCCGGCACCGGATTCGCCAGTTCGTTGGCGGTCGCGCCTTCGACCGGCGAGTAGGCGAAACAGCCCAGGCGGTCGATCTGCGCCTCGCGCAGGAAGTCCAGCAGGTATTCGAATTCCTCTTCCGTCTCGCCCGGGAAGCCGGCAATGAAGGTCGAGCGGATCACCAGGTCCGGATTCATCTTGCGCCAGGCCAGGATGCGGTCCAGGTTCTTTTCGCCGCTGGCCGGACGCTTCATGCGCTTCAGGACGTCCGGATGCGCGTGCTGCAGCGGGATGTCCAGGTAAGGCACGAGGTTCTCGCCCATCAGCGGGATCACCTGGTCGACGTGCGGGTAGGGGTAGACGTAATGCATGCGCACCCAGGCGCCGTACTGTTTCGCCATCTCGCCCAGGGCCTCGGCAAGTTGGGTCATGTGGGTCTTGATCGGGCGGCCGTTCCAGAAGCCGGTGCGGAATTTCACGTCGACGCCGTAGGCGCTGGTGTCCTGCGAGATGACCAGCAGTTCCTTCACGCCGGCCTTGAACAGGTTTTCGGCTTCCTGCAGCACGTCGTGGATCGGACGCGAGACCAGGTCGCCGCGCATCGACGGGATGATGCAGAAGCTGCAGCGGTGGTTGCAGCCTTCCGAGATCTTCAGGTAGGCGTAGTGCTTCGGGGTCAGCTTGACGCCGTGGTCCGGCACCAGGTCGATGAAGGGATCGTGCGGCTTCGGCAGGTGCCGGTGGACCGATTCCATCACTTCGGTGACGGCGTGCGGACCGGTCACGGCCAGCACCTTCGGGTGCACCTTGGTGATGATGTCGTCGCCCGCCGCATCCTTCTTGGCACCGAGGCAGCCGGTGACGATCACTTTACCGTTCTCGGCCAGCGCTTCGCCGATGGCGTCCAGCGACTCCTGCACGGCGGCGTCGATGAAGCCGCAGGTGTTGACGATCACCAGGTCGGCGCCGGCATAGGACTTGGCGGTCTCGTAGCCTTCCGCGCGCAACTGGGTCAGGATCTGTTCGGAGTCGACCAGGGCCTTCGGGCAGCCGAGCGAGACGAAGCCGACCTTGGGCGCGGCAACGCCGGGCGCGGCCGGCGGGATCACGACCGGGTTCGAAGCCGGGGCCTCGGCGGCGGCGGCTGCGGAATCTTGGGTGGCGGAAAGCGGATTGCGGCGGAGTTCAGGCATGTGGATTGCGACGGAAAATTCTGGGCAATCCGCGATTGTACAGGAAGCGGGGGATCAGGAAAACCGAAGGGTCATTTCAAGGCCTGCTGAGTGGCGGCATGGGATCGCTACGCCACACCGTCGTCCCCGCGAAGGCGGGGACGACGGATTTGAGGGCGCGGGCTCTTCGCGCTGTGATGTTACTTCTTGGTATCCGTCGGCACCCCAAACGGGAAAGTCCCGAACATCGCCTTGCTCTGGCTCTGCATCTGCTCCTGCATCTGCAGGAACAGGTTCTTGCTCTGGTCGATGTAGTTGTTCATCATGCCCTGCATCATCGGGCCCTGGATGTTCATGAACTGGGTCCACATCTCGGTCGAGAAGGGTTTGCCCTCGAGGGCGCCGGCGGCCGAGCCGACGAACTTGTTCTGGATGTCGGTGAAGGCCTGGACATTCTTTTCCAGGTAGGAGCCCATCATGCCCTGCATCGCATGGCCGTAGTAACGGATGATCTGCGACAGCACGGCGCTCGAAAACATCGGCGCGCCATGTGCTTCTTCTTCCAGGATGATCTGCAGGAGGATGCTGCGGGTCAGGTCTTCGCTGGTCTTGGCGTCGACCACCGTGAATTCGTCGGCGTCCAGCACGAGCTGCTTGACGTCGGACAGGGTGATGTAGGAGCTGGTCTGGGTGTCGTACAGACGGCGGTTCGGGTACTTCTTGATCAGGCGTTCGCTACTCTTTTTTCCACTGCTCATCTCAGGTTCCAAATATTGCGCCGCGGCGCTCTGTTATGCGGTCCGCGGACCGGCTAGCCGAGCCGCGGGCGTCTCCGATTCCAAGAGGATATTCTCTAAAATACCACGTTGCGATCGCAGGCGCAGCAATTATTCAACAGGCAACTCACGTATTTTTAAAGCAAGTTGCCCGTCTATCAAGAACTCAGTCGGCACGTGCCTTCACGTAGCGGCCGGGCGCCGGCTCGATCGGCTGGTGGCGTTCATTGCCCGGCTTGGCCGGCGGCGGGACGTCCTTGCCGCCGTTCTCGGCCAGGAATTTCGCCCATTCCGCCCACCAGCTGCCCTTCACTTCCGTCGCGCCGGCGAACCAGTCGGCAGCGCTCCTGGGGCGGTTGCGACCATTGGACTGGTTCACCCAGTGACTGCGTTTGCCTTTCGAGGCCGGGTTGATCACGCCGGCGATGTGCCCGGACGCGCCCAGCACGAAGCGGTTGGCCTTCGGCTTTTTCGGGTTCAGCAGGTTCATCGAGGCGAACGCCGCTTCCCAGGGCACGATGTGGTCTTCCTTCGAGCCGTAGACGAAGACCGGGCAATCGATCTTGCCGAGGTCGACCTGGACGCCGGCCACCGTCAGCGCGCCCGGCACCTTCAGCTTGTTCTCCAGATAGGTATTCCGCAGGTACCAGCAGAACATCGGGCCCGGCAGGTTGGTGCTGTCGGCGTTCCAGTACAGCAGGTCGAAGGCCGGCGGGGTCTTGCCTTTCAGGTAGTTCTGCTGCACATAGTTCCACACCAGGTCGTTCGGACGCAGCGAGGAGAAGGTCGTCGCCAGGTCGCGTCCCGGCATCAGCCCCCCCTTCGCCAACTGCTGTTCGCGCAGCGCGACCTGGGTCTCGTCGACGAAGACGTCCAGCACGCCGTTGTCGGCAAAGTCGAGCAGGGTCGTGAACAGAGACAGGCTGGCCGCCGGCTGGCGTCCGCGCGCCGCCTCGACTGCCAGCGCGCTGGCGGCGATGGTGCCGCCGACGCAGAAGCCGAACACGTTCACTTTCTCCTTGCCGGAGATCTCGCGGGCGACCTCGATGGCCTTGACCGCGCCCTGGTCGACGAAGTCGTCCCAGGTCTTGCTGCCCATAGCCTGGTCCGGATTACGCCAGGACATCATGAATACGGTATTGCCCTGCTCCACCAGATAGCGCACCAGCGAATTTTCCGGCTGCAGGTCGAGGATATAGAACTTGTTGATGCAGGGCGGCACCATCAGCAGCGGCACCTCGTGCACGGTCGGGGTTGCCGGGGTGTACTGGATCAGCTGGAACAGATCGTTCTCGAATACGACGGTGCCGGGCGTGACGCCGACGTTGCGGCCGACCTCGAACGCCGACTCGTCGGATTGCGAGATCCGGCCCTTCTGCATATCGGCCAGCATGTTCTGCAGACCCTTGGTCAGGCTCTCGCCCTTGGTCTCGATCAGTTTCTGCTGGGCTTCGGGATTCGTTGCCAGGAAATTGGCTGGCGACAGTGCATCAACGATCTGCTGCACGGCGAAACGGATCTTGTGCTTGTCGCGCGGCGGGGCTTCGACCGCCTCGGCCATCGCCAGCAGGAATTCGGCATTCAGGAGATAGGACGCGGCGCTGAAGGACGACACTGGGTTCGCCGTCCATTCGGGCGCCGAAAAGCGCTTGTCCTTGAACTCGGGCGTCTTGCCGCTCATGACGTCCTGCCACAGGCGCATCGCCTTCTGCAGGTAGTCGTTGCGTAGGGCTTCGAGCTTGGCCTGCGGCAAGCCGGCGCCGAAATCGCCCAGCATGCGCATCACCGGCGCCGCCTGCTGGGCCATGCCGCCGCCAAACGCCGAGGGGTCGGCGAACTTCATCCAGGATTGCCAAACGGAGGGATCGGAAAACTGCGACATCCATGCAGCGCCAGGCTGCGCGGTAGTTACGGGCGTATTCATATCGGCGTCCATTGTTTAGAATCGGGTATTCGAGCGTGCAACAAAGGAAAGTCTTATGTGGATCGTCGCCATCGGATGGATGTATGTCGTGACCCTGATGGCGGCCACCGAGCCTTCCGTGGTTGCCGGCATCATGACCTTCCTGTTTTACGGCGTGTTGCCATTATCTCTCGTTTTCTACCTGACGGGAGCATGGCGGCGCGGCCGGGCGCGCAAGCGGGAAGCTCAACACTCTAAGCGTCCCGATACGCCCGTTACTTAATGTAGATCAAACTCGCTTGACGCCCGCTGCCGGCGCCGTCACGCCGGTAGGAATAGAAACGATCGCGTTCCGTGAAGGTACAGCGGTCGCCGCCGTGCACGCGGGTCACGCCGTCGCGCGCCAGCAGCCGGCGCGCCAGCAGCGGCATGTTCGCCAGATGCTTGCCTTCGCGTCCGGGATAAGGCCGGAACCCCTCCTCTGCTCCACCGTCCGGCAGCGCGGCGCGGAAGGCATCCAGCACGTCTGGGCCGACTTCGAAAGCTTCCGGTCCGATGGCTGGACCAAGCCAGGCCGTGATCTCGCCCGCGCCTTGCGCGCGCATCGCGGCTACGGTGGCGCCGAGCACGCCACCGGCCAGCCCGCGCCATCCGGCATGGGCCGCGCCCACCACCTTGCCTTCGAGGTCGGCGAACAGCACCGGCAGGCAATCGGCAGTCAGGATCGCGCACACCACGCCCGCTTGCGTCGCGATGCTGGCGTCCCCGGTGCGCACCGGTCCGCCGGGCTGGACCGTGGCGGCATCGACCACCTCGGCGCCGTGGACCTGCGCGATCCAGGCCGGGCGTCCCGGCAGCAGGGCCTGCAGGCGCGCACGGTTTTCGGCGACGGCGTCGGGGTCGTCCTTCACGTGCAGGCCGAGGTTGAGGCCGCCGCCGCCATTGCCGTCATCGAAAGGCGCAGCGCTGACGCCGCCCAGGCGGGTGGTCGCCAGCGCATCGATGTTGGCAGGCAGGTCCGGCCAGTCCGGCCTGACCAGGTGCCCGGGATGCAGCCCCGGCATCAGGCCGCTTCCGGCTCTTCGATGCCGGCGCGTTCCAGCAATTCCGCGAAATCGGCGGCGAGCGGTACCACCCACTCCATGTGTTCGCCGGTGGCCGGATGGGTCAGGCCCAGGCGGCGCGCCTGCAGCGCCTGGCGGTGGAAGAAGGACAGCAGGTGGGATTTGCCGTACACGGTGTCGCCGACGAGGCTGTAGCCCAGCGACTGCATGTGCACGCGGATCTGGTGGGTGCGGCCGGTTTCGAGGCGGCACTGCACCAGGCTCACCGGACGGCGGTCCAGTTCGCCCTTCGCCAGCAGCTCGTAGTGCGTGATGGCCGGCTTGGCCATCGGCGCATTCGACACCGCCATCTTGGTGCGCTCGGTCGGGTGGCGGCTGATCGGCGAATCGATGGTGCCGGACAGGCGCGGCGTGCCCCACACGAGGGCGAAGTATTCGCGCTTGACGGTGCGGGCCGCCAGTTGGCGCACCAGGTCGGTCTGGGCTTCGAGGGTCTTGCCGACCACCATCAGGCCGCTAGTATCCTTGTCGAGGCGGTGCACGATGCCGGCGCGCGGCACCGAGACCAGTTGCGGGCAATAATGCAGCAGGCCGTTGAGGAGCGTGCCCGACCAGTTGCCCGAACCCGGGTGCACGACCAGGCCGGCCGGCTTGTTGATCACGAGGATGGACTCGTCTTCATACACGATGTTCAGTTCCATCGCTTCCGGCGTATAGGCCGTGTCTTCCGGCGCCGGCTGGGGTACGACCAACACGGTTTCGTCGCCGTAGGCGGTGCCCTTGCCCTTGGCCGGCTTGCCGTCGACCGTGACGTGGCCTTCGTCGAACCATTGCTGCAGGCGGCTGCGCGAGAACTGCGGCACCAGCCCGGCCACGACTTTGTCGAGGCGCTGGCCGCAGTGCGACGGGTCCAGGGTCAGGGTAATCGGCGAGAAGTCGACACCACTCGGCGCCAGGCCGGGTTGTGGTGCGAACTCGGCGTCCAGGTCGTCGTCCAAATCGGGGGCGAGAGTCATTTCCGCCGAATTCGGCGCAGCATTTAATATCACGTTGTTCCCATCGGCTATAATCAGCCGTTCGTTGTATCTCGGTAAAAACTTTCTTGCAAAAAGCTATGCAAAAAAAATTGTCTGTATTGGTTGTGACGGGTGCTCTGCTCAGTTTGTCAGCTTGCGGCTTGTTGCCGGGAAAGTCCGACGAAAGCAAGAACGTGTCAGCATCGAAATTATACGCTGACGCGCGTGAAGAAATGGATGGCGCCCACTACGAAGCCGCCATCAAGCTCTTCGAAAAGCTGGAAACCAACTATCCTTTCGGTACCTATGCGACCCAGGCGCAGATGGAAATCGCCTACGCGCACTATAAAGCCCAGGACCAGGCCGAGGCCCTGGCCGCGGTGGAACGCTTCATCAAGCTGCACCCGAATCATCCGCAGGTCGACTATATGTATTACTTGCGCGGTCTGATCAACTTCAACGACCAGATCGGCTTCATGAGCTTCATCTATTCTCAGGATCCGACCGAACGCGACCCGAAAGCGACCCGTGAAGCCTTCGCCGCCTTCAAGGAACTGGTCGACAAGTTCCCGAACAGCAAATACGCGCCGGACTCGATCCAGCGCATGAACTACCTGATCAACGCGATGGCTTCCTACGAAGTCCACGTGGCGAACTACTACTACCGCCGCGGCGCCTACCTGGCCTCGCTGAACCGCGCCCAGGAAGCCGTCACCAACTTCCCGACCTCGCCGGCGCGCGAGGAAGCGCTGTTCATCATGATCCGCAGCTACGACAAGCTGGGCATGTTCGACCTGCGCGACGACACCCAGCGCGTGTTCCAGACCAACTATCCGAACAGCCACTTCCTGGGTGGCAAGGGCAGCGGCGATGCGCCGTGGTGGAAGTTCTGGGCCAAGTCCGGGCCGCAACCGGCGCCGAAGGATGCTGTGCAGTAAATTGAAACGCCTGCTGATCGCAGGCGTTTTTCTTTTGGCGGCTCCAAAACGTCGTTCCCGCGAAGGCGGGAACCCATACTGAAGCACAGAAATCGGCCAACCTGAACTCTCGCGATCATTCGTCAGATCGCAGCTTCGATCGCTCGGCATGGGTCCCCGCTTTCGCGGGGACGACGGATCTGAGGTCGCGGGAACGACGGGGGTTTATTCGACCCGCCGCCTGAACACCCACGCCTTTTCCGTCGACACACTCTCGTCGAACGCATAACCATCGACATCGAAGGCCTTCAATGCCTGCGGGTCGGTAATCCCACGCTCAGCCGCATAACGCGCCATCATCCCGCGCGCCCGCTTGGCGAAGAAGGAGATGATCTTGTACTTGCCGTTCTTCCAGTCCTCGAACACGGGAACGACCAGCGGCACGTTCAAGAGCTTGGGCTTGACCGACTTGAAGTACTCTTCCGAAGCCAGGTTCACCAGCGCGGTGGCGCCGTTCGCCGCCAGCGCCTCGTTCAGCGCGCCCGTCACCGTCTCGCCCCAGAAAGCGTACAGGTCCTTGCCGCGCGGGTTGGCCAGCCTGGTGCCCATCTCCAGGCGGTAGGGATGCATCTGGTCGAGCGGGCGCAGCACGCCGTACAGGCCGGACAGGATGCGCACGTGGTCCTGCACGTAGTCCAGCGCCCTGGCGTCGAGGCTGCGCGCGTCCAGGCCGGTGTAGACGTCGCCGTCGAAGGACATCACGGCCTGGCGCGCATCAACGTGGTCGGGGTGCCAGCTGGCGTAACGGGTCACGTTCAGCACGGCCAGCGGGTCGGAGATGCTCATCAGTGCGCCGACCTGGGCCGGCGAATACGCCTTCAGCACGCGGATCAGCTCCGCGGCGCGGTCGATGAATTGCGGGGTGGTCCTGCGGTCGGTGGTGGGCGGCGTGTCGAGGTCGAGCGATTTGGCGGGCGAAAGAACGATCAGCATGGGTGAGAAATGCGTACAACAAGTAAAATTGCCGACATGATACCCGCTTCAGCCAAACCCATCGTCATCGATACCAATGTCTGCCTCGACCTCTTCGTCTTCCGCGACCCGCGCTGGGCCGGCCTGCTGGCCGCGCTCGAGAGCGGCGCGGTCCAGGCAGTGACCCGCGCCGATTGCCGCGAAGAATACCTGTACGTCCTGCACTACCCTCACCTGCCGCTCGACGACAGCACGCGCCCGGACGCGGCCGCCCGTTTCGACGCCCTGATCCGTGTGGTGGCGCCGGACAGCCGCGCGATCCGCCTGCCCGTCTGCACCGACCGCGACGACCAGAAATTCCTCGAGATCGCCCGCGACGCCGACGCCGCCATCCTGATCACCAAGGACAAGGCCTTGCTCAAGCTGGCCAAGAAGACCRCGCGCGAAGGCCTGTACCGGATCATGACGCCGGACGCCTGGGTCAAACTCGCCCCTGATATGTGAGAAACGCCATGTCCACTCCCATTCTTCGATCGCGCCTGCCGGCCGTCGGCACCACCGTCTTCACCCTGATGTCCGCGCTCGCCAACGAGCATGGCGCGGTCAACCTCGGCCAGGGCTTCCCCGACTTCGGCTGCGACCCGCGCCTGCTCGGCCTGGTCGACGAGGCCATGCGCGCCGGCCTGAACCAGTATCCGATGATGTCCGGCGTGCCGCTGCTGCGCGAAACCATCGCCGCAAAAATACAGGCCCTGTACGGCCACGCCTACGATGCCGTGGCCGAGATCACCGTCACCGCCGGCGCCACCCAGGCCCTGACCACCGCCATCCTGTGCGCCGTGCATCCGGGCGAGGAAGTCATCATCATCGAACCGGCCTACGACAGCTACCTGCCGGCCGTGCAGCTGGCCGGCGGCGTGCCGGTGACGGTGCCGATGCGGCTAGGCCACAGCGGCTACAGTGTGCCCTGGGACGAGATCGCCGCCGCGGTGACGCCGCGTACCCGGATGATCGTCATCAACAGCCCGCACAACCCGACCGGTTCCATCCTGCGCAAGAGCGACCTGGACGCCCTCGCCGATATCGTCGACGGCACCGACATCCTGATCCTGTCGGACGAAGTCTACGAACACATGGTCTTCGACGGCCAGCAGCACGAATCGGTCAGCCGCGATCCGCGGCTGGCGGAGCGCGCCTTCGTCGTCTCGAGCTTCGGCAAGACCTATCACGTGACCGGGTGGAAGGTCGGCTACGTGGCGGCACCGGCCAGCCTCATGGCCGAGTTCCGCAAGGTCCACCAGTACAACGTCTTCACCGTGAACACGCCGATGCAGCACGGCCTGGCCGCCTATATGCGCGACCCCAGCCCCTACCTGGAGCTGCCGGCCTTCTACCAGAAGAAGCGCGACCTGTTCCGCGCAGGCCTGGCGAATACCCGCTTCACCTTGCTGCCGGCGGACGGCACCTATTTCCAGTGCGTGAAATACGACGGCATTTCCGACCTGAGCGAATCGGAATTCGCGCAGTGGCTGACGCGCGAGATCAAGGTGGCGGCGATTCCGGTGTCGGCGTTCTACAGCCAGGGCAAGGAGTCGGGGATCGTGCGGTTCTGCTTTGCGAAGCAGGATGAGACTTTGGAGGTGGCGTTGGAGCGCTTGGCGAAGGTGTAAGAAGCATCGTCATTCGCGCGACATGAGCACGTCGTTCCCGCGAAAGCCGGAACCCAAGTTTGCATACGTTTCGACAACTCGAGCAGAACTTGGATCCCCGCCTTCGCGGGGACGACGATTCAAGGCAGCGGGCTCCGTTACCAGTATCGTGCAGGTAAGCCGCTCAACGTCCCAACTGCTGCAGCCGCCGCTCCACAAACGCCTGCAATTCCGCCGACAAAGTGCCGCTCGCACGCGCCCGCTGGAAGGCTTCCAGCGCCTCCGCATTGCGCTTATCGGCCTGCAGCGACATCCCCAGTCCCATCCACCACACGCCATTGGCAGGCGCGGTGCGCAGCGCGGCCTGGTACTGCTCGGCCGCCTCGCGGTAGCGCTGTTCGCGCTGCAGGGCGCCGGCCAGGAAGGCGTGATAGTCGGCGTTGTTGCCCGCATAGGGCAAGGTACGCGTGAGGGTGTCGATGCCGGAAGCCCCACGTTCGATCTGCAGGCGCGCCAGCAGCATGGCCAGTGCCGGCTGGCGCGGGTCGAGGATCAGGCCGCCCTGCAGATGGCGGATCGCCTCGTCGGTGCGCCTGGCTTCGATCAACAGGCCGACCAGGGTCTGGCGCGCCGCATCGTGGTTCGGATCCAGCTTCAGCGCCTGCTCCAGCGCGGCGACGGCTTCCGTCATCCGTCCATCCTGCAGCGCGTTGAGCGCGTGACGGTATTCGCCCTCGGCGCGCTGGACGCCCGATTCCTGGCGGCCCTGGCCGGCGCYGCGCTTGTCCCTGGCGGTGTCGGCAGCGCTTTCGGCGGCGCGCGACGGCGCCGGGGACTTGTCCTCCCGGCGGGCTTCCGTCCTGGCCCTGGCTTTGTCCTTCGGCTTCGCCTCGTGGGTGGCCGCGCGGGCACGGGCCAGCGGGCTGGGCGTGCCTGCCGTCATGCGTGCCTGCAGCTCCGCCATGATGGCCTGGCGTGCGGCGCGGGCTTCGTCGCTGTCCGGCGCATAGCCGTCCACGCTCTTCGGATGCACGCCGGCGGCCGGCGCTGCGTCGAACCTGTCGTCGTGGCGCACGGCCACGGCGGGCGCCGGCGCTGCTGACACGGCCGCAGGCCCGCCGGCGACCGGCGCCACGACCGGGACCGAAGTCACACGCGTTTCCGGCGCCGGCGCCTCGGCCACGACAGTCGGCTTCACGCCGCTGCGATTCGCCTGGACCTGCGTCCATCCATACCACGAAGCCAGGGCGATGAGCACGGTCGCGCCGGTACCGAGGGCGGCCAGCCTGAGGGTCCGGCCATCGACGCGCTCGCCCAGCCGCTGACGCTCGCGCACCACCGGCCGGATCTGGAATGGCAAGGACTCGGCGCCCGGCGTGCCGCGCGAGTCGAGGTCCTGGAGCATCTTGTTAATCAGGCTCATCGCAGGCTCGTCATCGTGTGATTGCCCAGCCGACGGTGGCGGCGGCACCGGCCAGCACGGCGCCGATGGCGGCCCAGGGCAGGAAGCGGCGTCCGCCCTTTCCCTTGGTGCTGGTCGCCAGCGTATCCTTCGCGGCTGCGTTCACGTGGGCGCGCGAGATGCTGTGGCCGCCCTCGCCGTAGCACAGCATCAGCGATTTATGCGCCAGCACGTTGACCAGGCGCGGCACGCCGCCGCTGGCCTTGTACAGGCTGGCGATGGCGCCGCTGGAAAACAGGCGGGCGCCAGCAAAGCCGGCCACGCGCAGGCGGTGGGCGACGTAGAAATCGAGGTCGTCGCGGCTCAGCGGCCCGAGGTGGTAGTGGAAGGTGATGCGCTGGGCCAGCTGGCGGATCGATTCCAGCTCCAGCTTGCGGTTCAGCTCCGGCTGGCCGAACAGCACGATCTGCAGCAGCTTGCGTTTTTCCGTTTCGAGGTTGGTCAGCAGGCGCAGCGCTTCCAGGCTCTCGACCGGGATCGCCTGGGCCTCGTCGAGGCAGAGCAGCACGCGCTTGCCCTGCCCGGCCAGCGCCAGCAGGCGGTCCATGATGGACTTCAGCAGGCGGTGCTGGTCGACGTCCTTGTCGAGGGCGATCTCGAGCTCGTCGGCCAGGGCCAGCATCAGGGTGCGCGGCTCCAGGTAGGGGTTCGGAATGTAGGCGGTGACGAAGCCGTCGCCCAGGGTCGCCATGAACTTGCGGCACAGGAGGGTCTTGCCGGTGCCGACTTCACCGGTGATCTTGATGAAGCCTTCGCCGTTGCGCGCCGCCACCAGCAAGGTGTTCAGCGCTTCCTGCGAGCCCGGGCTGCCGAAGAAGAAGCTGGTGTCGGGCGTGATCCCGAAGGGCGGCTCGCGCAGGCCGAAATGGGCCGTGTACATTACCGCATTCCTCGGGTGCGCGGATCGAGCTGCTCGATGCGGCGGCCGGTGTCGAGCAGGTCGTCGTTCCAGTTGTTGATGCCTTCGACGATGGTCGGCTTGATCAGCACCACCAGTTCGCGCTTCTGGTTGACGCGCTTCTTGGCGCCGAACAGGTTGCCCAGCACCGGCACGTTGCCGGCCACCGGCACCTGCGAATTGTCGACGGTCGAGGACTGGCGCATCAGGCCGCCGATCGCCACCACCTGGCCGTTCGAGCCGCGCACGATGCTGTCCAGCTCCGAGGTCGCCGACGCCGCCAGCGGCAGGTTCAGGTTGCCGGCCGTGCCCAGGCTCACCGACTTGTTCACGGTCGAGACCTGGCTCACCGACGGGTGCACGTGCAGCAGGATGTTGCCGCGGTCGTCGATCTGCGGGGTCACGTCCAGCACCACGCCCGAGAAGAAGGCCTGCAGGGTCACGTTCGGCGAGGTGGTGGTATTGCCGGACGCGTTCGCGTTGGTGGTGGTGCTCACGCCGGTCACGTAGAACTCGTCGGTACCGATCTTCAGCACCGCCTTCTGGTTGTTGACCGCTGCCACACGAGGGCTCGACAGCACGTGCACCGTGCCCTGGGTCTCGAGGAAGGAGATCAGGGCCGCGAAATTGCTGGTCTGGACCGCCAGGCCGAACATCGAGCCGGCGGCGCCGGCCGCATTCGACAGCGAGAAGCCGGTGCTGGCCGACAGGCCGGTGCTCGGATCGCTGATGACGCCCGGCTGGCCGCCATTGAAGGGCAGCGGCGTCAGGGTTGAACCCGGCGCCACCAGGCCGCCCGAGACGCGGTTGTCATGACCGCTCCTGATCGAAGCGAAGGACGCCCAGTTCACCCCGCTCTGGAAGCTGTCGTTCAGCTCGACCTCAAGGATCTTCGCCTCCAGGATCACCTGGCGGTCGACCGCCAGCTGGGTCGCCTTCAGGTAGGCGTCGACGTTGCGCAGCTCGTCCGGCATGGCGCGGATCACCACCACGCCCGACTGCGGACTGACGACGATGCTGCGCCCGCCCTCCTTCGAGCCGACGATGGCTTCGATGGCCGCCTTCAGGTCGGTCCAGAAGTCGTTGTTCGAAGTGGTACTGACGTCGGTGCTCTCGACCTGGTTCTGGTTCTGGCCGTTGGGGTTGTTCGGGTTGTTCTGGTTCTGGTTGTTGTTCTGGTTGCTGCCGTTGTTCTGGTTGCCGTTCTGGTTGTTGACGGCATTCGCCACCGAGGTCGAGGACACGCGCAGGTTCGACATCCCGCGGCGGCTGCCGACCAGGTAGTTCACGCGGAACATCTTGGTCTGCATGGTCAGCGGCTTGACCGAGATGCGAGTACCCTCGATCTTGTAGTCATAGCCGTAGACTTCGCGCACCGCGTCCAGGGTCTCCTGCAGGGTCACGTCCTTCAGGTTGACGGTGATGGCGCCGCTGACGTCCGGATGCACGAGGATGTTGTAGCGGGTGCCGGCGACGATCGAGCGGAAGAACTGCTGGGCCGGCACGTTGTTGAAGGAGACATTGAAGCGCTCTTCCAGCGCCGGGCGCGCCTTCGGCAGCTGGGTCGCGAGGCTGGCTGCAGGCGGCAGCAGCGCATTGGCGACCGCATCGTCGACGGCCGGCGCCGCCGGGCGTCTGGCGGCATCGCGCGCCACTTCATTCTTGATGGCGTCGTAGGTCGTGTTGGCGGGCGGGGTCTGGCAACCGGCCAGCGCCAGCATTGCCGCCAGCAAGGCTGCGAACGGTTTGTTCAGCTGCTTCATTGTCGTCCTCCGCTGCGGCGCGCGGCGCCGGCCGACACGCGGGTCATGCCGCCCGCGCTGTCCTGCACGTACAGGCGCAGCACCTGGCGTTCGCGGCCGCGCTGCAGCTCGACCTCGCTGTCGGCGATGCGGACCACGCGCGCGCCGCGGACGCTGTCGCCCACGCGCACGCCCTGGCCGTCGATCACGGCGATGCGATGACCGCCGGCGGCGCCGAGCATCACCGACTGCAGCTGCGGCGGGACGTCGGCCGCCGCTGCGCCGGGACCGGAACCGGGAGGCGTCTGCAGCGCCGCGGCCGGCGGACGGGTCGGGTCAGGCAGACGCTGGGCCGCTTCCGGAATCGCGGCGGCGGCAGCATTGGTGGCGCCGGCCAGCGCCAACAGCGCCGCCAGGGCCGCGGTCGTGAACAGGGGGGTGGCTCGCTTCATGCTCTTCCTCACAGCTTCATCCATTTCGGGTCCAGGCTCAGGGTGTACAGGGTCAGGGTCAGGCGTACGGTCGGATACTGCTCGACCTGGAGCTGGGCCTTGCCCCAGAACAGCTGGGTGGGCAGCGCTTCGAGCGCCGTCATGTAATCGACCATGTCGAGATAGCTGCCGCGTACCGTCAGTTCGACGCCATGACGGAACAGCAGGTCCGGCTGCTTCGCCGCGATGGGTGYGCCGGCAGCGGCCTTGTCGGCCGGGTCCGCGCCCAGTTCGTTCAGCGAGCCGACCGGCAGGGTCTGCATCGACACCAGCTTCAGGCGGCCGTTGGCGCGCAGGATCGATTCCAGCAGCGGCGCGATGCGCTCGGGCGGCACCAGACCGTTCTGCATGGCGCGCATCTGCTCGCTCATGCGCGCGGTGTCGGCGCGCGTCGCCGCCAGGCGGGTGCGCAGCGCCTGGTCCGGATCGGCCTCGGCTTCCGCGACCTTGCGCCCGATCGCGCTCTCGGTCTCGGCCAGGCTGGCGCGCTGCAGTGAAATCTGGTTCTTCAACAGGTCCTGCTTGCGCTGCAGGGGAGCGAGCAGCGCCGCCTGGCCGAGGAAGGCCAGCACCGCCATCACGGCGGCGAACACCAGCAGGCGTTCACGCTGGCTGAGCGCGTCGATGCGCGCGGCAAGCCGGGACCAGCGCTGCTTCATGGCCGGTCTCCCTTGTCGCCCATGCCGCCCTTGTCGCCCGCCGCCGCCGACTGCAGGCTGAATTCGACATAGGGGGCGGGGACGCTGCTTTCCTTGCCGTCCGCGCCGGCCTGCTTGAGCGGCGGCGCTTCGCCGATCTGCATGCTGCCGACGGCCTTGCCCTGCAGGACAGGCTCGTTGCGCAGGCGGCCCAGGAAGCCCGGCACCATGGCCGGATCGAGCGCCCTGCCCTGCACGCCGATCTCGCGGCCTGCGCCGCCGACGCTGACGGCGGTCAGCCACAGGCCCTCGCGGCTCTGGCGCGCCATCGCGCGGAAGTATTCGGCGTAGCCCTGGGTATTCCCCAGTTCGCCGCGTTCGATCACCTGGGCCACATGCTGCAGCGCCGCGCGCTGCTGCTCGGCCTCGACCATCTGGGCTGCCAGCGCCGGATCGCTGTGGCGCGGCGTGAATTCCGCCGACACGCTTGCCAGCCGCTTCTGCGCGACTTCCAGGCGGTGCGCGACGGTGTTCGCTTCGCCCTGCAGCTGAGCCAGGCGCAGCTCGGACCAGGCCCCCATCGCGGCCAGGCCGAGCACCAGCGCACCGGCGGCGATACCCATCGCGCGCGCCGAGAACAGCGTGGTCTGCCTCTGGAAGGCCGGGTTGAACAAGTTGATCTGCTGGCTCATGCCGCCGCCCCTTCCTCGCGCAGCGCGGCGCCGATCGCAACGAAGAAGCGCTGCTGGGCCGCAGCGCCGAGCAACTCGGGAACGCGCGCGAGGTCGAGCAGCATGCCAAGGTCGAGGGTTTCGACGCGGGTGTAGAGATTACTCGACAGGTATTCTTCCAGGCCCTGGACGCCGCTCGGCGCCAGCACCAGCCTGGCCACGCCGATGAAGGAGAACTGGCGTTCGAAGTGGTCGAGCGAACGCTGCAGCTCGAGCGTGATCTTGTCGAAGGCCTGGTGCTTGCGTTCGTGGTCGGTATCGAGCAGCTGGGCCAGGGTGGCGTCGATGCGGCGCGACAGATACAGCTCGCCGCGGCAAGACACGGTCAGCAGGCCGCCATCCTCGCCGAAGGACAACATGGCGATGCCACGGCCGTCGGTCTCGAGCATGGTCGACAGGTTACGCTGGGCCATTTCGGGAATGTCGATGGTGCCGAGTTCGACCTTGGCTTGCTGGAACAGGTCCTGGCGCGCCTTGATCGTGCCGTTGCGCGACGCCACCGCGAATACGCTTTGCTGGGGACGCACGGCGGCATTCGGATCGAGCGGGATCTCGACCAGGTCGAAGGTCGCTTCGGCGACCGGGAAATCGAGGATGTCCTTCAGGCGGAAGCGCATCGCGGCCTTGCGCTCGTCGGGCGGCACATTTGGCGCCTCGACCGCCATGATCTGGTAGTCGCCGCCGCCCAGCACCGTGGTGCAGCGGTAATCCTGCGCATGCAAATCCTTGCCGGCCTTTTCGAGGACGTCGGCATTCGCCTGGCCCGGATAGTGGCTGGCCACGGTCACCGCCGGTTTGCCGTCGCCGCGGCGCACGCTGGCCGCCACGATGCCGTCGCGTTGCAACACCATTGCCAGCCAGGCGCCTTGTTTCTTTTTTTTCCTAAAAAAACGCATCCGGAGCAATGGTATGGTGACTTTTGAGTGGTTTCGCTAGTCCTTGATTATATTCAACTGTGGTTGAAAGCCGATACCATTTTTTCACTAAGGAAAAATATTCCGAACATTCTTTACAGAACTGACGATTTCCTGTTGTAAGTACACCTCATGGTGGACGGACACGTTCTCCACGTGCGGCGGCAGCAAAAATGATTTTGCGATTAGCGGCCAACTCATGCACACTCGCGAGTGTATTGTTTCTGGCCATTAATTAAATAGTTTGAAGAGATTCGCGGACAGCTTTTTCTCGATGTTCAGGCGCGGGCGCACGGGCGGACCCGCGGCACTGGCGCATCTGTGCGCCTGGTGCGTCCTGGTAAGCGGCTGCCTTGCGGGCACGGCTGCCGAAGCGGCCTCTCTCGTCTTCAACGGCGGCGCGGCAGGAACCTGCTCCCTCGCCGACAAAACCTATACCTGCAATGCCTTTCCGCTGACCACCAGCACCGATACGATGACGATCGCCGACGGCTATACGGTGATCGTCAACAGCAGCGGCGTCAACTTCGACTACAACCAGAGCCTGGCGATGAGCGGCTCGGCAACCCTGAACGTGACCGGCAACCTGAATATCGGCAATATCAAGCCGAGCAATCTGGCGATCAGCGGCGGCAACCTCATCAGTGGCGGAACCTTCACGATCGGCAACCAGGCGCAGTCGGTAACCGCCAACATCAGCGCCGTCACCATGAACCTCGGTTCCGGCTCGACGACCAGCATTACCGGCAGCGTCAGCGCGAGCGGCAACGTCTCGATCGGTTCTCACTGCACCATCAACGGCGCGGTGAACGGCAACGTCATCGACACCGACTCGCCGGTGGTCATCAAGGGCAACGTCACGGCCAGGACCAGCTTTACCCTCGCATCCGGCAGCTCGGTTGCCGGCGACATCGTCGCCCCGACGGTCTCCTTGCTGGCTTCGCAAAGCGCGGTCAACGGCAAGATCACCGCCAAGACCTCGCTCCGGCTAGGCGACAAGGTCAACGTGACCGGCGACGTCAGCGCCGGCAACCTCACACTCGACAGTTCCAACGCGATCATCAACGGCAACGCCACGGTCGACCGTGCAACCCTGAACTGGGCCGGCCGCGTCACCAAGATGATCTATTGCACGGGTGGCACGACCAACGGCCAGTGCGACTGCGTCACCAACAACAGCGGCTTCCCGGTCAACACGGACCAGGGGCCGCATTGCGCGGTTGCGCCATCCGCCACGCCCATCGACCACTTCCTGATCTTGCACGACGGCAGCGCCAGCGCCTGCACGCCGGAGCCGGTGACGGTCAAGGCCTGCGCCGATTCGGCATGTACGAGCCTCTATACCGGTGGCGTCAACGTCACCTTGCAGCCGGGGGGCAAGAGCTTCGCCATCGGCTCGAGCGGGGTCAGCATCAACGCGACCGTCAGTCAGTCCGTTCCGGGTACGGCGACGCTGGCGCTCGGTGGGGCCAGCGTAGCGGCCGCCAATGCCCTCCAGTGCAGCAGCACGTCGAACGGCAGCGCGTCCTGCAGCATGAATTTCGATGGCACCATCGGGCTCGGCCTGACCTTGCAGGACCAGTATTCGGCAACCGTCACGCCGTTCACCCTGACAGCCACCGTCTCCGACCCGAAGACGAAATCCTGCGTGCCTGCCTTGGTCGGCCAGCAGAAAACAATACAGCTGAGCTGCGCCTACGGCAATCCGGGTAAGGGCAGCCTGCCGGTCAAGGTGAGCAGCCTCGCCAACGTGGCAAGCAACGACCCGTCGTTCCAGACCCTGAGCGCCGCCGGCGCAAGTACCAGTACCTGCACCGGCAGCGCCCGCGGTTTCCCGATCACCTTCGATAACAACGGCAGCGCGACCTTCTGGATGTACTATGCCGACGTCGGCAAGCTCGGCATCGCCGCCTCGACCTCGGACAATAGCGCGCAGGGAACCAGCGGCGATGTCATCGTCGCGCCATATTCGTTCAGCCTGAAAACCACGTCGCCGACGATCGCGGGCAAGGCCTTCGATGTTACCGTTACTCCTCTCAATGCAGAAGGCGTCACAACCCCCAACTTTGGTCTGGAAGCCACCCCCGAGACCGTAAACTTCAGCATGGGCGCACTCGACACGGTCGGCTGCAAGCTGAATGCGACGGATCTGGGCCAGCTGAGCCTCGTGGACAGCAAAATGACCGGGACCGGCTTCTGGGGTCAGTTCACCTATACGGAAGCCGGCGCCTTCAACATCAAGGCCGAGCAAACCAGCGCCAAGTACCTCGGCGGCGCCAAGCCCCGTCCGGCCGCGGTCCAGACCAGCCTCGGCGCCGCCAGCGGCTGCGGCGCGATCCTCTCGGTGCCGGCCTATTTCAAGGTCAAGGAAAGCCGGGTCGCCACTGGCAGGAATTTCTACTATTCCGGCGAGCCGGTCGACGTTACCGTCGCTGCCATGAGCGCGCTGGGCAATGTCACGACGCTTTACGACAGCGGCTTGGGCTACAGCAAACCGGTGGTCTTGACCGCCTACGATGCCACCGGCAGCACGCCCATTCCCGCCACCCCCAACACCACGCCGCCTTTCCCCAATCCCGGCACGCTGTCGGGAACCGGCAGCTCAAGCGCAGCGCCGCTACCGGCCAGCACCTTCGTCAGCGGAGTCGCCACCCTGCCCGCGACGTCGTCCACGCCGCTGGTGTTCACCTTCGCGAACTCGCCGAGCCTGCCATTGAAGATCCGCCTGCGCGCGACGGAAACGGCAGCCGGCGGCGTCAGCTCGAAAGATGCCCCCGCCGGCGGCGAAGACGTCTATGAAGCCCGCAGCGGCCGCGTCACCATCGCCAGCCGCTTCGGCAACGCCAAGGGCGACCTGGCCCTGCCGGTCACCCTGCAGTACTGGACCGGCGGCAGCTGGATCCAGAACACCAGCGATGGGGACGACCTCCATCCGATTCCCACCTCGGCCATCGCGATCCAGGCCGCCTCGCCGCTTCTGCCGCCCGCCTTGACCCCGGCCGGCATCGACCAGAACCGCCAGGTCATCAGCATGACAAAGGGTTTGGGCAGCTTGAGCCTGCACCCCACCGGCGGCACCGGCACTGCGACCGTCGCCATCAACCTCGGCACCGCCACCACGGACACATCCTGCCTGCCCGCCCCGCGTCCCGCCAGCACCGGCGCGAAGATGCCCTGGCTGCGCGGCCCGAACGGCATCTGCGCACCTTCGGCGGCACCGGCCGCAGACCCGGCCGCGCGCGCCACCTTCGGCATCTACACGCCCGAGGCCAAGCGCCTGATCCACACGCGCGAGGTGTTCAATTGAGGGAGCGCGGCTTCACGATGGTCGAGCTGATCGTCATCATGGTCCTGCTGGGCATCATGGCGGCGGTCGCCGTGCCGCGCTTGATCAACAGCGGCGAGCGCGGCGCCCAGGTGTTCGGCGACCAGCTCGTCAGCGGCCTGCGGCTGGCGGCGACCTCGGCGCGCGCGCATCGCCGCCTCGTCTGCGCCAGCCTGGGCCCCAAGGCGCTGACCCTGCGCATCGCCGTGGAGAACCCGGCGAAATCGACGCCGGCCTGCGCGAACCTGCTGGCGAATGCGCCGGACAGCGATTTCTCGACCTCGGATCCGGACGTGCTGGCCAGCGGTTTGAGCGGCAATCTGTACTTCCAGCCGAACGGCGACATCAGCTCTGACGTCGACGGCAAGACCCTGGTCGACGCCGCGCAGATCACGATTTCCGCGCAAGGCTCGCCCCAGCGCGTCATCACGCTCGCGGGAGGCACCGGCTATGTCGAATAACCGCGCTCGGGTGCGGATGCGCCGGCGCAGCGCCGGCGTTACCCTGGTCGAGCTGATCATCGCCATGGTCATCATCGCCGCCGCCCTGGGCGGACTGGTGGCGGCCTTCAGCACCGGCAACCGCGCCAGCGCCGACCCGCTGATCCTGCAGCAGAAGGTGGCGATCGCGGAGAGCCTGATGGGCGAGATCCTGCTCAGGCCCTACGGCCTGAACACCACCGCTTATAACCCCATCGTGCGCGATACTTTCATCGATGTGAGGGATTTCGACGGCTATGGAAAGAACCTGTCCGGCATCCGCGACGCCAAGAACAATCCGATCGCCGGCCTGGAGTCGTACAACGTGACCGTCAGCGTGCCCCTCGACGACACGCTCTCGAAGCTGAAAGCCGGCACACCGAATCTGAAGATCACGATCACCGTCACCTACAAGATGGACGCCAGGCCCGAGGACGCCTTCGTCCTCACCGGATGGCGCACACCCCCATGAACAAGGAACGCGGCTTCACCCTCGTCGAACTGGTCGTCGTGATCACGGTGACCGGCATCATCGCAGGAATCTTCGCGATGCAGTTCGGTCCCGCCCTGCAGAATTACCTGGCGGTGGGCCGGCGCGCCAACCTGACCCACATGGCCGACACTGCCCTGCGTCGCATGGTCACGGAGATCCATACTGCGGTACCGAACTCGCTGCGCCTGCTGCCCGCGCAAAGCGCGAACGGCGCATCCTGCCTGGAGATGGTGCCGAGCAGCGATGGCGGTCGCTTCCGCACGGCCGCCGATACGCAGTGGGACCAGGACAATCCGGGGAACCCGTCGAAGTGGCTCGACCTGACCCAGCCATCCGTGGCCTTCGACGTGCTCACGCTCTTTACCACCACGCCGGTGCAAGGCGATTGGGTCGTGATCGGCAACCAGAACACTGCCGACGTCTATACGGGCGTCAGCCGAGGCCAGGTCGAATCCGTCACCACCCCGCCCGCCAAGCTCGGGACGTCCCGCATCACACTGCAGGCAGCGAAGCAGTTCCCTTATGGGTATGAGGGCGGCCGCTTCTACATCGTGCCGAATACCCTGCAGGCAGTCACCTATATGTGCAGCGCACCGGCACAGGATGGCAGCCGCACCCTGACCCGCATCGTCGGCTATGGCTTCAGCGGCACCCAGAGCTGCCCGGTCACCACCGGCAGCGACGCGATCTACCCTGGCGGCAAAAGCTCAATCGTCAGCACCAAGGTCGGCAACTGCAACTTCGCCTACGACCCCAGCCAGGGCGCGACCGCGCAGAGCGGCTTCGCGCAGCTGCAGCTGACACTCACCGACAACGGCGAAACCGTCACGCTCACGGTCGGCTCGCAAGTGGAGAACATGCCGTGAAACGTCCGCCGATGTTGCGAACACAGGGCGGTTTCGCCTACATCGCCGCCGTCATCCTGCTGGTGCTGATGGCCGGTATGGCGACCGCCATCGTGCGCCTGAACACGAGCCAGGCGAATGCCGCCACCGGCGCGGCGCTCGGTGCGCGCGCCAGCCAGGCGGCGCGGGCCGGTCTCGAATGGGCGTTTTACCAGCTGAAAATGAATAACGCGCAGGGCTGCGCGGCAAAGGAGGACTTGAACGACTTCCAGAAGGACAGCGGCTTTTTGGTCACCGTGCGCTGCAAGCCTACGAGCTACAATGAGGGGCAGGATCCGGTCAGCGGCGACGTGGTAGTCAAGAACCTGTACCAGGTCGAGGCGGTGGCCTGCAACGGCAGCTCGGGGTCGTGCCCTGACAATGGCAGCAGCGCGCAGGTGGACTATACCGAGCGGCGGCGCGTGGCGACGGTGTGCATGACGCCGGCTGGCGGGGATTGCTACTAGGGGATCGGGCCAGGAGGGCGGGATCGGCGAGCGCCGATCCCGGAACGACGATTATTCGCAGTCGCTTGCGTTCGTCGTGTTGACGGAAACGGTCGCCGCGGCGCTTCCCGTAGCCGCGGTGTACAGCACGAAGCACTTCGTCGCATTCGTAGTCCCGTCCAGGCTCTTCGGCACGAAGGCGATTTGACCGGCGACCGTGGCCGGTTTGTTGGTGGCGCTGGCGTTCTGGGTGGGGCTGTACGGCGTGTAATCGGCCGAGCCCAATCCCGCGACCGCCATGATGCCGGTGGTGGTCGCGTCCGGATAGCCATTCGCCACGTCGATCGACGTATTGTCGATGGTGATCTTGCTGCTCGAAACCGCGCCCGGGTTCACGATAATCTTGCCATGCACAATGGAGGCCGCCGACGACAGAGCGCCTTTTGCGGCATTGATGCTGGCCAGGCGCGCATCGCCGCCCAGATTGGCAAACTTCGGCAGCGCAGTCGCCGCCAGAATGCCCAGGATAACGATCACGACGATCAGTTCGATCAGGGTGAAACCGCCCTGCGCCTGGACCTTGATATTCTTGTTCATCAAACTCTCCGAATGAAGTGAGGTTTTGCGGTTTCGACGCCGCTCGTGGTGGTTTAAGACCGCCTATCCGCTGACTTGATTCAGGGCGAGGCTTTTCTTGCTTGCGCGCAGAAATTCTACCTTGAATCTAAGCAATCTAGATGTACTAAAGGAAAAACTTTCAGTGTTTTTGGGTAAATACACAAGAGTTTTGTCGCGCGGGTCAAACACCCAGCCCGCAGCGCCGATCTCCCTGGGGTCGGGCGCATAGTATTCGCCCAGGTAATTCGCGGGCTTCCAGGCCAGCAGCTTGATCGGATTGTCGGCCGCCAGGCGCTGCAGCTCCTGATCGCGGCCGCTGGACATCAGCTGGCTGCTGCGTACCTGCAGCGAGGTTCGCAGCGCAGCCACGACCTGGCGCGCCGCCGCGATCTCGGCCTGCTCGCGGTAGAACTCGAAGCGGTCCAGCGCGACGGCGCTGACGATGCTCGATACCACCATCACGGCGGCGAATTCCAGCAGCGTGAAACCGCGCTGGGCTTTGTGTGGAAATCCTGGCTTCATTTGTTGTGCAGGGCAGCTTTGCCCAGGTCCCAGATCGGCAGGAAGATACCCAGCGCCAGCACCAGCACCATCACGCCGAGGAAGGTGATCAGGATCGGCTCGATCTGGCTCGACAGGGTCTTCAGTTCGTAATCGACTTCGCGTTCGTACATCATCGCGATTTCGTCCATCAGGTCGTCGAGCGAGCCGGATTCCTCGCCGACGGCGATCATCTGCAGCACGATCGGCGTGAACACCTGCGCATTGGTGGCGGTGCGCAGGATGCTCTCGCCGCGTTCGACGCCGTCGCGCATCTGCTCGATGCGCATCGCCAGGTAGGCGTTGTCGGCGGTCTGCGACACCACCGTCAGCGCCTGCACGATCGGCACGCCGCTGCGGATCGACAGCGCGAAGCTGCGGGCGAAGCGCGCCATGGTCGCCTTGTGGACGATCTTGCCGGCGATCGGCAGGCGGAGTTTGTAGCGGTCCCAGGCCAGCCTGCCGGCGCCGCTGCGGGTCCAGGCGCGAAAGCCGAAGAACATGCCTGCGGCGGCGACGCCGAATGCCGGCCACCACGCCACCGTGAAACGCGAAAAGCCGATCAGGATCCGCGTCATCAGCGGCAGCTCGGCGTGGAAGCTGTTGAAGACCTTCTCGAACTGCGGAATCACGAACAGGTTCACGACAATCATCGCTACCGCCATCGCAATGATCACGAAGCTCGGATAGCGCAGCGCCGTCTTCACGCGCTCGCGCATGTCGCGGTCGAACTCCAGGTGATCGAACAGGCGCAGGAAGACTTCCTCCAGTCGCCCTGTCATCTCGCCGACGCGCACCATCGCCAGGTAGAAGGGCGAGAAGCACTCGGGGTGGCGACGCATCGCGGTCGACAGTTCGCGGCCGGCGTCGAGCGATTCGCGCAGGTCGCGGATCACAACCGCAAAGCTCTTGTTGACGGCCGACTCCTGCAGTCCGCCCAGGCCGCGCATGATCGGCACGCCCGACTTCAGCAGCGTATAGATCTGACGGCTGAACAGCTGGACGTCGAGCGAGGTCACCTTCTTGCGCGTCAGGCGCGCCCACAGGCCGTCCTCTTCGCCGCCGGACACGGAGGCCGACTTGCGCGTGGTCGGGCTGATCTCGATCGGGGTCACGCCGCCGCCGAACAACTGGTCGGCGACCGCGCCGGCGTCCAGGCCCTCGAGCACGCCAGCCACCAGTTCGCCGCTTCCGTTGCGGCCTTTGTAGGCAAAGAACGGCACGCTTTAGTCCTCGAGCTGGTTACTGACGCGCATGGCTTCTCCCACCGTGGTCTTGCCCTGCACCGCCAGGCGCACCGCGCTGCGGCGCAGGGTCTCGCCGCGCATCTCCGCATGGGCCGCCTTCAGGAAATGGCCGGGGTCCGGATGGTTGATCGCTTCGTGCACGGCGCGCGTCATCTCGAGCAACTCGTAGACGCCGGTGCGGCCGCGGTAGCCGGTACCGTTGCAGTGCGAGCATCCGCGGCCGTGGAACAGCGGCACGCTCTCGGCGCGGTCACCCAGTTCCGCACGCAGCCAGGCGCGCTCCGGCGCCGGCGCCGCATACGGCTGGGCGCAGCTCTCGCAAATCACGCGCACCAGGCGCTGCGCCAGCACGGCCTGCAGCGAGCCGCCCACCATGTAGCGCGGCACGCCCATGTCCATCAGGCGCAGCGGCGTGCTGGCGGCATCGTTGGTGTGCAGGGTCGACAGCACCAGGTGGCCGGTCATGGCGGCGCGCAGGCCGATCTGGGCGGTCTCCTGGTCGCGCATCTCGCCGACCAGCACGATGTCCGGGTCCTGGCGCAGCGCGCTGCGCAGCACGCGGGCGAAATTCAGTTCGATCTTGTCGTTCACCTGCACCTGGTTGATGCCCGGGAGGCGGTATTCGACCGGGTCCTCGACCGTGATCAGCTTCTTCTCGACCGAGTTGAGTTCGGCCAACGCGCTGTACAGCGTGGTCGTCTTGCCGGAACCCGTGGGGCCGGTCACCAGCACCAGGCCGTTGGGGCGCTGGACGATGGCGCGGAAGCGCTCGACCAGGCGCGGATGCATGCCGATCGCGTCCAGGCGCAGGTTCATGCCGACCTGGTTCAGCAGACGCATGACGACCGATTCGCCGTACTGGGTCGGCATGGTCGAGATACGCACGTCGATGCGCTGGTTGCGGACCTTGACCGCGAAGCGGCCGTCCTGCGGCAGGCGCTTCTCGGAGATGTCGAGGTCGGCCATCAATTTGAGGCGCAGCGCCAGCGGGGTCGCGATCTTGATGTCGGCCTCGGTCTGCAGGTGCAGCACGCCGTCGATGCGGAAGCGGATCTGCAGGCGGCCGTCCTGCGGCTCGATGTGGATGTCGGAGGCACGCACCTGGGCGGCATCGTCGAACACCGACTGCAGCAGCTTGACCACCGGCGCTTCTTCGAGCCCGGAGTTGGATGCCAGGGCGCCGAAGTCGACCGAGGTGGTGTCGCCCAGGTCCTGCTCCAGCTCACGCGCCAGACCGGTGATCTCGCCGGTGCGGCGGTAGATGCGGTCGATCGCCTGCAGCACCTCGGTCTCGTTGACCACCGCCAGCTCGATGCTCTTCTTGAGCAGGCGCGCGATCTCGTCGTAGGCGAACAGGTCGGTCGGATCGGAGACGCCGACCAGCACGGTCTCGCTGCGGTCTTCCAGCACCAGCGCACGGAAGCGCCGCGCCTGGGTCTCGGGCATCAGCCGGACCACGTCCTGGTTGATGTTGTAGAACTTGAGATTGATGTAAGGGATGCCGAGCTGGCGCGCCAGTGCGCCGGAGATCTGCTCTTCGGTGACGAAGCCGCTCTCGACGAACACCCGGCCCAGCTTGCGCCCGGTGCGCTTCTGGTCACCCAGCGCCGCATTCAGCTGCTCTTCCGACAGCAGCTTCTGTTGCACCAGGATTTCCCCAAGCCGGACTTTTTCTGGCCTCGCCATGACACCCTTTAACGTTTTGTAGGACTAGTCCTTCAATTGTAAAACAGAAAGTCCAAACATTGACTCATGGAATTAAGTTCTGTCGTCCATACGTAACGTCAAGCGTATTCGCCATGTAATATGACCAACACCAAACCGGGGTCAGAGCACTTTTCTCACCAAATTCGGGGTCAGAGCACTTTTTGAGGAAATTGCCCCAAAGACACAATTACTTCTCCGCCCCCTGGATAGCCGGCGCCGCCATCGTGGAAGCGACTGGCTGAGAAGTGAGTAAAGGACATTGCCCGAAAATGTGCTCTGACCCCGAACTTAGCGAATAAAGTGCTCTGACCCCGAATTTTTGATAGATGGAGGACGCATGCTTCGTGCCGTACGCCGGCGGATTTTTTTGATGCGCCATGGCAGCGTTACTTATTTCGATACCGCTGGTAAGCCCTACCTTCCGGAGACTGTGCCGCTGAACGAGGATGGCCGGGCGCAGGCTGATGCGGCCGGTCTTGCTTTTGCTGCTGCCGGTGTGCGCTTCGACCGCGTGATCGTTTCCGGGCTGCCGCGTACCGTCGAGACCGCGGCGCGGGTGCTGGCGGTGACCGGGCAGGCGATCGCACCCGAGATCTGGCCGGAACTGGAGGAGATTCGCGGTGGCCGGCTGTCCAAGATTCCGACCGCCGAGCTGAAACGCGCCTTCACCGGGGCTTTCGAGGGCCTGGTACCGGCCGGACAGCGCTTCCTGGGCGGCGAGTCGGTGGGCGAGCTGATGGACCGCGTCCACCCGGCCATCGAGCGGCTGCGTGCCGATGCGGACTGGGACACGGTGCTGCTGGTGCTGCACGGCGGCGTCAATTGCGCGATCCTGTCGCTGGCACTCACCGGCCAGCGGCTTTTCCTGGGCGGCCTTGCGCAGGCGCCGGGATGCATCAATGCGCTCGACGTCGGAGAGGATGAGCGCGACTGGGTGGTGCGCTGCGTGAACCACAGCCCGCCGGAGCCGCTGCAGCCGCAGGCGCGGGCGACCACCATGGAGTTGTTGTTCGAGCAGTACCGCAAGTCGCGTTAAAAAAGCACGCTCGTTCTGGCTTGCGCTATTATTTAACGGAAAAAGCAGCATGGGCCCCCGCCTGCGCGGGAACGACGGCACTAAGGGAGACACGATGTTCGAAGAGATGATAGGCACCAAGCCAGTATCCGAACGCCAGCGCTTCGACGGCGCAGCCCTCTGCGCCTGGCTTCAGCAGCATGTGGAAGACTACCCCGGCGGCACGCCGGCGGTGGAGCAGTTCAAGGGCGGCCAGTCGAATCCGACCTTCAAGCTGTCCGCCGGCGGCCGTCATTATGTCTTGCGCGCCAAGCCCGGCCCCGCGGCCAAGCTGCTCCCTTCGGCGCATGCCATCGACCGCGAATTCCGCGTGATGGACGCGCTGCACAAGGCCGGCTTCCCGGTCGCGCGCCAGTACGCCCTGTGCCTGGACGAATCGATCATCGGCCGCGCCTTCGTCGTGATGGAATTCGTCGAAGGCCGCGTGCTGTGGGACCAGTCCCTCCCCGGCATGAGCCGCGAAGAGCGCGCCGCCATCTACGACGAACTGAATCGCGTGATCGCCCARCTGCACACGATCGACTACGCCGCCATCGGCCTGGGCGACTACGGCAAGCCCGGTAACTACTTCGGCCGCCAGATCGAGCGCTGGACGAAGCAGTACCAGGCCTCGCAAACCGAGACGATCGAGGCGATGGACAAGCTGATCGCCTGGCTGCCGCAGCACATCCCGCCCGGCGACGATACGTCCATCGTGCACGGCGACTACCGTCTCGACAATATGATCTTCCACCCGACCGAGCCGCGCATCCTGGCGGTGCTGGACTGGGAGCTGTCGACCTTGGGCCATCCGGCTGCCGATTTTTCCTACCACTGCCTCAGCTGGCATATCCCGCCCGGCAAGTTCCGCGGGATCGCCGGCCTCGACCTACCCGCCCTGGGCATTCCAAGCCAGGACGAGTACATCGCCGCCTACAGCCGGCGCACCGGCCGCACGATCCGCCGCGAGGACTTCGACTTTTATCTCGCCTACAACCTGTTCCGCCTGGCCGGCATCATGCAGGGCATCATGAAGCGCTATGTCGACGGCACCGCTTCCAGCGCCCAGGCGCTCGAGAACGGCAAGGCTGCGCGGCCGATGGCGGAGATGGCCTGGCAGTTTGCGTTGCGCAGCCGCTAAAAGCGCTGCGAGCCTGCTTGCTGAACCTAGGTTCCCGCCTGCGCGGGAAACAACATACTGGGAACACTTATGGACTTCGACTACTCCACCCGCTGCAAGGACCTGCAAACCAGGCTGCTCGCCTTCATGGATGATCACATCTACCCCAACGAGAAAGCCTTCAAGGAAGAAGTCGACCGCAACGGCCAGCAGCAGGGAAACCGCTGGATCCCGACCGCCCTGGTCGAGAGCCTGAAGCCGATCGCCCGCCAACAGGGCCTGTGGAACCTCTTCCTGCCGCGCTCCGAACGTGCGCCCGAGGGCCTGGCCAACCTCGACTATGCGCCGCTATGCGAGATCATGGGCCGGGTCGCGTGGGCGCCCGAAGTCTTCAACTGTTCCGCGCCCGACACCGGCAATATGGAGACGCTCGAACGCTACGGCACCGAAGAACACAAACGCCAGTGGCTCGAACCGCTCCTGAACGGCGAGATCCGCTCCGCCTTCGCGATGACGGAACCCGACGTCGCCTCCTCCGACGCCACCAATGTCGAAACCCGCATCGAAAGAGACGGCGACGACTACCTCATCAACGGCCACAAATGGTGGATCTCGGGCGCCGGCGACCCGCGCTGCAAGCTCTTCATCGTGATGGGCAAGACCGATCCGGCGGCGGCCCGCCACCAGCAGCAGTCGATGATCCTGGTCCCGAGCGATACGCCCGGCATCACGATCAAGCGCCCGCTGCCCGTGTTCGGCTACGACGACGCTCCCCACGGCCACTGCGAGATCCTGTTCGAGAACGTCCGCGTGCCGGCCTCGAACATCCTGCTGGGCGAAGGGCGCGGTTTCGAGATCGCCCAGGGCCGCCTGGGACCGGGCCGCATCCACCACTGCATGCGCGCGATCGGCGTCGCGGAGCGTGCGCTGGAACTGATGTGCAGGCGCCTCGACAGCCGGGTCGCCTTCGGCCGCAAGATCTCGGAACAGGGCGTCTGGCGCGAACGCATCGCCGAAAGCCGGATCCGCATCGATACCGCGCGCCTCCTGACCCTGAAGACGGCATGGCTGATGGACACCGTCGGCAACAAGCAGGCCCAGTCCGAGATCGCCATGATCAAGGTGCTGGCCCCCACCGTGGCCCAGCAAGTGCTGGACTGGGCGATCCAGGCGCATGGCGCGGCCGGGGTCTCGGACGACTTCCCGCTGGCCTACCAGTGGGCCGGCAACCGCACGCTGCGCCTGGCCGACGGTCCGGACGAAGTCCACCGCAACGCGATCGCCAAACTGGAGCTGGCAAAATATAGCTGATAACATCGCTTCATGGCGGCGCATGGGCTCCGCGTAGCGGGCGGGGTTTGCGGTGCAGCTGTTTCAACGACGTTTTCTTCCTTCGATCCGCTCACGGCTGATCACGCTGGTATTCGCCTGCGCGCTGCCGATCCTGCTCGGCTACTTCACCTTCGCGCGCGATGCCGACCGCCGCGAGGCYCAGCACGTGGTCCAGGATGCGCAGATGATCGCGCGCGCCCTGGCGGCGGCCGTCGACCGCGACCTCGACAGCGGCGAGACCGCCGCGCGCGCCCTCGCCAACCAGCCCAGCCTGGCGGCCGGCGACCTCGCCACCTTCCATGCCGTCGCGCGCCGCCTGCTGCGGCCGGAATTCCCCGTCTACGCCTTCGTGCTGAGCGGCGCCGACGGCCGCGACCTGCTCGACACCCGCCATCCCTGGGGCACGCCGCTGACCACCAGCGGCAACGAAGCCGACGTCCGGCGCGTGTTCGAGACCGGCGATGCGGTCACATCCGGCCTGCACCGCGGTAACGCCACCCAGCCCTGGGTGATCTCGATCGCGGTGCCGGTCTGGCGCGACGGCAAGGTGGCGTATGCGCTATCGGTCGAGCAGCGCCCGCGCCGCATCGTCGGACTGCTGGCCGGCCAGCAGCTGCCCGTGGGCTGGGATGCCTACGTCTACGACAACCACGGCCGGATGGTGGCGCGCAGCGGCGAGGCGGTGCGCGGGATCGGTTCGCCGATTCCACCCGAGCTGCGCGATGCCCTGCTGCGCAGCCCGAGCGGCAACGTGACCCTGTCGCGCCCGGGACAGGGAATCTTCAACGCCGCCTACGCCGGCACGCCCCTGCACGGCTGGACCGTCACCATCGGTTTTCCGCGCGACGCTGCGCGTGACCTGCTGGGCCGTTCGCCCGGCGCGACCCTGGCCGGCATCGGCTTCCTGATGGCGATCAGCCTGCTGCTGGCCTGGGGCATCGGCGGCTCGATCGCGCGCGACGTCCGCGCCCTGACGGAACCGGCGGCCGATCTCGGACGCGGCCGCGCGCTCCACATTCCTGTGCTGCGAACCCAGGAAGCGGCCACGGTGGCGCGCGCGCTGCGCAAGGTCGAGGGCGACCTGCTGCAATACCGCCAGGGCCTGGAAGCCCTGGTGGCGGCCCGGACCAGCGAGCTGCAGCGCTCCAGCGCCCTGCTGGCCAACGTCTACGCCAGCGCGCCGGTGGGCCTGGCCTTCCTCGACCGCGGCCTGCGCATCATCATGATCAACGACTACCTGGCGGCGGTGAACGGGATCCCGATCGCGTCCCATATCGGCCGCACCCTGCCGGAACTGTTCGGCGAGCGCGGGGTGGCGATCGAGGCGCATTACCGCCAGGTCCTGGCCAGCAAGCGTCCGCTGATCGACGTCGAGGACAGCGGCGAGCCGCCGGCCGAACCGGGCGTGATGCGGCACTGGATCTCCAGCTACTATCCGGTCTACGATGCCGACGGCGAGATGGTCGGCATCAATGCGGTGGTGCTCGACATCACCGAGCGCAAACGCCAGGAAGAACGCAACCGCGACAACGAGGCCCTGTTCCGCGCCCTGTTCGAAGGCGCCGCCGACGCCCACGTGCTGGTGGCCCTCGGYGCCGGCTACCTGAGCGCCAACCGGGCCGCGGTGGAGCTGTACGGCTGTGCCGATCTGGCCGAGCTGCTGCAGCTGTCGCCGGCCAGCGTCTCGCCCGAATTCCAGCCGGACGGCCGCCGCTCCGAGCAGCTCGCCCACGAATACATGCGGCGCGCGATCGACACCGGCTTTTGCCAGTTCGAGTGGATCCACATGCGCCGCGACGGCACCCTGTTCCATGCCGACGTACTGCTCAACAGCGTCGAGATCGGCGGCAAGGGCATCGTGCACGGTACCGTGCGCGACATCACGGCGCGCGTCCAGACCGACGCCGCCCTGCGCGCCGCCAGCCAGCGTATCGAGCAGAACGAACGCATGATCCGCACCGTGACCGACCACCTGCCGGCGCTGGTCGGCTACTGGGACGCCCAGCTGCGCTGCCAGTTCGCCAACCGCCCCTATCTCGAATGGCTGGGCCGCCCGGCCGCCGAGGTGATCGGCCATACGGCCCAGGAGCTGCTGGACGATGCCCAGATGGCCCAGGTCCGGCCCTACCTGGACCGGGTGCTGGCCGGCGAGCCGCAGTTCTTCGAGCGCCAGCTGCAGCGCCGGGATGGCGCCGAGCCGATCCAGGCCTGGGGCAGCTATATCCCGGACTTCGACGATGCCGGCCAGGTGCGCGGCTTCTACATGCTGCACTCGGACGTGACCGAGCTGAAACGCACCCAGTCGCGCCTCGAGGACGCCCTGCACGCCGCCGAAGCGGCCAGCAGCGCCAAGGGCCAGTTCCTGGCGAATATGAGCCACGAGATCCGCACGCCGATGAACGCCATCATCGGCCTGGCACGCCTGCTCGAAGAGGCGAAGCTGGAACGGCGCGAGCGCGCCTACGTGACGCGGATGCAGATGGCGGCGAGGTCGCTGCTGTCGATGCTGAACGACGTGCTCGATTACTCGAAGGTCGAAGCCGGCCAGCTGGTGCTGGAACGCACCGGCTTCCGCCTCGACGAGGTGCTGGCCAGCGTCGCCGTGCTGGGCACCGCCGCCGCCTGGCACAAGGGCATCGAGCCGGTGTTCGCGGTGGCGCCGGACGTGCCGCCGCGCCTGGTGGGCGATCCGATGCGCCTGCAGCAGGTGCTACTGAACCTGGTCGGCAATGCGATCAAGTTCACCGAACGCGGCGAGGTCGTGCTGTCGATCGGGCTGGCCGACAGCAGCGACGGCCGGGCCGAACTGGCCTTCGAGGTGCGCGACACCGGCATCGGCATCGCGCCGGAGCAGCAGCAGCGCATGTTCGAAGCCTTCTCGCAGGCCGACAGCTCGACCAGCCGCAAGTACGGCGGCACCGGCCTGGGACTGGCGATCAGCCGCCGCCTGGTGGAGCTGATGGGCGGCGACCTGCGCGTGGACAGCGTGCCCGGCAAGGGAGCCCGGTTCCGCTTCTCCGCCTGGTTCGGGCTGGACGGCGGCGCGGCGCCAGCGCTGGCGGCGCCCGGCGATGCCAGGAGCGTGCTGGTGGCCGACGACAACGCCAGCAGCCGCGAAGCGCTGGCGCAAGCCCTCGAAGGCCGCGGCTGGGACGTCGAACGCGCGGCCACCGGCGCCGAGGCCCTGGCCCTGCTGCGCGGTACGCGCCGCTTCGACCTGGCCTTCATCGACAGCGCGATGCCCGACCTCGACGGCGCCTCGGTGCTGGCTTTCGCGCGCAGCGACGGCGCGCTCGCGATGCCGCGCTGCGCCCTGCTGGCGGCCGATCCCGAGCGCGAGCGCCTGGATGCGCTGACGGCCGACCTGAAAGTCGACGCCGTGCTCGGCAAGCCCTTCACCCCGGCCACGCTGGAGGACGCGCTGGCCGAGCTGCGTGACGGCCGCGCGGCGGGCGAGACAGGGCCGGCGGCGCCATCGCTGGTCGGCCGCCTGAGCGGACTGCGCGTGCTGGTGGCCGAGGACAACCTGCTGAACCAGGAAGTGGCCAGTTTTGTGCTCCAGCACGCCGGCGCCGAGGCCGACTTCGCCGGCAACGGCCAGCAGGCGATCAGCGTGCTGGCCGACGGCAGCCGCCACTACGACGCCGTGTTGATGGACCTGCAGATGCCGGTGATGGACGGTTTCGAGGCCGCGCGCGCGATCCGCGCCATGGGTTATGGAACGCTGCCGGTCCTGGCGATGACCGCCAACGCCATGGAGGAAGACCGGCGCCGCGCCCTGGAGGCCGGCATGGACGGCTACCTGGCCAAGCCGATCGACGTCGACGAACTGGTGCAGGTCTTGCGGCGCCGCACCGGCCGCGGCGAGGACGGCCAGGCGGACCCGGTCGGCGCGGCGCCGGTGATGTTGCCGGGCCTGCTGGCCGGCATCGACCTGAAGGCCGCCCTGCCGCGCTTCGGCGGCAGCTTTGCGAGCTTTGCCGCCGTGTTCCGGCGCTTCGAAAGCTCGCAGGGCCCCGTGATCGGCGAGGTGCGCGCCCTGCTGGCCGCCGGAGACCGGGTCCGCGCCGGCCAGCTGATCCACCGCCTGCGCGGGGTCGCGGCCAACCTCGGCGCCACCGAACTGGCCAGCCGCGCGCTCGACCTCGAACAGGCACTGCGCTTCGAGGACGAGGCTGCGCTGGCACTGCGCCTGGCGCGGCTGGAAGGCGCGATGACGACCGTGCTGGAAGCCGCGCGCGAGCTGCCGGCCGAGGCGTCCGCCGCGCCGCCGCAGGCCGGCATTGCCGACGCCGGCCTGGAACGGCCGACCGTCCAGGACGAGTTGGCGCATTTACGCGATTTGCTACAAAATAACAACATGAAGGCGATGGCGCAGTTCGAGTCGCTGCGCCCGGCCCTCGCACGGCTGGCGCCGCAGGCCCTGCCGGCGCTGTCGGAGGCGGTGGCCACACTGCGCTTCGAAACCGCGGCCGCGCTGGTGGAGCAACTGGCAGGGACACTGAGGATCAAGGAGGAGGATGCATGAGCTGGACCGACATGGCCATCAACGGTCGCATCCTGGTGGTCGACGACGCGATGGAAAACATCCAGATCCTGCACGCCGCCCTGCAGGACGAGCACGAGGTGCTGTTCGCGATGGACGGTCCGCGCGCGCTCGAGATCGCCCGCACCCAGCATCCCGACCTGATCCTGCTGGACGCCGTCATGCCCGGCATGGACGGCTATGCCCTGTGCCGCGAACTGTTCGCCGCGCCCGAGACCAGCGACATCCCGGTGATCTTCGTCACCGCCCTCAAGTCGCCGGAGGACGAGACCCGCGCCCTGGGCGCCGGCGCCGCCGATTTCATCAGCAAGCCGGTCAACGCCGCCGTGGTGCGCGCGCGGGTACGCACCCAGCTTACCGTCAAGCGCCAGCGCGATGCCCTGCGCGAACTGATCCTGACCGACGCCCTGACCGGGGTCGCGAACCGCCGCGCCTTCGACGAGCGCCTGGAGACGGAATGGCGGCGCTGCGGCCGCGCGCAGCTGGCGGTGTCGCTGCTGCTGGTCGACATCGACCACTTCAAGCTCTACAACGACCATTACGGCCATCCGGCCGGCGACGCCACCCTGGTGCAGGTGGCCGGCGCGATGCGGCGCGCCGCCGGCCGCACCCAGGACCTGGTGGCGCGCTACGGCGGCGAGGAATTCGCGATCCTGCTGCCCCAGCTCGACGAACTGGGCGCCACCGGCGTCGCGCGGCGCCTGATGCACGAGCTGGAGGTGCTGGACCTGCCGCACGCGGCCTCGCCCACCAGCGCGCGCCTGACGGTCAGCATCGGCATCTCGTCGATGGTTCCGGGCGAGCACAGCAGGCCCGCCGACCTGGTCCAGGTGGCGGACGCCCTGCTCTACCAGGCCAAGGCCGGCGGCCGCAACCAGTACCGGACCAGCGCCGGCTGACGGGGCCTCAGGCGGCCGGACGCCGTTTGAACATGCCCATGCCCTCGACCGTGCAGACGGTCTCGCCGTGCTGGTTGATCGCGACCCACTTCGACCACACCACGCCGCGGTCCGGCTTCGTGTTCGAGGCCTTGACCCGGGCGGTCTGGTAGTGCACGTTCAGCGTGTCGCCGGCGCGTACCGGCGCCAGCCAGCGCACGCTGTCGAGGCCCGGCGAACCCATGCTGGTGGACTTCGCCAGCAGGCCGTCGACCACCATCCGCATCATCATGCCGCAGGTATGCCAGCCGCTGGCGATCACGCCGCCGTAGATGGAGTGCGAGGCCGCTTCCCTGTCGACGTGGAAGGGCTGCGGATCGTAGGCCGAGGCGAAGGCGATGATCTCCTCTTCGGTCACGGCACGGGTGCCGAGGTCGATGTCCTGGCCCGGGAAGAAGTCTTCGAAATACCAGTCGATGCTGTTTTCGGCACTCATGGCGCCTCCGCTGCCGCCGCCTGGCCGGTGAAATCCGGCTGCGCCATGAAGCGCGCCAGGTGGTGGTCCGAATCGCCCAGCGTCAGTTCGATCGTGCTCAGGCGCTTGAAGTAATGGGCCGCCGGCAGTTCGTCGGTGACGCCCATGCCGCCGTGCAGCTGGACCGCCTGCTGGCCGACGAAGCGCGCCGCCTGGCCGACCCGGTACTTGGCTGCCGACACCGCCTGCCGGCGCGCGGCCGCTTCGCCGCCGCGCAGGCGCACGGCCGCCAGCAACGCCATCGAACGGGCCTGCTCGAGGTGGATGTACATGTCGGCCATGCGGTGCTGCAGGGCCTGGAACTTGCCGATCGGGACCCCGAACTGCTGGCGCGTCTTCAGGTACTCGAGGGTGGCGGCGAACAGCGCGTCCATCGCGCCCACGGCTTCCGCGCACAGCAGGCCGGCGCCGTAGTCGAGGGCCGCTTCGAGCAGCGGCCAGCCGGCGCCGGGCTGGCCGATCGCGGCCGCGGCGTCGACCCGCACGCCGTCCAGGCGGACGTCGGCGGCGCGCTGCCCGTCCAGCATGCGGTATTCGGTGACGTGCACGCCTTCGGCATCGGCCGGTACCGCGAACAGGGCGATGCCGTCCTCGCCGCGCTGCCCGCCGCCGCTGCGTGCGGACACGACCAGCATCCCGGCCTGGGCGCCGTGCAGCACCACTTTCTTCTCGCCGCTGAGGCGCCAGCCCCCGCCGTCGCGTTCGGCGCGGGTCGCAATGTCGCGCATGTCGTGGCGCGACTGGCGTTCGCCCAGCGCGCAGGCCAGCTTCAGTTCGCCCGCCGCGATCCGTTCCAGCAGGGCCCCGTGGCCGCCGCCCAGGCGCAGGAATTCGGCGCCCAGCACGGTGGCGAAATAGGGTTCGACCACCAGCCCGCGGCCCAGCTCCTGCATCACGACGAACATGTCGACGGCGTCGCCTGAAAAACCGCCCTGCTCTTCCGGCACCGGCAGCGCGGTAAGGCCCAGCTCGGCCATCGTGGCCCAGGCCTGTTCCGAGGTGCCGGCGGGCGAGCGCACGATCTCGCGGCGCGCCTCGACGCCGTAATCGCGCGCGATCCAGCGCTTGAGGGCGTCGGCCAGTTGCAGCTGCTCTTCCTTGAATGCGAAGTCCATGCTCATTTTCCTTACAAGCGTTCCTTACAGGCCCAGGATCATCTGGGAGATGATGTTGCGTTGGATCTCGTTCGACCCGCCGTAGATCGAGGTCTTGCGATAGTTGAAGTAGTGGGACAGCAGCGGCGCGGCGAAATCGTCGTCGAAGACGCTGTGTTCGCGCTCGCCCTCCAGGTAGGCTTCATCGAAGGGCAAGGCCATCGGGCCGGCGGCTTCGACCATCAGTTCCGTGAGGCGCTGCTGGATCTCGGTGCCGCGCACCTTCAGCACCGAGGCTTCCGGTCCCGGCGCCTTGTCCGCTTGCGCCAGCACGCGCAGCACGGTGGTTTCGAGCGCCATCAGTTCGATTTCGAGCTCGGCCACCCTGGCGCCGAACAGCGGATCCTCGATCAGCGGACGGCCGTTCTTCTGCTCGCGGCCGGCCAGGCGCTTCAGGCGCGCCAGCTCGCGCTTGGAGCGGCCGACGGCGGCGATGCCGGTGCGCTCGTGGCCCAGCAGGTATTTGGCGTAGGTCCAGCCACGGTTCTCCTGGCCGACCAGATTGGCCGCCGGCACCCGCACGTTGTCGAAGAAGACCTCATTCACCTCGTGGTCCTCGTCCAGCATGATGATGGGCCGCACGGTGATGCCGGGGCTGTGCATGTCGATCAGGAGGAAGGAGATGCCCTCCTGCTTGCGCACACCCGGATCGGTGCGCACCAGACAGAAGATCATGTCGGCGTGCTGGGCCAGCGTGGTCCAGGTCTTCTGGCCGTTGACGATGTATTCGTCGCCCTCGCGCACGGCGGTGGTCTTCAGCGACGCCAGGTCGGAGCCGGCGCCCGGTTCGGAATAGCCCTGGCACCACCAGTCCTCGCAGGACAGGATGCGCGGGAGGTAGGTGTCCTTCTGCGCCTGGCTGCCGAAAGCCATGATCACCGGCGCCACCATGTTCACGCCGAAGGGCATGATTTGCGGCGTGCCGGCGCGCGCGCATTCTTCCTCGAAGATGTGGCGCTGCGCCGGCGTCCAGCCGGGACCGCCGTATTCCTTCGGCCAGCCCGGCGCCACCCAACCCTGGCGCGCCAGGATCTTGTGCCAGCGGACGTAGTCGTCCTTGCCGAGCCGCAGGCGGTTGAGCACCTTGTGCTGCAGGTCGGACGGCAGCTCCGCCTCCAGGAAGGCGCGTATCTGGTCGCGGAAGGCCAGGTCTTCGCTCGTGTAATTCAGGTCCATGGGGTCTCCTCGTTGTTCTTTGCGGCGCGCCAAAAAAGCACGATCGTTCCAAAGATTGTACCCGAATTTACTCAGCCGTTTGGACGAAAAAAAGCGGGCCGCAGCCCGCTGGAGAGGTGTTGCCTGCGCTCCTGGATCAGCGCGCGCGACGACGGCCGAGACCGGCGACGCCCAGCAGGCCGGCGAGCATCAGCGCGACGGTCGACGGTTCCGGCAGGTCGGTGGCGTCGGCCAGGTTGCCGCTGCCATTACCGTTACCGTTACCGATGCCGATGCTGATGTCGGTGTTACCGCCGATGCCACCTTGGGTCGGGGTGTTGCCGTTGCCGGTCAGCTTGTCGGTGCCGGTATTGGCGCCGGATTCGGTCGGCAGGCCGGTGTTCGGGGCGGGGATGCCGCTCTCGGCACCGCCGCCGATGGTGGAATTGCCTGCGCCGGCAGTGTGCGAGTTGTCGACGATCTTGAACCCGTCCGGGGTTGCGATCACCGACATGCCGTCGCCTGCCAAGGCCGCCGCCTTGGCGATGCTCAGGCCGGTCACATAGACACCGTCGCTTCCCTGCCGCAGGGACACCTTCATATCGCTGCCGACGCTGGCGCTGACCTTTTGGTACAGGGCCTGGACCGAGGCGTTGCTGCCCGATGCAGGGATGACGTCCGCATGAGCCACGCAGGCACCTGCCATCAACGCCGCTCCGATGAGATAACGTATTGTCATTTCGCGCTCCTTACTGAATGTTAAAATTATGATTACTACAATTGCTGAGTAACCATAACACGAATGCAAGAAGGGCAAATTTCAATTGAAACGCATAAAAAAAGGCTGCTCCCTAGGGAACAGCCTGTTTTTTGGGCCTTGTCGGAGTAGTCCGACAGCAAAATCAGATATTACCTTATCAATAACGACTCAGTTGCCGTTTTGTTTCAATCCTGACATGTATGGCATGGTGCGCGATGCCATCCGCGTATCGGCCTTCAGCATGCCGGCCTCGTCGGCCAGGATATGGGCGGCTTCCTGCAGGTAGACGTCCTTGGCATTCTTGGCGGCCTTCTCGGCGGCGATTTCCGCCGCCAGGCTGCGCTCGTCGCCCTGCAGGCCGTCGTCGGCACGCGGCGCGCCCTTCAGCACCACATTGCTCTTCTTCGGCGCGGTCGGGTTCGGCGCCTTGGCGCGCTGCTCCTTGCTGCCCGGACCGGCCACCGGCTCGTCGGCCTTGCCCGGATCCTGGGCGTCCGCCAAGCGCGATTCGCGCAGGCGGGCCTTGGCTTCCTGGTTCTCGCGTTCCTTGCGGCGCACCGCTTCGTTCAGCGAGATGACGTTATCCTTGCGCAGCTTCAGGGCTTCTGCGATGTCCTGCTCGATATCGCGGAATTCCTTGTCCTTGGCGACCCGGGCATCGTGGCGCTTCTGCAGCGGCGTGATCAGTTCCTTCAGGTCGCCGGCAGGCAGGTAGGTTGCCGGCTTGATCTGCACCCAGGGCAGCGCATTGTCGTAGGACGACTCGCCGAAGTTCTCGGCGTCGGAGGTCACCGGCAGCTTGATGTCCGGCGTCACGCCGCGCAGCTGGGTGGTGCCGCCGTTGATACGGAAGAACTGGGCGATGGTCATCTTCAGCTCGCCGTACTTCATCTTGTCGTTCTGCGAGAAGCGGTCGAGGTTGATCAGGGTCTGGACCGTGCCCTTGCCGAAGCTGGGCTCGCCGATCACGATGCCGCGGCCGTAATCCTGGATCGCGGCGGCGAAAATCTCGGACGCCGAGGCCGAACCGCGGTTGATCAGCACGCCCATCGGACCGTCCCAGGCCAGGCCGGCATTCGTGTCGCTCTCGACGTCGATGCGACCCTCGGCGGTGCGCTGCTGCACCACCGGACCCTTGTCGATGAACAGGCCGGTCAGTTCGACCGCCTCGATCAGCGAGCCGCCGCCGTTGTTGCGCAGGTCGATCAGGACGTTGTCGACCTTCTCTTTCTTGAGTTCGCCCAGGATGCGCTGGACGTCGCGGGTTGCGCTCTTGAAGTCCTTGTCGCCCTTGCGGCGGGCCTCGAAGTCCTGGTAGAAGGTCGGCAGCGAGACGATGCCGATGCGGCGCTTGACGCCGTTTTCTTTCACTTCGATGATCTGCTTCTTGGCCGACTGTTCTTCCATGCTGATCTTCTGGCGCACCAGCGGGATCGTGACGTGCTTGCCGTCCTGGCCGGCGTCGGCCGGCAGCACGTCAAGGCGCACGGTGGAGTTGCGTTCGCCGCGCACCAGCTGCACCACGTCGTCGATGCGCCAACCCATCACGTCGGTGAACGGGCCATTGCCCTGGGCGACGCCGACGATGCGGTCGCCGACCTTCAGCTTGCCGGACTTGTCGGCCGGGCCGCCGGGAACGACCTCGCGGATCACCGTGTAATCGTCGCGCGACTGCAGCACGGCGCCGATGCCGTCCAGCGACAGGCGCATCATGATGTCGAAGTTCTCGGCCGAGCGTGGGCCCAGGTAGTTGGTGTGCGGCTCGATCGCGGTGGCGTAGGCGTTCATGAACATCTGGAACACGTCCTCGTTGTTCAGCTTCTTGAGGCGGTTCTGGTAGCCCTCATAGCGCTTGTCGAGGGTCTCGCGGATGCCCTTGTCGTCCTTGCCGGCCAGCTTCAGGCGCAGCCAGTCGTTCTTCACGCGCTTGCGCCACAGGTCGCGGGCTTCGTCCTCGTTCTTCGCCCACGGGGCTTTCTCTCGGTCGATCTGCAGGGTTTCGTTGGTGGTGAAATCGAAATTGCCCTTCTGGACCAGTTCGCGCGCATAGGCCATGCGGTCGCTGAAGCGCTGCTGGTAGACGTTGAAGATCTGGAACGGCAGGGTCAGGTCTTCGTTGTTGATGGCGTCGTCGAACTTGGTGCGGGCCGGCGCGAACTGGTCGAGGTCGGCCTGGGTGAAATACAGCTTCTCGCTGTCGAGGGTCTTGAAGTAGTTGTCGTAAATCTTGGCCGACATCACGTCGTCCAGCGGCATCGCCTTGTAGTGGTAGCGCGCCAGCACGCGCGATGCCCACAGCGCCGCCTGGGTCTGGGCAGCGGTCGGCTTCAGCGGGCCCGCGTTGGTCTGGGCCGCATTGGTCTGGGCCGCATTGGCCTGCACTTTTTCCGGCTGCGCCGTGACGACGTGGGCGGAAAAGGCCAACGCCAGCGCAACCATCAACATCTGCTTCTTCATTGTTCGTTTCTCCGGGCGGATTCTCTCGTGCGACCAATTCTACAGGATACCAGGGCGACGTAGAGTCGGCCTGCACGCATATTCAGCCGAGCTTAAGTCTGCGCCTCCCAGCGAAGCTCAGGCTGTTACAAATTGAAACAGACTCGGTCGGAACCAGAACATGGCGATCGCTGTCACCATGATAATCACCAGCCAGGGCCAGCTGCGCGCGGCCAGCCGCCAGTCCACCGGGGACGGCCAGAAGGACAGGAATTGCGGCGCCAGCAGAAGGGTCAGGGCCAGGTCGGCCGGACCGAAGCTCCAGGCGCCGCGGGTGCGCCACCAGGCCACCGCGAGCGGCACCAGCAGCACCAGCAGCGGTGCCAGCRCGGCCGGGGCCGCGTTATACCAGCGCAGGTTGGCGAAGGTGACCGAACCCAGCTCCCAGGTGCGTCCCTGGCGGCGCGGGATGATCGAGAAGCCGGTCGGGTCGGCGCCCAGCAGCAGGCCGACCGCAAAATGCGCCAGCTCGTGGCACAGGGTGCCGACCGCGCTGAACACGAAGAACAGCGGATGCAGCGAGGTCACCATCCAGATCAGGAAGGCCAGCGCCAGCGAGGGCACCAGGTAGAGCAGGATGTCGGCCATCCCGGCGCTTCCCTCAGCCCTTGTAGAAGCAACGCCCGCAGGCCTGGCGGTAGCTTTCGTTGCCGCCGATGCTGACCTGCTCGCCTTCGCGGATGCGGCGGCCTTCGGCGTCGACGCGGATATTCATGGTCGCCTTCTTGCCGCAGGTGCAGATGTTCTTGATTTCCTCAATGTCGTCGGCCAGCGCCAGCAGGTAGGCCGAGCCGGGGAAGGGATCGCCGCGGAAATCGCTGCGCAGGCCGTAGCAGATCACCGGCACGCCGCGTACCTGTGCCAGGCGGTGCAGCTGCACCACCTGCTCCTTGGTCAGGAACTGCGCTTCGTCGACCAGCACGCAGGCGACGTCCGGGGCGCTGGCAAGGAAATCGGTGTCCTGGTCGAACAGGCCGACTTCGCGCTGCGGCCCCAGGCGCGAGGTGATCAAGCCGACGCCGTAGCGGTTGTCGATGGCGGCCGTGTACAGCTGGACTCCCTGGCCCTGCTCTTCGTAGTTGTGGGCCACCTGCAGCAGCGAGGTGGATTTGCCGGCGTTCATCGCCGAATACCTGAAATAGAGTTTTGCCACTGCGCGTTCCGCCTGTGTCCCACTGGACTTGTTAACTTGCAAAATTATAGCAAGCGGACCGCCAATGGAAAACCGCCCGGCACCAGAATCGGCGTCCGGGCGGCGCCCAAGGCGCAGCGCTCAGCGCCTGCGGCGGCGCATCAGGCCGACCAGGCCCAGCCCCGCCAGCAGCATGCCGTAGGTGGCCGGCTCCGGCACCGCCAGCACGACGTTGTTGGCGGTCGGCCAGACGCCGACGCCGCCGTCGGTGGCGATCGTGACCGCCGCCAGCGGCACGGTCGATACGAAACCGAGGAAGTCGGTGGTCGCGGCGCCGGCCAGTCCATAGCTGAGCGCGCTGCCGTCGATGGCCGTGAGGATCAGGTTGCCCGTGGTGTACTGGCCGAAGACGTCGGAGGCGAAGAAGTTGCCGCCGAAGGCGCTCACCCCGCCGCTGAAGTTGGAGAACACGATCGGGGCGATCGGCGTGTTATTCGACAGCCAGAAATCGCCGCCGTCGCCGCCCGCGCCGTACAGGCCGGTGGCCGAGTAGGCGTTATACGTATAGGCGCCCGCGCTGCGGGTCAGGGTTTCGCCGTACAGCGTGACCGTCAGGTCGTCGTAGGTGTCGACGCCGGGCGCCTGCACCGCGGCCAGGAACTCGGCCTGGCTGGTGTAGACGGTGATGTCGGCCTGGGCGGCCGCGGCCGCGCACAGCAAGGCCGCGGCGCAGAAGGGTTTCAGCAGAGACATTTTGGTAGGCACGATTGCACTCCTGTTGTCGAGACATCGATCGGACAGCCTTTGGGCTGGCATCAGTAGATATCAGGAATACAAGCCATGTTGCAATCGTGCCAACAGCCGTTTTACGCCCACCTTGCGGTGCATAAAAGTGCGCGCAGGGGCGGCTCAGAACGTCTTACTGCCCCGGGTGATACTTGCGCTCGAGTTGTTTCTCGATGTCCTCTTTATAGAAGAGGACGTCCTTGAACTGGCCTCGGCTGTACATCTCGGCCTGGTCGTTGAAGTGCGGCGACTTCGGATCGCCGCTTTCCCCGCCCGCCAGGATGCTCTTGGCGCGCAGGCGCGGACCGAACTCCACGGCGGCGACGAAGCTGTTGCCGCGGTCGCCGTAGATGCGCCTGGTGGTCTGCTTGGCCGTCATGCCGAAGGAGGCCAGCGAACCCCAGTTGGCCGAGCTGAAGCCGACCGGGATGCTGGGCTTGCTGTCGTCGTAGTGCTGGTCGACCTCGCCGCTGATGCGCTGGAAGCGGTTGATCTCGCCCCAGGGCGTCTTCCAGCTGCCGAAATCGGCCTGCAGCTTGTCGGAGGCGCGCGCCAGCGACGCCAGGCGTTCCTGGGCGCTCAGGCGGGTCTGGATGAAGTCGACCACCGGGGTTTCCTGGGCGCGGGCGCGCTGTGCCGCCTGCTTGACCATGTCCTGGCCCCAGTAGACCGCCAGCGAGGTCGGGACCGAGTCCACAGCCCAGCGCAGGTCCCAGGCGCGGAGCAGCGCCACCTGCTCGGCCAGGCGCGCCTTGAGGGCGTCGCCCTGCGGCAGCGCGTCCCAGTCCCTGACCAGGGCCGGCACCAGCGGCTCGAAGGCGGTCAGGTAGGGGTCGTAGGCCTTGCCGATCAGGCTGTCGAGGGTCAGGTCCTTCGCGTCGTGCAGCACGCGTTCGGCGTGCACGCCGCGGGCGTTCTGCGGCAGCGACCACATATATTTCGGGTAGGCCTTGCAGTCCGGGCTGCTGACGCCGAAGCCGGTGCAGGGCCAGTTGTTGGTGTTCGAGATATAGCCGCTCTTCGGATTGAAGACGGTGATGGTTTCCTTCACCTCGTGCAGGCCCTTCCACTCGGTGGCCGGATCGCTGCCGTCGACCGGATGGGTCCAGTCGAAGCGCGGATCGCGGCGCGGGATGAAGTTGCCGTGGAAGTAGGCGATATTGCCGTCGGCATCCGCATACACGGTGTTGTTCGAGGAGTTGGTGCGCAGGTCCATCACCTTCAGGAAGGCGGCGTAGTCGCGCGCCTTGGTGCGGCCATAGGACTGCTCGAGGGCATGCACCGGATCGTCCATCATCCTGACGGCCACCCACTTGCCGCCCTCTTCCCGGATCACCGGGCCGTGGTGGGTGAAGTAGGCGGTGACGCTGCGGCTGGCCATGCCGTCCGCGGTCCTGTACGGCAGCACGATGGTCCTGCTGCGCATCGGACGTTCTTCGTTGCCGTACTTGTAGTAGAACTTGCCGTCGCGCTCGGCCACGGTTTCCAGGTATTCGTCGATGACGTCGCCGCCGCCCGAAGTGTGCATCCAGCCGAGGCGCTCGTTGAAGCCCTGGTAGATGAAGAACTGGCCCCAGGTCACGGCGCCGTAGGCGTTCAGGCCTTCCTCGCTGACCATGTGGACTTCGGGACGGAAGTAGAACGAAGTGTGCGGGTTAATCATCAGCAGCGCGTGCTTGCCGGCGCTGAGCCGGGGCGCGATCGCGAAGCCGTTCGACCCCTGCGGCTCCTTGTCGAAACCCTTGCCCAGGTCGGCCATGGCGAATGACATGGCAAGCGCGGGCGCCGGCCGCTTTTCATAGAAGGCTTCGAGCTGTTTCAGGTTGATCGACTCGATGTCGCCGCCGATGCTGCCCTCGCTGAAGCTGAGCGCCATCCAGGGCTCGAAGCGGGTCAGCAGCTTCGGCTTCACCTGGGGATGGCTGGCCAGGTACCAGTTCAGGCCATCGGCCCAGCCGTTCATCAGCTTCTTCAGCCAGGCCGGGCTGGCCGCATACTTGGCCTTCAGGTCGGCCGGGTCGATGTAGAGCTTCATGCGCAGGTCGCGCCAGAGCGCCGATTCTCCCTCGACCTCGGCCAGGCGTCCCATCGCATTGATGTAATTGAGTTCGACCCGGTTGAAGTCGTCCTCGGCCTGGGCGAACACCATGCCGAACACCGCGTCCGCGTCACGCTTGCCGAACACGTGGGGGATGCCCCACTTGTCGCGCAGGATGGTCACGCGCTGGGCGGCCTTCTTCAGGCGCGCCAGTTCGGCGGGCGAGAATTGGGCGACAGACTGCGCGGCGGACTGCACCGCGGCTTTCGGCGCGGCCGCAGTGGCAGCGGTGGCGGCAACCGCGGCCGGCGGCAAGGCAGCCAGCACGGCCAGGCTCAGGGCGGTCGAGGCGAACAGGCGGGAAGTCTGCATCAATGGTCTCCTGGGGATGTCGTTATCGTTATCGTTATGCTTGCCGCCCGCGCTCAGGCCGCGCCGAGGTGCACCAGCTTCTGCTTCAGCACATCGTTCTCGCCGATCAGGGTGGCGACGCGGTCCTTCAGCTCGGCCACCTGGGCCTTGAGGGCCTTGATCTGGTCTTCGGGCGTCTCGAACTCGGCCTCTTTCTTCGGCTTGGCGGCGCTCTTCTGCTCGCGCACCTGGCGCGCGGCCTGCTGCAGCTCCTTCTTGCCGCCGGCGACCGCCGCCACCTGGGCTTCCTTCGGCAGCGAGGCGACGTTGGCGGCGGAGCTGATCGAGATGGCGCCGCTGCGCACCGCGTCCACCAGTTCCGGCGCCGCGGTCTTCTGGATGCGCTCGATCTGGCTGATGGTGTTGGCCGACACGCGCGCGGCACGGGCCACCTCCTGGCGCGTGTTCCACGGCGGCGCGAACGGGACGGCCTGGTCGGCTTCGGTCTGCAGGTCGTCGTCGGTCTTCTGCACCACGCGCGCGGCCAGGATCTCCTTCTTGCGCAGGGCCATCAGGCCGCGCTGGAAATCGGTGACGCTGCGGCGCGCCAGCTGGTTGTCGATCATCCACAGCTTGACGTCTTCGATCGAGTCGAAATTGTCGTTCTGGACAGTCCGGAACGGGATCTCGTGCTGGGTGCAGATGGCGTAGCGGTTATGGCCGTCGATCAGCACGTCGCGCCACAGGATCAGCGCCTCGCGGCATCCTTCGGTAAGCAGGCTGCGTTCCAGGGCTTCGTGTTCGGCGGGAGTGAGGGGGTCGACGTAGCTACGGAGTTCGTCGTTAATCGTGATATTCAATTCTGGTCCTTGCAGCAACAACTGGACCCGCATGCTACCACCTTGCATGCTTCTTCAAAAGCAAGGACTGCGTTGACGACGGGGCATCATTAACATAAGCTTAATGATTTTCAGCGTAAATACCATGACGACCCGGCCCGACCACCACATGCATACGGCGCCCGCCTCGAAGGGGCGTCTAGCGCTCGCCTTCCTGCTGCTGTTCACCGCCTACCAGTTGCCCGAGGGCCTGGGCGGCCACATCCTGCACAGCTTCCCGGTCCAGGCCGCGCTGATGATCGCCTTCCTGCCGGTCGCCTGGCTGGTGGGCCGCTGGCTCGGCTACCCCGGGCTGGGCGCCTGGTACCTGGGCTTGCGGCCGGGTTGGGGCCTGCTGCTGGTGGTGGCCTTCGGGCTGGCGCTGCTGGCCAAGATCACGGCGCTGGCCGTCGGCAGTGGCGCCGGCATCTACAGCATCGCCTTCCCGCCGGGGCTGACGGCCGGCGCGATATTGCTGTCCGTGCTGACCCTGCTGCCCGAAACCTTCATCCCCTCGATTGCCGAGGACATCGTCACCCGCGGCTTCCTGATGCGCGCCATTCCCGCGCTGTCGCGGCGGCGCCTGTTCATCGTCTGCTCGGCCCTGCTGTTCACCCTGAATCATATTTACCGCTTCCAGGAAGGCGCGCTCGAACTGGGCCGGATCTTCTCCTTCGGCCTCGCCTATGCGGCCGCCTTGTACTACAGCCGCTCGCTGTGGGCCGCGGTCGGGCTGCACTGGGGCTGGAATTTCGCCGGCCAGCTGGGCGACCGGGTCGCGAACATCGAGCTGCTGGATCCGCTGCTCGGGCCGGCCCTGTCCTCGCTGACGCATCTGGCGATGCTGGGCGTGGTCATGCTGGCCGCCGGCCGCCGCCCGCGCCCGGGTTCGACGATCTTGCCTGTTTGACTTCGAATCGCCCCCGCGGCGGGAGCGGCTGTGCTAGAATTCGGCGCCCGCCTGCAAGGGCTATTCACACTACGCCGGTGTGACGAAATTGGTAGACGTAGCGGACTTAAAATCCGCCGGGGCAACCCGTACCGGTTCGATTCCGGTCACCGGCACCACAGAAAAGCTTTACGCTTTACATCTTCCCCCATCTTTCCGCATCAAATCAGGGACTTATCGAGAAATCAGTCCCGTTATTTGATCCGCTTCCAGCACCTTTTCGCACCTTAATGCACGCTGCCATTACGCGTAATTTACGAGATAATTACGCGCGTACTGTTGAGCATGGAGAGATGACGTGGCGTCGTTTTCGAAGGTAAAGGGCGGATGGCGGGTTCAGGTGGCGATTCAGGGCGTGCGCGAGTCGCGCACCTTCCCGACGAAGGGTGAGGCCAGCGCCTGGGCGTCTCAACGCGAAACCGAGATCCGGATAGAGAAGACGACCGGGGTGCAGCGTGGCCGCACCGTTGGCGACGCCTTCGATCGTTACGAAAAAGAGGTTTCGGCAACGAAGCGCGGGTATCGCTTCGAAGTGCTCAGGCTTGGCGCCATCGGGCAGTGGCAAGTCGATGGAAAACCCTTTCGAGACATGAAGCTCGCTGATGCGACATCGGAAGTGATCGGGAAGTGGCGTGACCACCGCCTCAATACCGACAAGATGACGGGCTCGACTGTCARCCGTGAGCTGAACCTACTGTCGAATGTCTTTGCCATCGCCGCGAAGGAATGGAAGTGGATCGCGGTCAGCCCCACCACCGATGTGCGCCGGCCGAAGGAGTCGGAACCGCGCGACCGACTGTACACCGAGGACGAGATCGAGCGCATCTGCTTTGTGCTGGGGTTTGATCTTGGGGGCGAAGAGCGGGTCGAGACGGTTGCCCAGCGGATCGCGGTGGCCTTCCTATTCGCCATCGAGACAGCGATGCGTGCAGGTGAGATTTGCGGTCTGGTGCCGCATGACGTGGTCGGCCGCGTGGCCACGCTGACCGAAACGAAGAATGGCACGAAGCGCAAGGTGCCGCTGTCGACACGTGCCGTGCAGCTGCTCGAGCTCCTTCCAGCGCCTGACGAAGGCGGGTCCGTGTTTGGCCTAGCGCCGAAGCCACTTGACGCCATGTTCCGGAAATACCGGATCCGCGCCGGGATTACGGACGCCACCTTCCACGATACGCGCCATCTGGCCATCACCAGGCTGGCAAAAAAGCTGAGCGTGCTGGACCTGGCGCGAATGGTCGGGCACCGAGACCTCCGCCAGTTGCAGGTCTATTACAACGAGAGTGCCGAGAATATGGCGGCGCGGCTCGATTGAGCCGGCGCCGGCAGGGCCGGTCAGTGCCGGTCCTGGTACTTCCGGGTCCACTCCAGCACCTCATTGGCTCGGTACAGTGGCTTGCCGCGCCCTCCCCCTTCCACTGGCAGGCGAATCGCCTTCGGAAAGTCCGGCAGGCAGATCAGGCGGTTTCGCACCTGGCTCTCGCTCCGCTTCAGGACGCGCGCGATCGTGGCCACATCCCACAGGTCGACGTTCACCGGGATAGCCGGCTGCAGGTGCTGGGCCACCGCGGCGGCCATCTGCTGAATCAGTTCTTGTTCGCTCATCTCTTCTTTCTCCGTTATTCCAGTCCAGCATTGGGCAGCACCCGGCGCTCTCCATGCACCAGCACCTCACGGGTCGGCGGCGGCGTGGCCCGCACCGTACCGCGGCGCTCGTACGCTGGCCGGCGGCGGTCATTCACCGGGCTGGTGAAGTAAGATGACGCGCCGCGGCGCCGGTCTGCTTTTCGTTCGATCATTTGCATCCTCATGGTCGGTTATCAGCGCCGCAGGTCCGGCAGCTTTCGAGGTATCGCTGCGTGCCGCCTATGAACTGGCCGCATCCGCCGCAGTTGATGACGTCAGGGCGCTTCGGGCGCGCCTTCGTAAGCTCGATCCCGGTGCCGGCCAGTGCGTCCGCGCGCTTCACATGCTGCATGTCCACAGCGGGCCGGGTACGGGCGTCGATGTATTCCTTCGGCCAGGGAATATCCGTCTCGCGGCTGCGGTGCTGGGCCACGGCCTCGTCCTTGGTATAGACCTGGGCCTTGCGCAGATCGGTCGTGTAGCCCTTGCCGTCGACGGCCCAGAACAGCATGTCGTTGCCGACATAGCTCCGGCTGTCCTGCAGGTAGTAGAGCTCAGTCATGGTGACCACCTTCGCTGTCGACCTGGTCGACGCCGGCCAGCGCCGCGCGGATCTCACCGGCGCAAATCTTGGCGCCCGACCGAAACAGGTGGTACTTGCTCTTGGCGGCCACGCTGTCACAGATCGCGGCCGCGTCGATTGCCGGCACTGCCGCGCCTGCTGCGCACGTGCAGGTACCGGCCCAGGTTCCGTCCGGACGGTGGACGTCGCCGGTACCGTCACAGTGCGGGCAACGGCGGGCGTCCGCCAGCAGCGCGCGCACCTCCGCCGGCGTGCCGATCGCAATCACGCGCTCGCCGCCTGGGATCGGCACCACGTTCGCCGCGGTGCTGGTGTAATGCTGCAGCTCGAGCGCGGCCGCCAGCAGGCGCAGGCGCTTCGCTTCGTGCAGGATGTCGGTCGTATTGCTCATCTTGTCCTTTCCACCGGCTGCTCAGCACGGTGTGATAGTATTTTCTTTCTTACAACTAAAAGGAGAGCCATATGGATCATGTCGAAGAAGTCGCGTTGAAAAAGCACCACTTCCGCGTCTTGTCGGCGGCAAGGGCGCTGACCCTCGCTCAGTTTGTTGTAGCTGGCGAACTTGCAGATCAGCTCAATATGAACCAAGATGCTGTTCCCTTTATCGCTCAGGCATTGGCGACGAACTACCTTGCCGAGGTAACGCGGGAGCATTCCTAATCCCTACTGCGGCATCGTCAGGGCCAGCGCGACGTTCCTCACCCAGATCGGCGTCGCGCTCAGTACGAAGGTTTCGCCGGCGCCTGCCAGCAGCAGCGTGGTGCCCATCACTTCCGCGATCGCGGTGGCGGCGTCCGGCGGCACCAGGTTGCCGATGTGCTCGCGCCAGACGCTGTCGCTCATCCCGTCCAGCAGCAAGTATTCCTCGGGCTCGATCAGCGACTGCAGCGCGGCCAGCTCGAGCGTGGTGAACGGCCGGTGCCAGGTGCCGTCCAGCGCGCGGATGATGGCGACCGTCTTCTGGTCCGGCGCCGGCAGCACGTCGATGCGCGGATCCGCCACCGACCACCGGCCGTTGTCCTGGCGCGCTGCTGCGCTTACGGCGCCGCTGGGCGAATCCCACGGCACCACACCGTAGTGGCCGCCGGTCAGGTAGGCGTCGCCCTGCTGGCGGGCGTTCAGGCTGGTGCGCGGGTCTGCGACGGCGAAGGCGCCCTGGCCGGTGGTGCTGGCCGCGATCACGGTGCCGGCGTGCTGGTCGAACGGCGTGACCTGGTACTTGCCCGCGCCGTCGAAGCTGCTGGTCGATCGCGGATCGGCCACGCCGTAGGCGCCCGAGTCATCGCCGCCAATAACCGTCCCGGTGCCGCGGTCCCAGCGCGTGATCGCGTACTTGCCGAACAGGTCGCGCTGCGGCGGCCGTGGATCCTGGACCGCGAACGTGCCCTGGCCCGGGCTCTTGACGTTGATGACGGCGCCCATCGTCTCGTTCCAGCCGCACAGACCATACTGGCCGCAGTCGTAGACGCCAGAGTCGAAGCGCGGATCAGCCACACCGAAGTTCCCGTTCATGGGCATGCTGCGGCTGGTCACCGTGCCGATCGGCTCGCCCCAACCGTTCACGCCCAGCACGCCGCGGTGCATTTCCGGGACGATGAGGTATTCGCTCAGGTGCCCGTTCTCGACCGCCAGGCGGTTCAGGCTGCGCCAGTCGCTCCCGGCCTCGACGAATGCCAGGCGCACCCAGGTCTTCCACTGCAGGCGCGGGATGCGGTGCATCGGGCCGGCACTGGTGTCGCCCGGGAACGGCATGCGGCCGAGCACGTCGCCGACGGCGCGCAGGCGCTTCTTCTCCGGCTCGTACAGGAACGGCGGCACCTTCTCGGCATGGCGCGCCACCAGCAGAAAGCGCTTGCGGCTCTGGGCCAGGCCGCCCAGCTCGCCGCAGTCGTGCGTGGTCTCCGCCACCGCGTAGCCATAGCGCTGCAGCACCTGGTTGATCTGGTCCAGCAGGTGCCGGCCGCGCGTGGCCAGCCGAGGCACGTTCTCGAAGACGATCAGGTCGACCGGATCGTCGGCCCAGGCCTCGGCCATCAGCCAGATGCAGCGCAGGGTGAGCTCGTTCAGGGCCTGATACTTGGGCGTCAGGCTCATGGTCTCGGACAGTAGGCCCGAGGCGCCCTTGCACGGGCTGCTGATGAACACGACGTTCGGGCGCTCGTTGCCGGCGGCGCGCCGGATGTCTGTCGGCCCCATTTCGCGCCAGTCTGCCGGCGGCTCCTTGCCGTGGAAGGCGGTGTACTGGCCGCGGCTGAACAGGTCCATCACAGTGCCGGGCACGCCGGCGATGCGGTTGAAGTCGCGGATCGCCGCCGGCGACACGTCGACGCCGCCCAGGCAGCGGAAGCGCGCGGCCATGGCGCCGACGCGCGGGCTCGCCTTGTTGAAGCCCTTGGCGCCGCCGCCGATGCCGCAGCAGAAATGGAAGTGGGTAAATTCTCGGGTGAGGCTCTCGCGCAGCATTCTTATTGTCCTTGTTGAATCATCGGTTGGGTGGCGGCCGGCCCGAACAGCGCCGCCACCAGCGGATCGCGCGGCATGCCCATCTGGCGCGCCGGCACGATCCAGGCGCGGCGCGGGTTGGCATCCAGAGTTTCCAGCACCTCGCCCTGGTTCGCTCTCCCAGCAGCCCAGAACTCGCGGCGGCCGCCGTCGAATTCGCCGGTCTGGTGCGCATCGCCCACCTCCTGCATGAACCGCATGTAGCCGTAGACCGTGTTCCAGGGGATGCTTAGGTCGGCGGCCATTTCGATCACGGTCCGCGGCTTCTCGGCCAGCATCTCGCCGATGCGCTCGATCGCGGCGTCGCGGCGCGACACCTTCTCCGCATTCGACAGGTTGTCCGGGTGCTTGCGCGGCTTCTGGTGGGCGGCGCACATGATCAGAACTCGCCCAGGCTGTTCGGCGCGCCAGGCAGCGGGAACCAGCCCGGCAGCACGTCGAAGTTGTCACGCAGCTTCATGATCCCGCCGAAGCATTCCAGGTCGCCCAGGCCGCCGAGCACGAAGTTCAGCGGGCTGTCGGCGTCGCGGGTGAAAAAGCGGATCGAGTTACCGAAGCTTTTCGCGATCGCCAGCGCGTCGCTCAGGTAGCCAGGATTGACCGCGCCAGCGATGCCTTCGCGGTAGCCGATTGTGCTGATGATGCGTTCGACGCGCGGGAAGGCGCCGTCGATCAGCGAATTGCCGGGCTGGATGAACAGCGGCTGCGCCACCTCGCCGGAGAACATCGCTGCACCGTTCGACATCACGTCCAGCGTGTGCTTCGCGTTGGCCGCATGCTTCAGCGCGTCCTTGTCAATGCGCACGATCACCTCGCGCTCGGCGTACCCGTTCGGGTCGCGCACCACGATCAGCCGGTGGCCGTCACTAGCAACCACCATTACAGAGCCGTCGTCCAGCGGGCGGATGTTGATGCCGTTCAGGTAAAAGCGAATGTCGTTCTGTCCGGCGAACGGGAACACCAGCTTGACGGCGACGGCGCTGACGCGCGCGATCAAGTGGCCGGGGCCCTGATCATCGTCGCCCATTCCTTCGAGGCTGGTCTGTTCGTGTTTGTTGGTGGCGTTCATTCGTTACATCTCCTGGTCCTGGTTGTGGTTGGTGTTGGGGTGGTTCTTCGGACGGTTCAGGCGCTTGCGCCATTCCATCCATTGGGCTTCGGTCAGCATCGGGTACCGCGTCTCGCCCAGCTTCCTGTGCGTCAGCTCCACGACCTGGCCGAGCATCTCGTCCCAGCAGAGGCCGTCGTGGTACCGGTCGCCTTCGCGGACCGTGTAACCCTGGTCGTCGATCTCAATCGTTATGGTGCGCATCGGCGCTCTCCTTGTTCTGGTGCTTCAGGTAGGCGCGCCGGATCCGCTCGTCCCAACGCGCCTGCGCGGCCGGGTCGCGGTCCAGCTGCGCGCGGGTGGTGACTTCGCACAGCTGCTTCACGCGGTCGGCGGCGGCCTGTTCGTCGGCGACGCCGAGGAAGCGTTGGAAGTCCTGCTGCTTGCACTGCAGGACCGTCCAGAGGCATGGACGCAGGCCTCGCCGATCTGGCCCAAGCGCAGGCTGGGCGCGGCGGCCGGCGCCGCCGGCACGCGGGCAACGTCGATGCTGGTCACCTCAGCAGCCATCGCGACGCGCGGCGCCGGCGCCAGCTCGGGAATAATTTCCGGAATAATCTGTGGCTCGTTTTGTGCCGTGGCCCGCACCGGCGCGGCCGCCACTTCCTGGAAGTCTGGGTCAAATTCGGCATCGACGAGCGTCCCGGCCTGCGGGCCGCGGAACACGGCTTCGCACTGGTCGACCAGCTGGTCGAACTTCACCAGGCGCGCCGCCATATCGGCGATGAAGGCGTCGTCACGGAACACGCGCTTCACATACAGGTCCTTGCCAATGCAGGCCAGGTCAGGCACGTACATGATGAAATCGCACCACTGCCGGCCGGTGATCCACATCCCACCCTGCATCTGGTGGTCATACTCGCTGGTGTCGCCGGTCGCCCACATGGCCAGGATCTTCGTGCTGTCGATCGGCGCCTTGATCTCGATGAGGCCGTCGCCGTCGACCAGGCCGTCGGTGCTGTAGCCGAAGCGCTCGTCGTCCGTCAAGCAGATACCGGCCTCGGTGACGTAGGCGCCGGTGCGGCCCTCGTAGAAGCGGCGGGCGTGCGCCTCCATCTCGTGGCCACGCTCCAGTACCCAGGCCTTCGGCGGTTCGCCGTGCGGCTGGCCGCTGATGCGCTCGATCGCCAGGTCGGCCGCGTAGCGCTCGGCTACTGCCGTCGGGTCTCCCGGATCACGCGCAGCAGACTTTTTCTGGCAGACGCTGATGGCGTCGGCGAAGCAGGATGCGGTGATCTTGCCGCACCGAGCGGCGAACCATTCCTCGGTTCCTTGCGGGCATTCGATAAATTTCACGGCTGGCCTCCTTGGCTACGCAGGAAATCGGCATCCTCATCGGACATCTGCACATCCTCGATCGGCTGTGCGGCGCGCGGCGCAGGCTTGGCCGGCTCCATTTCGACGGTGCGCGAGGCATCGGCCAGCGCTTGGCGGTGGCCCGCGATTGCGTCCTTGAGCTTCTTATGGTCTTGCGGCTGACGCGCCAGCTTGCCGTTGTTCTCGCGCCAGTACTTGAGCGCTTCGGCATCGGTGCGGGTGGCCAGGGCGTCGGCAATCATTGGTGCCACATCGATCCAGTCGGCCGGGCGCTCGTTGACATCGACCAGGCGCTCGCCGTTCTCGCTCAGCTGATTCATCGCGCTGTCCAGGCGCTCGGTCTTCGGCCAGAGCTTGTAGGCGCGGCGGATGACGGTCTTCTTGATCATCTCACCCTCATCAGTCTTCCACGGGCCACCGCCGTTGCGCTTCCATGATTCGGAGCGGTCGCGGATGCTGTAGATCTCCTCGATGTCCATGTTCGTGGTCAGGTAGTCGCCGTTGTGCAGCTTCACCACAACATAGGCGCCGACGATCTCGCCGCGGTTCTTGCCGAACGGCTCGAATTCGTGGATTGGCTGCTTGTCCATGCCGACGCGGCGGTAGGCGTCGTTCTCGCGCACCAGCTCGGCCTGGCCCCACAGGATCGAGCCCGAGGCGACGGCGATGTCCAGCAGGCCGATGTAGCTGATGTCCAGGCAGATCTTCCCGCCGCGCGGCACCAGGTAGGCCTGCTTGCGCGCCGGGTTCAGGCTGATGCCGATGGCGGCGATGTTGGTCACGGCAGCGATCAGCGAGGGCTTGGCGCTCATGGCGATCTTCATCGCGAAATCGTTGTTCTGCAGGATCTGGATCGCGAAGCCGGACTCACGCTCGAAATTGATGCTGCGGTCGACCAGAACGCGCGAGAAATCGTCGCGCGCTTCCTGGATGGCGCCGGTGATGATGGCGAGGGCGTTGCTCATTATTTGAAGCCTTTCATGTAGAAGCGCACAGCGCGGGTAAGAGAGCCACGGCGGCCGAAGCCAACGCTGCAGCCGTAGCGGAATTGCTGGGTCAGGAAGCGGATCACAGCAGGCGCTCCAGAAGCACGCATACCACCCAGCACGCGGCCATGCCAGCGAAGCCGACCCAGGGGCGGGCGTTGGTTGCGTCGATACGGTAGAACAGGGCCCAGCCGATCGGGTCGCGGCGCGGTGCCGGGGCCGCCTGCTGGCGGCGCGCGGTGGTGGTGGCGATCATGCCGGTACCATCCCGGCCACCAGCTCGGCCTCGGTGTCGGCGTCAAGCACGTAGCGCGACAGGTCGTCGATCTGCTTCCGCAGGGACTCGATACGGTTGCGCGCCCAGCCGGAATCGATCAGTTCAGCATGCTGGCGGAGCCACCCGATTTTCTTGCGCTTCGCTTCACGGTCGGTATTGATCCAGTAGCCTTCCAGGCGCTTCGCGATGATTTCGACAACCTCACTCGGCGGGAGACCATCGACATCAGGCTCGTCACCCAAGTCCCACAGTTCGCTGATGGTCGTGCCGTTCGATGCTCGCAGAACTACCTGCCATTCATCTTCACTGCCCGCCCAGTTGAAGCGGCCCTTGGTTTTGTAGTAGCTCGCGCTCAGCGGCTTGTTCCCGGTTTCCATCCTGCTGCTCCTCGTTCTGGCCGGCGCCGCCGGCGGTTGTTGTTCGGTGCCGGTTACTCTCGTCCGGCGGTGCCGCCCTCAAGGGCACCAGGTGGCCTGCTCAATCGCCCCGGCCTGTAGCAGGCGTCGGACCAGGACCGCTGCGCGCATCTCCTCGGGACCTCTGTGCCTCCGGAGTGCTGCACGCGCAGCGCGTGGGTTTCGATGCCGGTCTTTCCCGGCTGTCAGGCTGTCGGTGGCCACCCTGGGGTTCAGCTAGACATTTACGGGGACCGTCTTGAGTACCCTCAACCGTCATCCAGTCCCGATAAGGCCCCTGGGACCAAGGCGCTTATCGGGAGTGCCTGTCTGTTCCAGGCTGCCAGGGCATTTGAGATCCCACTCCCTCGATTTCTGACCCGAGTTCAGGGCAAGGCGCGCGTTGAAGGGGCGCGCCGCTCCTATTCGCTCAGGCGACCGCCAGCGCCCAGGTGGCGCGCTCGAGGCGGTCTTCTGCGATGGATTCGGCGCGGCGGCGCTCCATGTCGGCCAGATCGCTCGCGGCCAGCACCTCGGCCTCCTGGAAAATCGCCAGTTCGACGGCGCCGGCATGCTGGACGCCCACGGCGGCCGAGTGGCCGACGACGGCCTGGCGAAGGACGTGGCGGGCATCGCCCTCGAAGTCACCCAGGTCGAGGCGTTCCAGCACGGCCGAGACGGTGCTGACGCGGTTGATGCGAATGTCGTGCTTGATCGCGTGGATCCGCGCGTCGATCAGCTCGCACAGCTGGTCTTCGCGGTCCTCGGCGGCGTAGGGGAAGGTGTGGCGGTCCATCGTGGTCTCTATCTGTGCCCAGCGGTGCTGAGCTCGTTGCGATGGATCACATTATTAGCTGTGCTTTTTTTCTTGTCAAGAGCATTGCTTCTATTTTTTCACGATGGGATACTGCGTTCTAGCAACAGCCCGAACACCTCGGGCGCGCCGGCCCGGCGTTAGGGCGAAAAAAAGCCCGCTGGTGCGGGCGTGGAGGAAGAGATGTGTCTGGTAGCTACCGAGGAATACGATGCAGCTTTTGAGCGATACTGCAGACTTCAGCGAGATAACCTTGAGCGGATTGTAGGCCGGCCAGGCGCTCTTCTGTCACCTGGCCAAACACTGCTGCGGCTTCTGGCCGCGCCACATGCTGGCCCATCTGCTCGGCCAGGCGATCTGGGTCTGGATGAGCCGCAATCAGGGCTGTGATGGCAGCTTGGAAGGCTTCGGCCTTTCCAGCTTCTCGTTCATACATTTGTCCAAACTCGCCAAGTATTTGCTTAAGATCAGCGAGTTCGTTTTCTAAATTCTTAACACGAATATCGATCGACATTTCAGCCTTTCATTCCCCGCCGCGAGCGGGGATTATTTCTCCGATTGGATCTTCTCTTTCATTCGAGCCATCATCCCGGCCATACAAGACTGAACGGCCTGTTTATCATCCTCGCTCATCGCAGCTTGAAACGCGACAATACGGTTATTCCTCGTGTTCTTGTATTCAAGAGAAACCTGCATTGGCTCGCCATTTATAATTGCCCAAATCATCTTCGTAGCGTTTATCCCGTCCGCTCCGCCAAGAGTAAACCCTGCATCGTTGCTTGGAATATATTTCGTCGGCTTTAACGTAACTCTGTCGTCTCGCTTTGCTAGCCAGAAACTCGACGGCGCAGGCAATACCACAGTCATGTTTTTGAGATCAATCTTTTTGGCCTTGAGTATATCGAACGAGTATTGGCCAGCCTTCATCATTCCAGTCGCGCTTTCCCACAAGTTAACGCTGAAATCGTAAGAAAGAAATTTGTTGTCTGAGCCCAGAGTCGATGTCACCACGCGAACGCCGCAAGACTTGAAACCATTTTCATCACGCTCAACTTGAGGCTGAACCTCTATTGAGTCCGCTTTAATAACACTCTGCGCAAAAGATAAGCTAGACCAGAAAACTGAAGCTGCGAAGATGATTTTTGTTTTCATAGCGTTAAATATGAGTACTCTCTTTTCGAACAACCCGACCAATAACGATGCATTCGGCACCCTTGCATAATTGCCGGTGATATTTCCGCTGGTCCGCATTATCCGAAGTCAGCCACCATTGGCCAGCGTCGCGCAGCATCCGTTTCACGATCGCTTCGCCCTCATAGTTCACGACGTAGACGGCACCTGATACCGGCTTCGTATCGCGCGTGTTCACCACGATGACGTCACCGTCGTACAGAGCCGGCTCCATGCTCTCACCGCGAACAGTGGTCGAAACTAAGGCGTCACGACTCAACCCTTCTTTCAGTATCCACTTCGTAGGTACACCCTGGGTTTCGCCGTCGTAGTCCTCCGGCTCAACTTGGAAGCCCGTAATGCCTGCCTGCACCTTGATCTTCACTCGCCTGATCTGCGTCATCGACGGATCATCTTGGTCAGCTGCACGCACTCGCATGAAGCCGGGAGGAAGCTCAGGAAGCGAATTTGAAGCCTCCACCTCCCCCTCCGCCTTTACGTAACCTACAACTTCCATCAGCCGCGGACTGATCGCGCGCGGATCTGCTTCAATCACCTTGCAGATCGCCAGCAGCGCCTGGAGGTTTAGTGGAATCACACCCCGCAGATACTGGCTTACGGCACCTTGCGTACCCAGACCCGCCTCGGCGGCCAACCAGGTTTGGGTGGCGCCGTCGTGGGCAGCGCGATAGCTCTCCCACGCCGCCCTCAGGCGCTCGGCCTCCCCTCTTTCTTCAGCAGTAAGTTCCCGTCGTTTCATTCTGACATTTTATTAGTACTACTTTTTTTCGTCGAAACATCTTGAAAAGCATTGCTCATACTGTAGAATTCCTAGAAAAGTAGCATTGCTCTTAAATTCAGGAACCCTTATGCACCTCGACGAATACCTCAAGGAAGTCAGCCAGAGCCAGAGCGAGTTTGGCGGCCAGCTGAATCCCCCGGCCTCTCAAGGTCTGGTCAGCCAATGGACCCGCGGTATTACTCGCATCACTCTGGACTACGCCCTCCAGATCGAGCGCGTCACCGAAGGTCGTGTCACCCCCCAAGACTGCGCCGACATGTACGGCGAATCACCTTCCCGTCGCAGCGCCCTGGCGCACGCGGCATCCCAGCCGCAGTAACCCTGCGGTTTTTCGTTTGCCCAAAAAGTTGCACATAGGCATTTGAACAGCAGCACCCCGGCCAGTTGGCCGTCCTCGCAATCCGCACCACCAAGGAGAAACACCATGAGCCTGAACCCCGCAGCACGCACCGAGACCCTGGAGACCCTGCTGAACCCCGAGGAGCTGAGCGGCTTCACGGCGCTGAGCAAGCTTCTCGGCATTTCGAAAAGCGCGCTCAACCGCGCCCTCATCAACAGCGCCGTGCGCACGCATGGTATGGCGCCGCCGCCGGCGAGGGAATCCCGAGGTTGTCGGGGTCCTGGTCGTCCGGCGAACCGGGCGCGCGGCGTGACCAACAGCCGGAGGCACCTTTAATGGCTTCCGGCTTCGCCACGAAATCGCAAAACCATAGCCCGGCCACGTGCCAGGCCACAGAAGGAACAGGAGCAATGACTTTATCAACTGAACAGCACGCAGCAACCGAGGTGCTGGCCAAGGCCGACAAGTGGGAGGACTTGCGCGAAGCAGCCAAACGCGCGCTGCCGCACGAGAAGACGCGTGTCGTCGGCCGGTATGAGGCAAGCGGCCGTGAGCTGGCGAAGGCGGTCGTGAAGTACCGCAAGGCCAGGAAGGAGCGCTGACGATGGACACCAGCATCATCTCCCGCGACATGATCAAGGCCAAGGCCCGGGACGCATTCGCCCGCGGCGTCGGCCGTGACGACCACGGCTTCAACTGGCATAGCACCGCCGTGATCTCCACCTGGCAGCACGAGTGGGATCTGTGCGCCGCCGAGAATCCCCGCGAAACCGGGAATCAGCATCTGGCGGAGAGCTGCCCGCCATGACGACCACCACCGATATTCTCGAAGCACCGGCTCGCCCGGTGCTGCAACCTTGGAGTGAGCGCCTGATCGCGCGCGCCATCGCGCTGCAGACCTTCAAGCGCCGCTATCTGGTGGCCGTCCCCAACTGCAACTGGACCGGCCACGAGTGCGACCTGCTCGTCGTCACCGACAACCTGCGCATCATCGACGTCGAGGTGAAGATCAGCCGCGGCGACCTCAAAGCGGACGCCAGGAAGGAAAAGTGGTGGACCCGCCGTTGGAACTTCCCCTTCACGCAAGCTGGCAGCGGCTTCGCCCAGTCCGGCCCGCCGTGCCCGGACATGCGGAACCAGCACCCGCCCAAGGTCTGGAAGCACTATTACGCCCTCCCGAAAGAAATCTGGGCACCCGAGCTGGAGGYCTGCTTGCCGAGCCCCGCCAGCGGCATCCTTCTGCTCGATCGCGACGGCTACCCGCGCCCGGCCGGTGCCGACATGCGTGTCGACTGCATCCGCCGCGCCACACCGAACCGTCACGCCGAGCCTATCAGCGCCGCAGCGGCCGTCGATATCGCGCGTCTGGCCAGCCTGCGCATGTGGGAATCCTTCCAGCAGCTCGACGCCGGCCGCTCGCAGGTGACCGCATGAAGCCGGCCGACCTGACCAACCTGCCGGCGCCGCTCACCCCACCCGACTGCGACCTGCGCGGCCTGCCTTACATGCCCCTCGACGTCATCCGCCTTCTCGACTCCGACATGTTCGCTGAGACGACCGGCGACGAGTTCAAGGCCGCAGTCGCTCTCTGGTGCAAGAGTTGGACGCAAGTTCCGGCCGCCAGCCTGCCGAACAAGGACTTGGTGCTCGCGCACCTGTCGGGCAACGCCGCGAAGTGGAAGCGCATCAAGGAAGGCGCAATGCGCGGCTGGATCCTGTGCTCGGACGACCGTTGGTATCACCCTGTAGTGGCCGAGAAGGCCCTGGCCGCGCTGCCTGGGCGTGAAGAGTTCAATCACAAGAAGAGTGCTGACGCAGAGCGGAAAGCCCGCGAACGCGAGGACCGCAAGGCGCTGTTCGAGATCCTGAAAGGTCACGGTGTTGTCCCGGAATGGAACGTGTCGACGAAGGCTCTGCGCGGGCTGGCTGCCCAATACTTGTCACAAGAACCACAAGGACATGTCACGGATGACGAGCGTGACATGTCACAGGGTGTCACGGTGAGTAAGGGAGAGAAGAAGGGAGAGGGAGAGTTAACTTCTAAAACCCTTGGCTCCGACCACCGCGCTTCTGCTCCACCGGAGTTGGGCGCGGTCGACCCGACACCCGCCGGGCTCCTGAGCAAGGCCATGCGCGCCTTCGGCATCGGCTCGAACTCCGGCGATCCCCGCCTGCTCGCCCTTGCCGCCCAGGGTGTCTCCGTCGAGACGATGACTGCCGCCTGCGAGGAAGCCAAGCGCGTGAAGCGCGATGAGCCTATCCCGCCTGGCTTCGTCTTCTCGATCCTCGAACGCTGGGCCAAGGAGGCTGCTGGCCTCAACGCCACCGGCGCTACGCAACCGGCCACCACCACGACCCTCACCAGAGCCGGCCAGGCCACCGCCCGCAACATGGAAGCCTGGCTCGCGAAAAAACGACAGGAGCAAAACCATGGTTGATTCCGAGCTGCCCGACTTCGCCAAGACCCTGCTGGCCGTGGCCGACTACTACGGCAAGGAGCTGTCCGAGAACGTGGTCGACCTGTACTGGAACGGCCTGCGCGAGTACGACCTGGCCAGCGTGAAGCGCGCCCTGTGGGCCCACGTCCGCAACCCGGACACCGGCCAGTTCATGCCGAAGATCGCCGATGTGGCCCGCATGACCCAGGGCCGGACCGACGACCAGGCCGCCGTCGCATGGTCCAAGGTCGACCAGGCCGTACGCCGCATCGGCACCTACCAATGCGTCGTGTTCGATGACCTGGTGATCCATCGCGTGATCCTCGACATGGGCGGCTGGGTGTACGTCGGCGGCAAGGACGAGAGCGAATGGCCGTTCGTCGCCAAGGAGTTCCAGAACCGCTACCGCGGCTACCGCATGCGTGACGAGACGCCCGAGTATCCACCGGTGCTGATTGGCCTGGCGAACGCGCAGAACAGCAAGGCGGGCTTCCGCGAGAACCCGCCGATCCTGGTGGGCGACGAACGCAAGGCCGCTGCCGTGATGAAGGGTGGGACCACTGCGCCGCTGCTGGGCATGAAGTCTGCCGCCGACGTGCTCCTGCCGAGCGCCGAGGTGCACCAGATCACGGACGGCCGCCGCGCGTGAACCGCGACCACCAGCCCTGCGGCGCCTGCGCGAAGTTCGTCCCCGCGAAAGCGGGAACGGGCCACTGCACCGGCTTCGACCGGCCAGCGCAGGCAGACGACGCGCCTTGCGTGCTGTTCGTCCGGCAGGGATCGCGGGAAGCCAGGGTGGCGGCGAAGAACAGCCAGGAGTTGCTGGCCGAGCTGCAGCGCCGGCACCGTGAGACCATTTCGCGCGCGAGCCCGACGCTCAAGCGCACAACCGCAGCAACAACCTGAAAGCAAGACCACATGAACGACCAAGCAATCGAGCAGCAGATCCAGGCCAAGGGCAAGACCGCGCCGCGCGTCACGCCAGCAGACATCGAGGCGAACATCGCCAGCGAGCACTACTTCACGGCTGAGGAAGGGGCGCTCCAGGCCAGCGCCGGCCAGTTGAGCATCGGCGGCGATCACCCGTATGCACTGTCCCTGCTGACCTTCTGCGTACTGGTCCTGCGCAACGGCTTCACCGTAACAGGCGAGAGCGCCTGCGCCAGCCCGGAGAATTTCGACGCCGAGATCGGCCGCAACATCGCGCGCCAGAACGCCGTGCAGAAGATCTGGCCGCTGATGGGCTACCAGCTGCGCGACGAGCTGCACCGCCGCGCGGTGTTCGATACCTCGCCCAAGACCAGTGAGGAGGCGCGCCTGCAGCAGCTGCCTGGCGGCGTCATCGACCAGATGGGTGCCTGACGCCGGTACCACCCCGCCCGCACGCCGGGCGGCACAACAACGACACGGGAGAACCTGAACGATGAAACGAATCATGATCCTGGCCGTGCTGCTTGCCGGCTGCATGATGAAGGACGATACCGATCCGCCTGGCGGCATCAGTGGCATGGACCTGCGCCAGGACAACGCGACCGGTTGCCAATACCTCAGCCGACCCAACGCGCTGACACCGCGCATCGCCGCCGACGGCAAGACGCACATGGGCTGCARGGCGGTGCAACCATGATCCGCCTCGTCCTGCCCTACCCGCTCTCGGCCAACCGCTACTGGCGCCCGGTGAAGCTCGGCGCGCACATCAGCATCGTGCCGACGAAGGAGGCGAAGGCCTTCCGCGCCGAGATCGCCGCACTGTGCCGCACCCAGGGCGTTCGCGCGCCGCTGGCCGGCCGCGTGCACGTGGACGTCAAGCTGTACCCGGCCCGGCCGCAGGACTGGCAGAAGCGCATGCGCCAGGACGGCGCCGCCTGGGACGACACCGTGCGATGCATCGACATCGACAACGCCAACAAGGTGCTGCTCGACGCGCTCAAGGACGTGGCGATCGAGGACGATAAGTGGGTGCGCCGCCTGACCGCCGAGCGCATGGAGCCGGACGGCGAGGCGCGCGTGGTCGTAACGATCACCCCGTTGCCGGTGGTGCAGCCGCAGGCGGACCTGCTGGGAGAGGCGGCATGATCGGCGTCGTCATTACCGTCTGGGTGGCCGTCTCGCCCGTTATCGGCTGGCTCGCCGGCCGCTTCATCAGCGTCGGCATGGTGGAGCTGCGGCCGGAGGAGTGTGCCTGATGCGGTTCTTCACCGGCACCCACCAGCCGAGCGACGCGCAGCACCACGACGCGAACTTCGTCAGCGTCAACAGACTGCGCGGGCGCCGGTCCGGCTTCAAGGTCGGCGACTGGATCATGGACTCGGGCGCCTTCACGCAGATCCTGCGGCACGGCGGCTACACCGAAGGCGTCGAGGCCTACGCCGCCGAAATTAAGCGCTGGTCGACCAACGGCAACTTGTTGGCGGCCGTGGCCCAGGACTACATGTGCGAGGCCCACATGCTGGCGATCACCGGCAAGACCATCCAGGAGCACCAGGCGCTGACCATCGAACGCTACGACGCGCTGCTGGCCTGCGACACTGGCAGCGTGTACATCATGCCCGTGCTGCAGGGCTACGCGCCGGAGGACTACGTACGGCACATCGAGATGTACGGCGACCGTCTGAGGCCTGGTGCCTGGGTCGGTGTCGGCAGCGTATGCAAGAGGAACGGCGACCCGCGCGCCATCGAGCGGGTGCTGTTCGCGATCAAGAAGGTTCGACCCGACCTGCGCCTCCACGGCTTCGGCGTGAAGACCACGGCGCTGTCATCTTCGCTGGTGACGGAACTGCTGCACACGGCCGACTCGATGGCGTGGAGCTACGCTGCGCGCCGCGAGGGCCGCAACCCAAACGACTGGCGCGAGGCGCACGCCTGGACCGCGCGCATCGCTGCCCGCCCACTGCAATTCGGACTATTCGGAGGCCACCCTTGACCGAACGCCGCGACATCGGCTCTCGCCTGGAGAACTGGGCGAGGGTCTACCGGGACACTTACCGCGCCGGCATCAGCCCGACCGGGGCCTTCTGCGACCACCTCCGCCGCGAGGCCCTGGGCGAGCTGCCGCAGGCCGAGCGCCGCAAGGTGGACGAAGCTGACGCGCGCCTGATCGAGGTCGGCATGCGCGAGCTGGAAACGAAGCACCGGCTGCTGCTGTACTGGTGCTATATCCGCCAGGCCATGCCCGAGGTGGTGTGCAGGAAGGTCAGCATCGCGCATCGGCCGGCGACTGTGTTCGTCAACCTGTTCCGGCAGGCGCAGGCCGCGATCGAGGCTGCGGCACCGCGGGCTGAAGAATGAGCGATTATTGCCTTTCCTCAACGCTCGTTGTGTTAGCATTGATTTAACGCGGCAGTCGTCGCGCATAAGCCAAAAACAGGAGAACGCAATGCTGAAGGTAGCTGGGAAAGAGGTATTTTTTTCGAAGTCGTTTATGGTTGAGCCTGGCGAAGAAGCCGTGCTGGCGCCGGTCGAGTTGAAAGGAGCCAGCATTCGTTTCAGCGCTGCCAACAAGGGAGAAACTTCCGGTCCGGAGTCGAAGCCGCATGTTGGCGCGGAAGCGCAACTGTCCGTCCCCTACCTGGAAAACGGGGGTAGCTTTTCTTCTGGCCTCACGGATATGGCGACCACGCCGGAGGGGAAAATCATTGGCCGGTATGCTGGTCAACGCGTCGGCAGTTTCACGATGGTGCAGATCGAGCTGTACCTCGAGCGCACCCCGAACTACGCCCAGAAATAACCACAGATTTCCGGAAGTCACTTGACACGCGGAAATCTCAGCAGTAAATTCCTGTTCACAATTTATTTCCGTCGATCATGACGTGTGCGGTTGCCTGATGGCAGCCCGCGGCGTGAACGAATCCCGAAGCCCCGGTCAGCGATGACGCGGGGCTTTTTGCTTTCCGGAGCCTACATGCCCTTCCAGCTGACCCACGAAGCCGAGCGCCGCTGGGTGCTGGTCCTGCAGCAGCTCGAGCAGACGCGCATCGCCCTGCTCCGCACCTGAACCACCGTGTCTCCTGCCCTGCTTATCGACCAGGGCTTCCGGCCCGGCCGCCCACAAGCGCGCCGGGCCATCTTTTTGACCGAACACCATGACCGCCACCACCTACACGCCGGAGCTGGGCGCGAAGTTCTGCGCCGCCATGGCCTCCACCACTGACAGTATCACCACCATCTGCAAGCGTAAGGGAATGCCCAGCAAGGCCACCGTGTTCCGTTGGAAGGCCGAGATCACCGAGTTCGCCACGATGTACGAGGCTGCGAAGGTCGAGCAGCTGTACGGGGGAATCGATGAATGCACGGAGATCGCCGACAAGGCACCGCCGACCGCTGAAGGGATCCAGAAGGCCAAGCTGCGCATCGAGACACGCATCAAGGTTGCGCAGCGGCTGAAGCCCAAGGAATTCGGCGACAAGATCACCCAGGAGCTGGTCGGCGCCGGTGGCGGCGCCATCCAGGTGCAGAACGCCGCGGCCCTCACCGACGACCAGCTTGCTGCCATCGCTGCAGGTGCGAAATGCAGCTGACCGCCCAGCAAGCCGCCGCCGTCCTGCTCGAGCGCCGTTCTGCACGCGCCGACCTGGTCACTTTCGCTTCCCGTGTGCCGGTGCCAGGCTCCCCTTCCGAGGATGCCGACGAGGCGGCGCCGATCCCGCTGATCGAGAGCCACCAGGCTGAGCACCACAAGCTGATCCTGCGCGAGCTGCAGGCCTGCATGACGAAGCGACATGGCCGGCTGATGATCATGGCACCGCCGGGCTCCGCGAAGAGCACCTACGCCACCGTGGTCGGCCCGAGCTGGTTTCTGGGTCGCGAGCCGAACCGCCGGGTGATCCTGGCCAGCTACGGCTCGGACCTGGCCGGCCGCCACGGGCGCCGCACCCGTCAACTGCTGCGCGCCCAGGAGACCGAGGGAATCCTGCAATGCAGCCTCAGCCCCGAATCCCGGTCCACCACCGAGTTCGCACTGACCAACGGCAGCGAGTACATCGCCGGCGGCATGATGTCCGGCATGACCGGCAACCGCGCGCACGGCATCGTCATCGACGACCCGATCAAGGGCCGCGAGCAGGCCGATTCCCAGGTGGTGCGCAACAAGACCTTCGCGGCCTACGAGGACGACCTGCTGACCCGCCTGATTCCGGGCGGCTGGGTGGTCATCATCAACACCCGCTGGCACGAGGATGACCTGTGTGGCCGGATTCTGCCTGAAGACTGGGCCGGCGAGTCTGGCGACATCGAGTGCCGCGATGGCAACGTGTGGCGCGTGCTCTGCCTTCAGGCCGAATGCCAGACCAGGACCGATCCGCTTGGCCGCCAGCCCGGCGAGATGCTATGGGCCGAGTGGTTCGACGCGAAGCACTGGGACCAGTTTCGGATGAACCGCCGCACCTGGTCGAGCCTGTACCAGCAGATTCCGGCGCCGGCCGAAGGCATCCTGTTCCGCCAAGACGACATGGGCACCTATACGAAGGTACCGGACGACCTGCGCATCATCGGCGGCAGCGACTATGCGGTCACCCCCGACGGCGGCGACTGGACCGAGCACGGAATCATGGGAATTGCCGAGGACGGTACCTGGTACCTGCTCGACTGGTGGCGCGGCCAGGTCGGCCCCGAGGATTGGATCGAGCGGAAGATCGACATGATGATCCGTTGGTCGCCGCTCGCCTGGTTCGGCGAGGCCGGGCCGATTCGCCGCTCCACCGAGGGCCGGCTGCGTCAGCGCATGATCGATCGCCAGACCAAGTGCCGCATCGAGTGGCTGCCGTCCATTCAGGACAAGGCCACGCGCGCCCAGTCGGCGATCGCGCAGGCCGGCATGGGTCGCATTCTGTGGCCGCGTGCCGCGTGGGTGGCCGAGCTGCAGCGGCAATGTTTAGTCTTCCCGGCCGGCTCACCCGACGATGGCGTAGATGCTCTGTCGATCATGGGTCGCGGCGCGGACACCTTGGGCCGCGCCCTCAAGCCCAAGCTGCAGAGCCGCCCGAAATTGAATTCAACACCAAGCCCCAACGGCTGGATGGGATAAATGGAAACGACGACCGAAAAGACAGACGCCAAGGCGGACGACAAGATCGTCGCCGAGGCCAAGAAGCGCTTCCAGCGCTGCGAGGACTTCGAGTCCGAGACCCGCCCCCTCTGGAAAGCCGATCTCCGCTTCGCCAACGGCGACCCGGACAATGGCTGGCAATGGGACGACATGATGCGCAAGGCGCGCCAGACCGAGAAGCGCCCGTGTCTGACCGTCAACAAGGTGAAGCAGCACAACCGCCAGATCACCAACGATGCGCGCCAGAACAAGCCCAGCATCCGGGTGTACCCGGTGGACAGCGGCGCGGACAAGAAGACCGCTGAAATCCTGAATGGCGTTATCCGGCACATCGAGCAGAACAGCAATGCGGACGTCGCCTACGACACCGCCGCGGAGCATGCCGTCGACGCCGGCCTCGGCTACTGGCGCGTCATCACCGACTATGCCAGCGACGACAGCTTCGATCAGGAGATCTTCATCAAGCGGGTCAAGAACCCGCTGAACATCTACCTGGACCCAGACATTCAGGAGGCCGACGGCAGCGACGCCCGCTTCGGCTTCGTGTTCGAAGACCTGCCACGCGAAGAGTTCCAGGCACGCTATCCGAATGCGGATGCCGCGTCCTGGCCGCTCGATGGCGTCGACGCCTGGCTCAGCAAGGATACCGTCCGCATCTGCGAATACTTCCGCCGGGTCGACCTGGCCGACAAGCTGTTCGTGGACGCCCAGGGCAACGTGCTCAAAGCCTCGGAGATGGACAAGGCCGCACTGGTAGCCGCGGCCGCAGCCGGCTGGCGTTCGCGCCCAGTTCGCCGGCAGCAGGTCGAGTGGTACCTGGTAGCTGGCGACACCCTACTGGAAAAGAAGGACTGGCCCGGCCGCTACATCCCGATCGTGCGCGTGGTGGGCGACGAGGTGGAGATCGACGGCAAGGTCGACCGCAAGGGCCACACGCGCCAGATGAAGGACGCACAGCGCATGTACAACTACAACTCTTCCGCGAGTGTGGAATACGGCGCGCTGCAGACCAAGACACCCATCCTGGCCGCCGCCGAGGCGATCGAGGGCTACGAGGACCACTGGAACAACGCCAACACCCAGAACAAGCCATACCTGCCCTATAACCACGCGGATGCGCAGGGGAACCCGCTGCCGATCCCTCAGCGGATCCAGGCGCCGGCCCCGGCAACTCTCTTCCTGGAAGGTATGCGCGTCTCCTCCGAAGAGATGAAGATGGCCAGCGGCCAGTACGACGCCAGCATGGGAGCGAAGTCGAACGAAACTTCGGGCCGCGCGATCATGGCGCGCCGCGCCCAGGGCGACACGGCCACGTTCCACTTCATCGACAACGAGGCGCGCGCGATCAAGTACACGGGGAAGATCCTGATTGACCTGATCCCGAAGGTTTACGACACGCCACGCCTGGTGCGCATCCTGGGCGAGGACGGCAAGGAGAAGCACGCGCAGATCGACCCGAGCCTCAAGCAGGCCTACGTCCAGCAGCAGGCGCCTGGTGGCGAGTTGCAAGAGATCTACAACCCGAGCATCGGCCGCTACGACGTGGTCGTCGCCGTGGGCCCGAGCTACAGCACGAAACGCCAGGAAGCCTTCCAGACGCTGACCGACATGGCCAGCCGCAGCCCGCAGATTCTTGAGCGCGCTGGCGACTTGGTCATGCGCGCGGCCGACTTCCCGATGGCCGAGGAACTCGCCGAGCGCCTGACACCGCCGGACGTCGCCGCCGCGAAGGAGCAAGGCGCGTCGCCCGAGGTGCAGAAGATGCAGCAGCAGCTCCAGCAGGCACAGTCGCAGCTGCAGACCCTGGGCCAGGAATACAACCAGCTGCACGAAGACAAGGATGCCGCGCGACAGCAGCTGCTGCTCGATCGCTACCGCGCCGAGACCGACCGCCTGAAGATCATCTACCCGACGATGCCGCAGCAGATCTCGCAGGTAATCGCGCAGGAGTTCGGCCTCGAGCTGATCAACGAGCAACCGCTGGTACCGGCCACCGCCGATTCTGGCGCACCACCGGGCCCGCCCGAGGCAGCAGAACCGCAAGCCGAAGAAAACCCGCCGAGCGCGGGTTTTTCTTTGCCCGAACCGCAGTAAAACCCGTACCCGTCCGGATCGACGGGGCTTCAATCTACTTGGGAAACCATGAGCACTGAAACCGAAAGCGGCCTCCCGACGCCGGCGCCCGGCGCCGAAACGGGTGCACACCAGGTCGAGCAGCAAACCAGCACGGAAGCGACCGCCGGGCAACAGCAACAGGAGCAGCAGGGCCAACAAGGCCAGCAGGATCAGCAAGCCGAGCAGCAGGAACAGAAGCGCACCCCCTGGTTCCAGACCCGCATCGACGAGCTGACCCGCGCGCGGCATGACGAGCGCCGCCGGGCCGATGAAGCACAGCAGCAGGCGCTGCGTTACCAGCAGCAGCTCGCCGCGCTTCAGCAGGGCTACCAGCCGGACCAGCAACCGCAGCACCAGGCGCAGGAAGTCGACGTCCGCACCTTGGCGCAGCAGGAAGCAGCCCGCATGGTGGCCGACCAGCGTTTCAACGAGCAGTGCAACAGGATCTACGACCAGGGCACGAAGGAGTTCCAGGACTTCCCCACCGCCGTGGCCAATCTTCAGATGCTGGGCGTCAGCCGAGAATTCCTCGAGCTGGCCACCTCATCCGATGCCGGGGCCAAGCTGCTCCACCACCTGGGCACCGATCTCGACGAAACCGCACGCCTGCTGACCCTTCCTCCTGTGCAGATGGCGCGCGAGCTGACCCGGCTGGAATTCAAGCTGGCCCAGCCCGCGGCGCCGAAACCCGTCAGCAAGGCACCCGCGCCGATCTCTCCGCTCGGCTCGTCCTCATCGACCGATGTCGATCCGACGCGCATGAGCGACTCAGAGTGGTTCGCGCATCGTCAAAAAAACCGCAAATAGGAATCTGAACCATGTCGAATAACATCCTGACCCACCAGATGCTGGCCCGCGAGGCGGCCGCCATGCTGTCCGAGGAGATGAACTTCCTCTCCAACATCAACCGCGGCCGCGAAGACGAATTCAAGTCGCAGCCCAACGGCTACCGCAAGGGCGACAAGGTCGACATCGGCATCCCGCCGGTGCCGACCGTGTTCGACGGCTCGAACTTCGCTGGCGGCGGCACTGCGCCGGACGTCAACGAGCAGAAGGTCACCCTGCAGCTGGCGACCCAGAAGCACGTGCCGCTGACCTTCACCGCGAAGGAAAAGGCGCTCAACATCAGCGACTTCAAGGAGCGCTTCCTGAAGCCGGCGATTAACTCGCTGGGTTCGGTCGTGCAGGCTGACCTGATCAACCGCGCCGTCGTCGCCACCCCGAACGTGGTCGGCACCCCTGGCACCCTGCCGAACACGTTCAAGGTCTACGGCCAGGCCCGTGGCTCCATGGAGCGCTTCATGGCCCCCGAAGGCGACCGCACCGTGCTGCTGAGCTCCGACGCCAGCAACGAGCTGGCCGACGCGATCAAGAACCAACAGAACCCTGGCGACACCGTGAACAAGTCCTTCCTGCAGGGCTACATCACCAAGGCCCAGGGCTTCGGCATGTTCGAGAACCAGTCGCTGCCCATGTTCGCGCTGGGCACCGCGACCGGCTTCACGATCAACGGTGCTGGCCAGACCGGCGCCACGCTGAACATCGGCGGACTGACTGGCGGCTGGACCATCCTGAAGGGCACCGTCTTCACCATCCCGGGCGTCTACGCGGTGCACCCGATCCTGGGCGTCTCGAACGGCAAGCTGCGCCAGTTCGTCGTGACCGCCGACTTCACCGCCGCCGGTGCCACCGGTTCGATCAGCATCTTCCCGGCGCTCTCGGCGACGAGCGCTGCCGTGATCGGCACCGTGTCAGCACTGCCGGGCAACGGCCAAGCTGTCTCACTGGTCGGCTCCGCGTCGACGGCCTACCGCCAGCAGCTGGCGTTCCACAAGAACGCCTTCACCGCGGCGTTCGCCCCGCTGCCGATCCTGGCATCGTGCGAGGGCTACACCGCCTCGGTGAACGGCTTCTCGGTACGCGTCATGACCTTCGGTAACGGCCAGTCCGACACCGAGTCGACCCGTATCGACGTGCTGTACGGCTTCGCGGCCGTCCGCCCGGACCACGCGGCCCGCATCACCGAGTAATCCCGCCAACCCGCGGCGCCTGGCTTCGGCTGGGCGCCGCTACCGGAGAACAAGATGGAATTCCAGGAATACCCGAAGGCCCTTTWCAAGGGCGGCATCATGGCGATGGCTGCCGACGAGGATCGGGAAGACGACTTGCGCGAGGCAGGCCACGCTGAATGGCACGTCGACCAAAAGCGCATGCAGGACGGTGCCACCGTGGCTGAAGCGGCTCTGGAGCCGGCGAAACCCGACACCTCAGCGATCGACGAAGCGAAGGCGCAGCTCGAAGAGCTGGAAATGCACCTGATGGCGAAGGACCACGAACTGTCGGCCAAGGAGCAGGAGCTGGCGACCCGAGAAGCGAAACTCGCAGAAGCGGAAGCGAACCTAGCAGCGCGACTGGCCTCGACCGGAGCCGAGGCTGGCAAGCGCGCAGACGGTCCTGCAACGCCTACCGAGCAGGCTGCCGAGGAAAAGCCGGCTACCAAGCCCCGCAGCAAGCAGGCAGCGGCGCAATGACCACCGCCGGCGACATCATTAACCGTGCGCTGAAGGACGCCGGCGTGATCGCGGCTGGTGAAACGGCGCCGGCCGAGGATGCCGCCGACGCCCTGGCCGCGCTCAACGACATCGTCATGCAGTGGCAAGCCATTCCCGCGTGTGTGCCGCTAGCGCCGTTCGTGCTGGCCCCCTTCGCCGATCAGGCTGACTCGCTCAACCTGCCGCCGCCGTACGAGCCGGCGCTGCGCTACTCGCTGGGCGAGGTGCTGCCGACGGTGTTCTCGCTGCCGGTGCGGCCCGACATCATCCGGCTGGCCGTCCAGGCGCGCAAGGTGCTCAAGCGCGCGAACCTGGTCATTCCTGATGCCGAGATGCCCTGCGCGCTGCAGTTCTGGCGCCGCTTCGGCGTCTACACCGAGGACGACGATGCGTGCTGCTAAACAGTACGACTCCGCCTGCGCTGCGGCGATGCGAACCGCCTGCGGCATGCAGGACGACGACACCTTCTTCGATCGCGCTCGAGCAGCGACTTTCTACGCCCTGTACGCACCTGGGCCAGCCGGCGCGGTGGTGATCGACGGGCCGTTCATCCATGTCGGGTCGGTCAAGCCCTGTGGTCTGGCTGTGCGGCGCATCGTGAACGAAGCCCTCAAGACGCATCCCTTCTTGGTGGCGGCAATCAAAGGTGACCGCCCGAAAGCCGTTGCACTGGCAAGAAAGCTCGGCTTCGACAAGGAAGCGCGGTCGGGCGAATGGACACTTCTCAGGAGAGATGCATGAGCTTTGTAAAGAATATTATCGGCGAGGTCACCGGCTCGCGTGACGCCTCGCGCGCCGCCGACCGTGCCGCCAGCACCCAAGCGCAGTCCGCCGCCGACGCGACGGCAGAAGCCAGGCGCGAGTATGACGTGACGCGCCAGGACCAATTGAACTTGCTCACCCAGCAGCGCAGCGACCAGCAGCCCTGGGTGGACGCGGGCAGGAACGCGCTGACGCAGATCATGCAGGGCATCGGCCCTGACGGCCAGTTCACTATCCAGCCGTACACGGGCGCGGATATCCTCAACGATCCGGGCTACCAATTCCGACAGCAGCAAGGCCAGCAGGCAATCGAACGCAGCGCGGCCGCACGCGGCGGCCTGCTGTCGGGCGCCGCAGCGAAGGCGCTGACCCGCTACAGCCAAGGCGTGGCTTCCGAGGAGTTCAATAACGGATATAACCGCACGAGAAACGATCAGGCCACGGGCTACAACCGGCTGGCGTCCCTGGCCGGCGTCGGTCAGCAAGCCACGAACCAGATCGGCCAAGCCGGGCAGAACGCCTACGGCACCATCGCCTCGGCCGGACAGAACACGTCGAGCGCGGTGCAAAATAACCTGCTCGGCGCCGGAAATGCCAGAGCCTCGGCTTATATCACGCAGGGCAATCAGTGGGGCCGAGACGTCAATATGCTGACGAAGCTGGCCGGACAGTACATGACCGGCGGCATGGGGAAATAAATGGGCATCGATACTTCAATTTATGCGCTGGGCCGCCAGCAACCCGACCTTGCCGATTCGTTCCAGTCTGGCCTTCAGGCTGGGAATCAGAACAGAATCACGAACCTGCTGCTGCAGGATCGCCAGCGCAGTGTGGATCGGGAAAACGGCAAGAACAAGCTGCTGAAGGAGCTTCCGCCCGGAACGACCAGCGAGCAGCTCAGTACCGCGTTTCGTAACAACGGCTACCTCAACGAAGCTGATCAGGTCGATACTGCGATCCAGAATCGCACCAAGACGGCATCCGAAGCCCAGGCGAAGAAGGCCGAGGCGTTCGGCAAGTTCATGACCACCGGCCACGAGCTGCTGGGCCGCGTGGTCGCGACTCCTGACATAGCGACCGCTACGGCCGCGCTCGACGCTTTCCAGCAGTACGGGAAAGCGCTCGGTTTCGACGTCGACGCCGATGTGGCCGCCCAACGGCAGCTGCTGGCCAACCTGCAGACGCCGGACCAGATCAAGCAATGGGCCGCCGGCCATGCCATAGCGACCAAGGAGCTGCTGCCGAAGACCGAGACCCGCAACACGGGTGGCGCGACCGAAACCCTCGCAATCGACCCCGTTACCGGCCAGGTCAAGGTTGTGAACACGGTCAAAAACACCGTGTCGCCAGATGCTGTGCTCCAGGCGAACACCTCGCGCGCGAACACCGCGGCGACGGTGGCGGCGACCGTGCGCGGCCAGGACCTGAACGACGCCCGCGCCCGCGAGCAGCTGGCCCAAGGAAAGGTGCCCTCTGGCTATCGCCAGAACCCGGACGGCACGCTCGTGGCAATCCCCGGCGGCCCGGCCGACCAGGGCAACAAGGCGCCGACCGAGTTTCAGGGCAAGTCGGCAGCGTTCGGCGCGCGCGCGGAGCAGGCAGACAAGATCCTGACTGGCCTGCAGGGGCAATACAGGCCGGCCATGATCAACTCGAAGAACACCGTCGAAAACACGTGGTTGGTCGGTGGCGCGCTGGGCGCGGCAACCAACAAGCTTGGCATGAGCGAAGCTGACCAGAAGGCCGAGCAGGCGCAGCGCGATTTTGTCAATGCCGTGCTGCGCCAGGAATCCGGCGCAGCCATCAGCACAGGTGAGTTCGAGAACGCGCGGAAGCAGTATTTCCCGCAGCCCGGCGATAGCGCAGCGGTGATCCAGCAGAAAGCCGCTAACCGGAAGCTGGCGGTCCAGGGACTTAGAAACAATGCAGGACATGCAGCTTTCTCGGCGCCGGCCGATACTCCAGGCGTCCCCGCCGACATCGCGGCCCTGATCAAGAAACACGGAGGAAAGTAATGCCCACTCGCGAAGAGCTGTACACCGCCCTGCGCAACGCGGATGCGGCTGGCGACGCCGAAGGCGCGCGCAAGCTGGCGACCTATATCCAGGCGCTGCCCGCTGACGCCGGCGCACCGGCTCAGGCCGGCCCGTTGAAGTTCAAGACGGCGCCGGCCAACAGCCCGGACAACCTGGCCGGCCGGGTCGCCGCCGGCGCGGCCCTGGGCATTGCCGACGTCGGGCGCACGGTGCTGAACCTCGCCGGCAAGCTGCCGCTGCCGGAAGCCGCCCAGCAGTTCATCCGCACAAAGAACGCTGACTTCGACGCGCTGACCGAGGCGAACAAGGATTCGACCGGCTTCAACCTCGGTCGCGTCGGAGGCAACATAGCCGCAACGCTGCCGGTTGGCGGAGCGCTGGCCCAAGGTCTTTCGAAGATCCCGATAGTCGCACGTGCTGCCGCGCCACTGGTCAATTCCATCGGGTCGAGCGGCTTCGTCACCGGGCTGCCACAGGCAACTACCATCGGCGGCAAGCTCGCGCAGATGGGCATCCGATCAGCCGGTGGCGCAATCACTGGCGGCGCATCTGCCGCGCTGGTCGACCCTGACCATGCCGCTCGCGGTGCAGCGATCAGCGCTGCCTTGCCGCCCGCACTGGTCGGCGCAGGCAAGCTCGCCAGCTACGGCGGCAACGCGCTAATGTCGCTTATCGAGCCATTTACCGAAGCTGGCCGTGCCACGATTGTCGGGCGTACGCTAAACCGGTTTGCCGACGACCCGAGCAAGATTGCTGCTGCGTCTGGCGGACAATCGGTCACCGGTGCACTTCCAACTGTCGCCGAGGCGACCGGCGACGCTGGTATTGCACGCCTGCAGGACGCGCTGCGCTCGGTAGACCCGCAGATCGAAAACATGATCGGTGGCCGGCTAGCCGCGAACAACGCTGCACGCGTCAACACGCTGCAGGGAATCGCCAAGTCCCCATCGGACCGCGAGGCAGCTGTAGCCGCTGTCGAGGCCAAGGCGAAGCAGTTGTATGGCGAAGCATTCCAGGAGAATGTCCCGGTAACTCCTGCTCTGCAACGCCTGGTCAGCAAGCCGTCGGTGCAGAAGGCCGAGGCGCGAGCGATCCAGCTGGCGCGCGAGCAAGGGACGCCGTTTGAAGCGCGCTTGGAGGACATGCGGCCACGCAGCGTGTATGCGGGCATGCGCGAGCTTCCAGAATCTGGCTTTGTCGTGCCGGACAACCCGGGCCCGGTCTACGCCGGCACGCGTCGGCTACCAGATTCCATCGTGGACGACGTGAGCCAACAAGTTTCTCCGCTGACCATGAACCCACAGCCTGTCGTGACGCCGCGGCGCATCCCGGGAGATTCGGTCGACATGTACATCGACCTGCCCGCCGGCGTGAGGAATATGTCGGTGCCCAGCGGCCGCGCGCCAACCTTCGTCGACATCCCGCCGGTGGAATCAGTGCCGGTACGGGACATGCACACACTGAAGATGGGCATGGACGCACTGCTGTCCGACCCAACGCTCGGCATCGCCGGGCGCGAGGCCGCAGCCGTCATGGCGACCCGCAACAAGCTACTCGATCTTCTGCCGGAGTCGTACCAAGTAGCGCGGCAAAGCCACATTCAGATGAACAGGCCAGTCAATCAGATGGACATCGGGAATCGGCTGCTGCAGGCCTATTCCTCGGCGACGAAGGACCTCTCGGGGAATCCGCAATTGCGAGCTGAAGCGTTCAATCGGGCTTTACAGGACGAAGGGAAGCTCATCAAGCAGGCGACTGGCGTCAAGGGTATCAAGAGCCTAGCCGACGTGATGGAGCCTGAACAGATCGCGGCGATTCGTGGTGTGGCTGATGAACTCGGTCAGACGGCTGCTGTTGCTCGAGCCGGAAACGGGCCTGGCTCGGCATCTGCGCAGCGGCTGGCCTCGCAAAACATTCTTCAGTCGCTACTGGGGAACACTCTCGCAGAGAGCGCCTTCACCAATACGGTGCTCGGCAAACCGCTGAATATGCTGTATGGCGGCGTGGCCGATCCAAAGATTCAAAAGCTCTTGGCGGATGCAGTGCTTGATCCGAATACGGCGGCGCTGCTGGCGCGTCAGCAGGCTACGAGCGGTCGATCCGCCCTGGAACGATTCCTTGAGAATCCGATTTTCGCTCAGCCTCTACTTCGCGTAGCTCCCGCAAGTTCGCACGACCGCTGAGCATGCCCTCGAAGAACTTCCAGACGAAGACGATCGCCACCAGGACGATGAATTTCCAGAGCAGGTAATCGGTGTAGTTCATGTCTCGCTGGGCTTCGGCCTGTTTGTGTTGTTGAGAAAGCATTGTAGCCCACCCTCACCCAGTGGGCTTTTTTTACGACAAATACCATGCAAATTCCATTCGTAGGCGGCGCCTATGCCCTCCGCTCGCGCGGCATGGACGCCCAGCGCAGCATCAACCTGTTCCCGGTGGTCGACCAGAGCGGCGGCGCGCGCACGGTAACCGCCATGTACGGCACGCCCGGCTTGCGCCTGCTGCTGGCCCTGCCCGGCGCCGGTGGCATCCGTGGGATGCACGTGCCGTCGGTCGGCGATCCGATCATCGTGCAGGGGTCGTCGGTCTTCCGCGTCAATGCAGTATGGGGTGCAACCCTGGTCGGCACGTTGGCCACCGCTACCGGACCGGTGTCGATCGCCGACAACGGCAAAACGGCCATGATCGTCGACGGTGCAAACGGCTACAGCCTGGGGCTAACCGACAACACCCTGAAGCAGATCGTCGACGAAGCCTTCTACGGCGCGAACTGGGTGGTCTACCTCGACGGCTACTTCATCTTCAACAAGCCGGGCACCGCGCAGTTCTACATCTCCAGTCTGTTCGCCACGACGTTCGACGCCCTGGATTTTGCCAGCGTCGAGGGCACGGCCGATCAGATCGTGCGCCACATCGTCGACCACCGGGAGCTGTGGTTCTTCAAGCGGAACAACATCGAGGTTTGGGTGAACAGCGGCGACGCCGACTTCCCGCTGTCACGCACCTCGACATCGATCCAGGTCGGCTGCTCGGCGCCCTGGTCGGTGGCGCGCATGGATAACTCCCTGATCTGGCTCGGCGCCGACGATTCGGGCTCCCTGGCCGTGTATCGGGCACAGGGCTACCAGCCGGCACGCATCTCGACGGAAGCGATCGACTACGCGATATCGCAGTACGCAACGGTCAGCGATGCGATCGCCTACGCCTACGAGCACGAGGGGCACACGTTCTACGTGCTGTCGTTCCCGACCGCGAACGCGACCTGGGTGTTCGATGCCGCAACCGGTGAATGGCACGAGCGCCTGTGGCGTGATCCGGCCGGGGGCAGCCTGAACCGGCACCGCTCGAACTGCCATATCGCTTTCGCCGGCCAGCACGTGGTGGGCGACTGGGAGAACGGCAATCTGTATGCACTGGACATGGACTGCTACACCGACAACGGCGCGCCGCTGCCGCGCATCCGGGTGACCGGGTACGTCGCGAATCCGGAATCGCACCACATGCACTTCGATTCGGTGCAGGTGGAGTTCGAGGCTGGTGTCGGCCTGCAGTCTGGCCAGGGGAGCGATCCGCAAGCGGTGCTGGAGTGGTCGGACAAAGCCAAGGTCTGGAGCCACCAGCACGCGCGCTCGATCGGCTCCGTTGGTAACTACAACGCCAGGGCCATCTGGCGACGCCTGGGGCGCAGCCGTAGCCGGGTGTTCCGCCTGACGCTCTCCGACCCGGTCAAGGTGGTGATCCTCGGCGGATCCGGGCAGGTCAGGATGGGCACCTCATGAAGGTGACTCCGCCCTCATCCCGGGAGCCGGCAATCGATCCGCGCACCGGCCTGTTCTCCCGCACCTGGTTCAACTACTTCCAGCAGCTGTTCGACCGTGTGGGCGGCGTGGCCGCCGAACTTCTCAGCCTGGCCGACTTTACCGGCAAGAGCCAGCTGCTGGGCGAAACCGGCTATCAGGTCTTCCCCGGCGGCCTGATGCGGCAGTGGGGTGCGGCAGCGACCGACGACCAGGGCACCGTGGTGATCGAGTTCCCGATGCCCTTCAAGGTGCGATGCGTCACGCTGAAGTGCGAGGAAACGGGCGCTACGGAGCCCAGCGGCATCACGTTCTCGCACGGCGAACCGGCCGCTGACCAGGTGACCGTGTTCAGCTCGGGCGCAGGGACCACGAATGCAGCAAAGCGCTTCACGTGGGAAGCGATCGGGTACTGACCGAACAATTTTCAACACAGGCCGCCTCTGGGCGGCTTTTTTCTTGGAGCAATCGATGCCGAGCTTACTCCCGACCGGGAAGCAGCAGTTCACCAACAACGTAGGCGTGCCACTCGCGGGCGGGAAGATCTACACCTTCGACGCCGGCACCACCACGCCGAAGGCTACCTATCAGGATGCCGCAGGTGCCGTCGAGAACCCGAATCCGATCATCCTTAACGCCCGGGGCGAGGCCCTGGTGTTCTGGGACGGCGCCTACGACGTCAAGGTCACTGACGCGAACGGCATCGTGATCTACACGGTAACGAACTATTCGAACCGCACCGACGTTTCCAGCATCATCTACGCCGGCGCGCAGCTGGGCGACATCCTGAAAACGTCATTGCACAAGGTCGTGGGCTCCGTCTCGGCGCTGCGTGCTGTCGACAAGAGCAAGAACACCCAGGTGATGGTGACTGGCTACTACGCTCCTGGCGATGGCGGCGGCGGCATCTACTACTTCGACGCCGCGGACTCTGCCTCGGCCGACAACGGCGGTACAGTGATCGTGGCGGCGGATGGCGGCCGCTGGAAGATCGCAGCGACCTCGGAAATCAGCGTGAAACAGTTCGGCGCCAAGGGCGGCGGCGTGACCGACGACGCCGCGGCGCTGCAGAAGGCGGCCAACGCCCTGCCGAACGGCGGCGCGCTCTACTTCCCGGCCGGTACGTACATCGTCGACACCGCCTGTGTGACCTTCCTCAACAAACAGCGGATTCGCGTCTTCGGCGACGGCAAGGCCACCGTCGTGCGCCCTTCGGTGCAGGGCGTTGCGCCCGTGAAGCAGGATTACCCGAGCACGATCCAGTTCGACCTGTGCAGCTACCTGACCGTGCACGACATGGTCATCGAGAGCAAGGGCGAATCGTACGGCAACATCGACGCCTACGGCGCCCTCGCCGGCGGCGATCCGCGTGCCCAGGCGATCGGCAAGTTCGGCGGCAGCGCCCTGGTGGTCTCGCGCAGCGACAACGTGCTGATCGAGAATATCGATGCGCGCCGCTGCGGCTCGTGCGGCGTGGTGTACCTGTCGTCCTGCGAAGACGTCGTCGTGATCAACTGCTTCGCCAACGCCCGCAGCGTGGGCTACGCCGGCTTCGCGATCGACAACTGGGCCCACAGCGATCTCAAGCCGAAGCGCACTTACAAGCTTGTGGCCTGCCGCGTCGCCAAGGAAGATGCGGACGTCTCGGCCAAGGCCGGCATCGCGGCCGAGGGCGACCAGGAAACTGGCCGCCTGATCAATCTCGAGGTGGCCGGCGGCACCTTCGAAGACTGCGCGACCGGGAGCAACGTGCTGTACCTCGGCGCCGGCATCAGCTGCTTCGAAACGCGCCTGACGATGTCGGGTGTATCGGTGAAGAACTGCTACATCGGCGTTTCGTGGCAAAAGCGCGGCGGTGCCGTCGACAAATCGTGGTGCCGGGTCTCGGGCGGCTACTTCGACGCCTGCGCCGTCACTGGCGCCCACGTCGCGATCGGCACGGCCAACGGCGGCGCCGACGTCTCCTTCATCGGCGTGCGCATGGACATTCAGCCGACTTCATACTGGGCCGCTCAGGCAAGCCAGGTTTTCAACGTGTCCAGCGGGGTCACGGTGGCCGGCTACACCAGCGGCGAGATCAATGTCGTCGGATGCCGGATCAATGGCGGGCAGTATGGGTTGTGGGCGGTCGACAATGTGGCGTTCAACGTGAGTGGCGCCGATATCGCGGGCAGCCTGGCCGCGATCCGCACGTATGGCGGCGGCAACCTGAAGGTCTCGGGGAGCCGACTGCGTGTGACGTCTGGCGATCGCGTCATTGGGCGCGACACGGGCAACCTGGCCGCGACGGCGAGCTACAACATGTTCACCTATGTGAGCAGCAATACGTTGGAGTGCTTCGGGAATACCACGTCGGATTACGGCCTGATCCTGAGCGGGAATCCGGCGCTGTTCAACGAGACCCAGGTCGCGCGCAACTCTATGCCGAAGGGCGTGATTTCGGCCCCGATGGGGTCCGCAACCCTGTACGACGTCGATGTGCCGTTTGTGTGGGCACCGGTAATTCAGGGCGATGCAGTTGGAGGCACCTACGAGATCAACGCGGCGCTCACGCGGGCGACCGCCACCCGTGTCGGCAACCTGGTGCACATCAACGCGTACATCGTGCTCGCTGCTGCGATCACTGGCGGCGGGACCGGCAACCTGATGGTGTCCGGCATCCCGTTCCCGAAGCGCGCGAACTCCGCCGCGTATGGCATCGGCGCGTTCTCCGGCATCGACTACGGAAACGGTACACAGATCAGCTGCTATTTCGGCACCACCGGCGCCGCATCGAGCCTGCTGTTCTGGCAGACGGCGGACAACGCCAGCGTGACCCTGCTACCGATCTCTGGCGCCCATGCCGGAAACGTCATTGCTTTTTCCATCACCTACGAAATCTAACCATGAAAGTCCAAGATATGAGCGAACCCATTACCACCGGCGCGGCCGGCGTAGCAGGCTGGAAACTGCTGTCCGGCCTCGCCGCAACCGGTGCCATCGGTGCAGGCTTCGCCGCCTTCGTCGTCATGAGCATGACCAAGCCCAAGGATGAGAAAGAATGGCGCGTAGCCCTGGCCAGCACCCTGGTCGGCTCAATCGGCGGCGGCGCCGCGCTGGTGCGCTACCTCGGGATTCAGCACTGGGCTGCTGATCCCTTCGGCATGGTCGCGATGCTGGCCCTGTCGTTCGCCTGTGGCCTGCCAGCCTGGGCCTTGGTGCGCGCGCTGTTCAACTACCTGAACAAGAAGAAGGACGCCGACCTGGCTGAGATCGTCAAGGACGTGAAGGAGATGGTGTGAGCCCGAACCTTCGCGCCTTCCTGCAGATGATCGCCGTCAGCGAGCTCACCGCGCGGCTCCTCACCATCTCGGACAACGGCTACAACATCCTGGTCGGCAGCACGCCGGACCACCCGCGCCTTTTCTCCAGCTATACCGACCATCCCCGGCAGCTGGTCGATCTGCCGAGGCTCGGCGTGAAGTCGACGGCAGCCGGACGTTACCAGATCCTCGCGCGCTACTTCGACACGTACAAGAAGCAGCTCGGCCTGAAGGACTTCTCGCCGGCCAGTCAGGACGCGATCGCCGTCCAGATGATCCGCGAGTGCGGAGCGCTGGGCGACATCGAAGCCGGCCGCCTGGCCACCGCGATCAACAAGTGCCGCTCGCGCTGGGCTTCGCTGCCGGGCGCCGGCTACGGTCAGCGCGAGAACGACTTCGACACGCTCGCACTTGCTTTCCGCCGCTCCGGCGGGGTGATCGCATGAGCGCGCTCGAGCGGCTGACGGCCGGCGTGGTCCTGGTGCTGATCCTGCTGCTGGGCGGCGCCTGGTGGGTTCACCACTGCGGCGCCGAGCAGTACCAGGCCGGCTACGAAGCGGCCGTCGCTGCCGGCAAGGAAGTCCGCGACAGCGCCGCCACCGCCAACCTCGCCATCGAATCGGGCCTGCGCACGCGCTTGCTCGAGCAAGACACACTCGCTCTACGAAAGGAACAGGAATATGCATCGAACCTCGAAGCTGCTCAGCGCCGCGTGCGCACTGGCGTTGACAGCCTGCGCTGCCCGGCAGCCAGTCCCGTACAGCCCGCCACCCCGGCCGGTGATCGACCCGCTGCCGCCGAACCTGCTGCTGACCGAGAAGGACCGGACCTTGTGCCGGAGGCTGCTGCAGCGCTTCTCGGCGACGCCGCAGACGTTGCGGGACTCGTGCGGCGATACCAGCAGGTCGTCGACCGGTTCGACGCCTGCCGCGCCGTGAACGCGAAGTGATGGAGATCCACCTGCTCACCCCGCAGGGCGATCAACTGGTGGTGGAAGTGGTCGACGGCCGGGTCATCGTGCCGTCTGCGCCGCCCGCCGCTGCGCCGGCTCAGCCAGCACCCGGCAAATGAGCGCGAAGCCGGCGCCGCGCTCAGCCAGGAACCGCGCCGCGGCGCGGACGCCGGCCTGCTTGGCCAGCACCAGGGCCAGCTCGACGTCGGCGGCCAGGCGGCAGTTTGGGCGGTCGGTGGGCATCCGGTAATGGTGCCGGCGCCGTCGAGGTAGGGGTTGCGCTACCTCAAGAGTTATACTCGACCGCATGTATGCCAAAGTCAAACGCCTGCGCCACCGCGGCCAGCGCCTCACGGACCAAGAAATCGCCAACACCCAGCCTGTCGAGGGCGAACTCTCGATGTCCGGCCAGCAGTGGACGCTTGAGCGAGTCATGTCTCTGCGGAACCCGAGCGACAGCGTCAGCCCGTCCCTGATTCCCGATCTATGCAGGGTCGAGCTGGTCGGCCTGCGCAACGAGAAGATGATGTTCTGGGGTGTCGAGCGGCCCCAGGGCGAGACCGGGCCGGAATACATCCAGGAATGGGCGGTCGTGGTCGTGACGCGTTAGAATGCCATCAAGACGCCACATCCCGCTTCGCAAAACCTCAGCAGCACTTCGCATAAATTACGCGCCACCCTCGTAAGTCTCTGATATAACTCGGCTTTGGTTTCCGGTCACCGGCACCATCAGGATCTAGCCGATCCGCTCTCCCAACCATCGCTGGAAGTCGCCAACCATGTCGCCGTCGAGCACGTGGCCGGCCGCATACTCGCGGTATTCCAGCGGCACCCCCAACTCCTCCAGCAGCGCACGCGCCTTGTGGGCGAAATGGATGCCGAGGGTCTGGTCGCCCACGCCGTGGCTGACGAAAGCCTGCAGCCTGCCCAGCCGCGGATCGCTGCGGTCCACCAGCGGCAGGATCTCGGGCAGGATGCGGCCGCTGAGCAGGCCGAAACCGGCCACGCTGCGCGGCGCCGTCAGCCCGACACTGGCGCTCATGATGCCGCCCTGGCTGAAGCCGGCGATCCAGGTCTTTTGCGGGTCGACGCCATGCGCCACCGGCAGCTCGCCGATGAACCGCAGCAGCTTGAGCCTCGACTCCTCGGCCTGGTCGGGGTCGATGGCCGGTCCGGTGGGCGTGAACTTCACCTGGAACCAGCCGAAGCGGCCGGGCGCGAACACCAGCGGGCCGCGCAGCAGGATCACGGCCAGGCGCGGATCGAGCCGGCGCGCCATCTCGACGAATCCCGACTCGTTGGCGCCGACGCCGTGCAGGAGCAGCAGGCAGGGCGCCTTGTCCTGGCCCGCTTGCGGCGGGCGGATGCGGTAGGCGAGCCCGGACGCCGGATCCGTGTGGAGTTCAGCGAGCGTGTCTAACATATCGTTCCTTTTCATACTCATTATTCGAAAGCGTAGGCGTCCATGGCGAGGATCCCATGCTCGTAACTGGCGTGGATCTGCCTGGCCCTGGCACCGGGCCCCGCCGCGCCCATCGCCACGAACAGCGGCAGCWGGTGCTCGTCGGTTGGATGGTTTTCGGCGGCGAAGGGCGCGGCGCGGCGGTAGTCCAGCAGCGCGGCCTGGTCGTCGTTCTCCAGGCGCGCCTTCATCCAGACTTCGAACTCCGCCACCCAGTGCGGCACCGGGGCGTCCAGGTGCTGGCCGCGGAACTCGTACAGATTGTGCGTCAGCGAGCCGGATGCCAGCACCAGCACGCCTTCCTCGCGCAGCGCCGCCAGCGCGCGCCCGATTTGTTCGTGCACCGCCGGGCTGGCGCCGCGCACCACCGACAGCTGGGCGACGGGGATGTCGGCGTCCGGATACATCAGGCGCAGCGGCACCCAGGCCCCGTGGTCCAGGCCGCGCTGCGCGCTGCGGCCGACCGCGATGCCGGCCGCCTCGAGCAGCGTGGCGGCGCGCTCGGCGGCTTCCGGCGCGCCCGGGGCCGGATAACGCATCTCGAACAGGGCGCGCGGAAAGCCGCCGAAGTCGTGGATGGTCTCGGGCTGCGGCGCCAGGCTCACCGCCGGGCTGTTGGCGGTCTCCCAGTGCGCGGAGACGACCACGATGGCCCGCGGCCGCGGCAGGGACTTGCCGAGCTCCTGCAGGAAGCGGCGCGCGGGACTGTCCTGCAACGCCAGCATGGGCGAGCCATGGGAAACGAATAGTGTGGGAAGCCTGTTCATGTCTTACCTCGTTCGATCAACAGCCTCCAGTGTAATCTTCCCGATAGCCGGAATAAACGGGTCCATGCTCACAATACTGTTCCTGAAAGTGGAACAATTGCCAGCTTAATCGCCCCAGTCCGGCGCGGCAAACACCTCGGAGAGGAAATCGATCGCCACTCTCACCTTCGGCGCCAGGAATTTCCTGGACGGGTAGACCGCGTAGATGCCGAGCGTGTCCGCGCGGTAGTCCGGCATGATCTCCTTCAGCCGGCCCTCCGCCAGGTCGGCCCCGACCAGGAAGCTGGGCTGGAGGATGATGCCCTGGGCCTGCAGCGCGGCGGCGCGGCAGGTGTCGCCGCTATTGGTCCGCATGCGTGGCGACACCTTCACCGTCACCTCGCCGGCGGGTCCGGCAAAGCGCCAGTGCTCGCCCGCCGAGAACAGGCTGTACGAGATCACGTCGTGCGCCGGCAGCTGGTCCGGACGCGTGGGTTCGCCGCGCGCCTGCAGATAGGCGGGCGAGGCGCACAGGACCAGCCGCGTCGACGCCAGCTTGCGGCCGACCAGCGAGGATGCCGGCAACTGCCCGATGCGCACCGCGAGGTCGATACCTTCGTCGACCAGGTCGGCCACCCGGTCGGACAGCGTGACGTCGAGCGCCAGGCCCGGGTGGCGCGCCATCAGCGCCGGCCATAGGGGCGCCAGGTGCATGAGGCCGAAGCTGACCGGGACGTTTGCCTTGAGCAGCCCGCTCGCCTCGCCGCTGCGCGAAGTGATCTCGGCCTCGGCCTCGTCGAGGTTTTCCAGCAGCTCGCGGCAGCGGGCGTGGAAGACCTCGCCTTCCGCCGTCGGCGACAGCCTGCGCGTGGTCCGGTGCAGGAGGCGCACGCCCAGCCTTTGCTCGAGCTCGGCCACGTAACGCGACACCGCCGCCTTCGACATCGCCAGCGCGTGCGCCGCACCCGTGAAGCTCCCGGCCTCGACCACGGCCGAGAACACCTTCATTTCCTGGAATTTGTCCATCATCTCGGCAAGTGAAACAATTTGGCCGATTCTACGACGATTATCCCGACATGCCTCAAGAACCGTGGAGCACGACGCGATTACGGCCTTCGCGCTTGGCCCGGTAGAGGGCGGCATCGACCTGGGCCAGCAGTGCCTCCGGCGAAGACGGCTCGTTGCCGGCGAAGGTGGCCGCACCGATACTGACGGTGGCCTTGCCGCCGGCCTGCGCCGGGTCGGGTGGCGCGCTCTGCTCGACGGCGGCGCGGATCCGCTCGGCGACGGCAGCGGCGCCGGCCAGGGATTGCTGCGGCAGGATCACCGCGAACTCTTCGCCGCCGTAGCGGGCCACCAGATCGTAGACCCGGACCTGTTTCGCCACGATCGCGGCCACGCGCTGCAGGCATTCGTCGCCCGCCGGATGACCGTAGCTGTCGTTGTAATGCTTGAAGTGATCGACGTCGAGCAGCAGCAGGGACAGGGGATGGCCGTTCCGGCGCGCCTGCTCCCATTCCCTGTGCAGGGTCTCGTCGAAGCAGCGGCGGTTCGCGATGCCCGTCAGTCCGTCGCGCATCACCAGGCGTTCCAGCGCCAGCTGCGCTTCCTTCTGCACCGTCATGTCGCGCCAGGTCTCGAGCACCCCGAACAGCTGTCCTGAACTGCCGTAGACCGGGCCGGCATCCATCACCAGGAAGCGCCGCTCGCCGGTGCGCGGCATGTCGCACCACCCCGCTCCGCTCACGGTGCCCCGCTGCTGGCCGTCGTCATAGACCCGGTACAGGGTCTTCGCATCCTCGATGCGGCCGTTCAGGATCAAGTCCGCCAGCGTCGGCCGCGCCGCATGGTAGAAGCCCAGCGAGTGATTGGACGTCCCCACCATCTCGGCCGCCGGAATGCCGGTCAGGCGCTCGCAGGCATGGTTCCAGATCGCCACCCGCCCCTGCGCGTCGAGCACGAACGCCGGAACGACCAGCTGCACCAGCAAGGCGGCGGCGAAGTCATGGATGCCGTCTTCCGGCAAAGGCGGCACCTGCCGGTTCGGTACTTCCTTGCTCATATTGCTTTCCATGCGGCAATTGCGGGGGAAGGCAATGTAGTATGAACGGAGGCGTCCCGTCAACAAAAGACCGCCGATCGGCAGGATCTGTTGTTCGGCGTCCGCGACCGGGACGCCGTGCCCTCGCCGCGCTCAGGACTCTTCGTCGGTCGCCTCGAGGGGAGCGATGATGTCGCTGACCGGCGCATCGGGGGCCACGTTGAGCGCCCGCAGCGTGTCCTGCGCGACCGCCGCGAATACCGGCGCCGCCACCGTGCCGCCGTAGTGGCCGCCGGCCGAGGGCTCGTCGATCATGACCGCAACGATCACGCGCGGCGCCGACGCCGGCGCGAAGCCGACGAAGGCGGCGACATAGGTATTCGTATAACGGCCGCCGACCGCCTTGTGGGCGGTGCTGGTCTTGCCGGCCACGCGATAGCTCGGAATCCGGGCGCGCGGCGCGGTGCCCCCGGGTCCGGCGGCGCGCTCCATCATGCCGCGCACGGCGTTCGCGGTCGCGCCCGAGATCACCGGCTGGGCGGGCGGCGCGGCGTCCGTCTTCAGCAGCGTCACCGGGACCACGTCGCCGTCGCGCGCGAACATCAGGTAGGACTGCGCCATCTGCATCAGCGAAGTCGAGACCCCGTGGCCGTAGCTGATCGTGGCCTGTTCGATCGGCTTCCAGGCGGCGTAAGGCCGCAGCCTTCCCGCCGCGCTGCCGGGGAAGCCGAGCGCCGGCGCCTGGCCGAAGCCGGCCCTGGTGAGCAGCGCCCACATCTCGCGCGGCGCCATCCGCAGCGCCAGCTTGGCGGTGCCCACATTGGAGGATTTCTGCAGCACTTCCGCCACCGTCAGGGCGCCGTGGCGGCTGGCGTCGTGGATCGTCGCCCGGCCGATCGACAGGCTGCCCGGCGCGGTCTCGACGATGGTGTCCGGCGTCGCCAGGCCGCTCTCGAGGGCCTGGGCGATGGTGAAGGGCTTCATCACCGATCCCGGCTCGAAGGTGTCGGTCAGCACCCGGTTGCGCAGCTGGGCGCCGGTCAGGCGGCCGCGGTCGTTGGGGTCGTAGTTCGGCAGGTTGGCCAGCGCCAGCACCTCGCCGGTGCGCACGTCGAGCACGACGATGCCGCCGGCCCGGGCCTGGTGCTTTTCCAGCGCCGCCTTCAGGTGCGACTGCGCGATGTGCTGGATATTGCGGTCGATCGACAGCGTCAGGTCCTTGCCGTCGCGTGCCTGGCGCGTCGTGCCCATGTCCTCGAGCAGGTGGCCGAGGCGGTCCTTGAGCACCCGGCGGCTGCCGGCGGCGCCGGCCAGGCTGGCCTGGTGGGCCAGTTCCATGCCTTCCTGCCCGGCGTCCTCGATGCTGGTGAAGCCCACCACGTGGGCGGTCAACTCGCCGTAGGGGTAGTAGCGCTTGTATTCCCCGCGCGTCTCGATGCCGCGGATGCCCAGTCGCAGGATGCGCTCGGCGCTGTCCTGCTCCACCTGACGCTTCAGGTAGACCAGGCTGCGCGGCGAAGCGAGCTTCGCGTCCAGCTCCACCCGGCCCAGGCCGAGCAGCCGCGCCAACGCGTCCAATTGTTGCGGAGCGGCGCCGCGCACCTCGTCGGGCACCGCCCATACCGCCTTGACGGGCAGCGACATCGCCAGCACATGGCCATTGCGGTCGAGGATGCGTCCGCGACTGGCTGCCAGCTCCTGCGTGCGCACCTGCCGCGCCGCGCCCTGCTGGCGCAGGAACTCGTCGGAAACCAGCTGCAGCCAGACCGCGCGCCCGGCCAGCACGGCGAATGCCGCGAACATCAGGAACAGCACCAGGCGCGAACGCCAGGCCTGCGGATCTTGGCAAACCGGGCGCATGGTTCAGTGGTGCTCGCCGAGCCCGTCGTCGAAGGAACTGAGATCCGCTTCCAGCACCGGCAACGCCAGCGCGAAGCGGATCGCCAGCAGGCGCAGGGCAAAGCCGGTCCCGATGGCGCAGAAGGTGGCGAGTCCGGCACCGACGCCGCCGTGCAGGAGACCGACGTACAGCATGCCGGTCACCAGCGAGACGGTGGCGTACAGGTCGCGCCGCAGCACCAGCGGCACCTGGTTGCACAGGACGTCGCGCAGCAGGCCGCCGAACACCCCGGTGGTCATCCCCATCAGGATCACGACGACCGGGTTGGCGCCGGTGGAGGCCGCGATATCGCAGCCGATCACGGTAAACGCCACCAGCCCGAGCGCGTCCATCCACAGGAAGGCGGTCTTCAGCCTGTGCATACGGCGCGCCAGCAGGGCGGCGACAATGGCCGCGCCGACCGTGAAGGCCAGGTATTCGGGATGCGCGACCCAGCCGAGCGGATAGTGGCCGAGGATGATGTCGCGGATGGTGCCGCCGCCGAGGGCGGTGACGGTGCCCACCACGCACAGGCCGAACAGGTCCATGCGCCGCCGCATGCCCATCAGGGCTCCGGACGCCGCTTCGGCGGCGATGGCGACCAGGTAAATCGTGTGAAGCAGGGTCATTCAGGGTCCGCTATGGGCGACTGCAGGAAACGCGGCCATGGTACGATCCACGTATCCATGTGTCCAATGCATTATTTTTCTGAATTTCATTCATTCTTTGCATAACGTGAACATCAAGCAACTCGAGCACCTGTTGGCCCTGGCACGCACGCGCTCCTTCAGCCGGGCGGCGGAGCAGCTGTTCATCACCCAATCGGCCCTGAGCCGCAGCATCCAGGCCCTCGAAGAAGAACTCGGCGCGCCCCTGTTGGACCGGATCGGCAAGCGCAACGAACTGACGCCGCTGGGCAAGGACGTGGTGGCGCGCGCCGAGCGGCTGGTGCGCGATGCCGGCGAGCTGCGCCGCAGTGCCGAGCTGTTCATGCAGGGCGAAGGCGGGTCGATGCGGATCGGCATGGGCGCCAACCCCGGCGCCATGCTGATGACACCCCTGCTCTGCCATATGGCGCAGGCGCATCCGAAAGTCCAGGTCGCCATCACGCGCGGCCCGACCGAACTGCAGCTGATGCAGCTGCGCGCCAACCGCCTCGACGCGCTGATCGTCGATGCCCGCAGCGTCGCGCCGTCCGCCGACCTGCGGGTCGACATCGTGGGGGAACTGCGCACCTGCTTCGTCTGCCGCGCCGATCATCCGCTGGCCCGGCTGGCCAGCGTGACGCTGGCGCAGGCGCTGGCTTACCCGATCGCGTCGGCGCCCTTGTCGGACGAAATTGCCCGCCTGCTGGCCGAGCTCTACGGACCGCAGGCCGACCCGGAACACATGACGACGCTGCAGTGCGAGGACGTGGGCAGCCTGATCGGCGCCGTCGAGCGCTCGCAGGCGGTGTTCCTGGGACTGGCGGCGGCGGCGCGCGAAGGCATCGAGTCGGGCCGGCTGGTCGAACTGCCGGTGCGGCCCCGGCTCGAGGCGAATGCGCGCTTCGCCTACGTCACCCTGGCCGGCCGTACCGAGGCGCCGGTGATGGCGGTATTGCGCGCCTTCGCCGCCGAGCGGCTGCGCGATTGAGCTCACGCCGGCGCGGCGGCAACGCCTTTCCCCAGCCAGGCCAGCGCCGCCACCACCAGGGTTTCCACCCCGGTCTCCAGGGTCGGATGGATCACGGGCGCAAAATAGGGACTGTGATTGCTCGGGATCTTGTTGACCTCACCTGACGCCTTGGCCGCCGCATAGGTGTCCGGATCGGTGCCGCCGACGAACCAGAACACGGCCGGCACCTGCCAGGCCTGGCCGAAGGAGCCGAAATCCTCGCTGGCCGAGGTGGGGCCGGTCCGATGCACGCGGGCGGCGGGGAAGTAGTCGCGGAAGCTGTTGCCGACGCGTTCGCCCGCACTATCGTCGTTGACTCCCATCGGATAACTGTCCAGCGTGGTGATCTCGGGCGGCCGCGGGGCGCCGGAGGCTGCCGCCTCGGCGTTGGCGATCCGCGCGATGGCGTCCAGCACGCGCTGGCGCACCTTGGGGTCGTAGCTGCGCACGTTCAGCTTGATGAGGGCTTCGTCCGGGATCACGTTTTCCTTGGTGCCGGCCTGCAGCGAGCCGACGGTGACGACCGCGGCCTCGTTCGGCGACAGCTCGCGCGCGACGATGGTCTGCAGGCGCATCACGGTCGCCGCCGCCATCACCACCGGGTCGATCGACGCCTGCGGCATGGAACCGTGCGCGCCGCGGCCGAACAGGCGGATCTGCAGGCTGTCGGCGGCCGAGGTGATGGTGCCGGTACGCCCGCCGACCTCGCCCGCCGACGCGACCATCACGTGCTGGCCGAGGATGACATCGGGCTTCGGGAAATGCTTGTACAGGCCGTCGTCGAGCATTGCGCGCGCGCCCTCGGCGGTTTCCTCGCCCGGCTGGAACACGGCCGCCAGCGTGCCGCTCCACGCCGCGCGTCCCTGCGCCAGCAGGCTGGCGGCGCCGGCCAGCCAGGCCACATGCATGTCGTGGCCGCAGGCGTGCATCACCGGCACCGTGCGGCCCTCGCGGTCGACGGCATCAAGCGTGCTCGCATACGGCAACCCCGTCATTTCCTTGACCGGCAGCGCGTCCATGTCGGCGCGCAGCATCACGGTCGGTCCGGGACCGTTGCGCAGCACCCCGACCACGCCGGTGCCGCCGACGCCGGCCGTCACGTCATAGCCGGCCGCGCGCAGGTGCTCGGCGGCCAGCCCGGCGGTGCGGTGTTCCTGCATCGACAGTTCGGGATGCGCGTGGACGTCGGTGTACAGCGCTTCGAGCGCCGGCAACATTTGCTTCAGGGGGGCAAGCACCTGGCCGGCGCCTTGCCCGAGGCGATTTTCCATGACGACTCCCCGGAATCCGCACCGGAGCTCCGGCGCAGCTCCGAGTATAGACATGGGCGATTCAGCGTGGCGCGCGCACAAAACCGCCGACCCGCCCGAGATCCGCGGTCAGCTTGAGGTCGAGCACCAGCGGATCGCCGATGTCCCGTCCCGCGGTCGCGAAGCCGCGCGTGGTCGGATGGATCTCGTACTGGATGTTGGGGGTCAGCATGTTGGTGTCGCTCATGAATGGATGTCGGACCATGTCTCGACCCTGCCGGCCGGCCTGCTGGCCGGGGCTCGAATGGCTACGCGGACTTGCCGCGAGGGCGGCCGGGATTTCCGTGGCGGCCTGAATCAGGCCCGCCCGATCGCCGGGCCGGCGTCAGAGGCCTTCCTTCTCGTAGAGCAGGCCCATGTCGTCGTAGATCGAGTACACCGCCGCCAGCATGTTTTCCAGTTCCGGCGAGCGGTCCATGTGGCGCACGCTGAACAGGACCGGCGAAAAGGCGTGCTTGTCCTCGATCGCACGATAGGCCACGTTCCGGTGGTGCATCCCCTGCACGCTTTCCGGCACGATCGAGATGCCCTCGCCCGCGGCCACCAGCCCCATCGCGATCTGCAGTTCGCGCACTTCGGTCACGTGGTCCGGCATCAGGTTGGCGTCGCTGAACGCGGCCAGCACCTGGTCGGCAAAGCTGGGCCGCGGCGCCTTCGGATAGACCAGCAGCGGCTCGTGCAGCAGGTCCACCAGGCGCAGGCCTTCCTGGCGCTGCGCCAGCCGGTGGCCGGCCGGCAACGCCGCCACCATCCTTTCGTCGCGCAGCCGGATCCGGCGGATGCTCGGATCCTCGCTCTTGATGCGGCCGAAGCCGACGTCGATCCGTCCCTCCTTCAGCGCCTTCAACTGCTCCACCGTGGTCATCTCCTGCAGGGTCACCTCGACCTCGGGATGGCGCTCGCGGTAGCGGCGAATGATGTCGGGCAGCAGGCCGTACAAGGTCGAGGCGACGAAACCCACCGACAGCGTGCGTTCCAGCTTGCCCACCCGCTGGGTCATCGCCTTCAGGTCGCGCACCTGGTCCAGCAGCGGCTTCGCATGCGCCAGGAAGAACTGCCCGGCCTCGGTCAGTTTCAGGGGCCGCGAACCCTTTTCGATCAGCGCCACGCCCAGGTATTCCTCGAGCTGCTGGATCTGCCGGCTGAGCGGCGGCTGGGCGATGTGCAGGCGCTCGGCCGCGCGCGTGAAATTCCTTTCTTCTGCCACCGCAACGAAGTACCGCAAGTGTCGCAATTCCATAACCATACCTTTGAGGTATTAAAGGGATACCAAAACGGTGTTGGACGGCCATTATTTGCAGGAATATCGTGTCATCACCTTAGCGCATTATACGAAATAAATATGATTCAAACTATTGAAACCATCCTCGTCGACGTGCCGACGATCCGGCCTCACAAGCTGTCCGTCGCGACGATGAGCACCCAGACCCTGGTGCTGGTGCGCGTCCTCTGCGGCGACGGCATCGAAGGCTGGGGCGAAGCCACYACCATCGGCGGCCTGAACTACGGCGACGAAAGCCCGGAAAGCGTGAAGGTGAACATCGACACCCACATCGCGCCCCTGCTCGTCGGCATGGACGCGCGGCAGCCGGCCAAGGCCATGGCGAAGATCCGCAAGATCATCCAGGGCAACCGCTTCGCCAAATGCGCCCTCGAGACCGCCCTGCTCGACGCCCAGGCGCGCCGCCTCGGCGTGCCGCTCTCGGAACTGCTGGGCGGCCGGGTGCGCGATGCGCTGCCGGTGGCCTGGACCCTGGCCAGCGGCGACACCGCCAAGGACATCGCCGAGGCCGAGCACATGCTCGAGATTCGCCGCCACCGCATCTTCAAGCTGAAGATCGGCCTGCGCAGCGTCGAGGACGACGTCAAGCACGTGCTGGCGATCAAGCGCGCCCTCGGCGAGCGCGCCAGCGTGCGGGTCGACGTCAACCAGGCCTGGAGCGAACTGGACGCGGTGCGCGGCATCGCGGCGCTGGAAGCCGGCGGCATCGACCTGATCGAACAGCCGGTGAAGGCCGTCAACGTCGGCGCCCTGGCCCGCCTGAAGCAGCGCTTCGACGTCGCCATCATGGCCGACGAAGCCCTGCATGGCCCGGACGACGCGCTGGCGCTGGCGCGCATGGATGCGGCCGACGTCTACGCGGTCAAGATCGCCCAGTCCGGCGGCCTGCTGCCGGCGCTGGAAGTGGCCACCGTGGCGCGCCTGGCCGGCGTCGGCCTGTACGGCGGCACCATGCTCGAAGGCGGGATCGGCACCGCGGCCACCGCCCACCTCTGCGCCACCTTCCCCGAACTGGCCTGGGACACCGAACTGTTCGGCCCCCTGCTGCTGACCGAGGAAGTGCTGCGCGAGCCGCTGGTCTACCGCGACCACATGCTGCAGGTCCCGAGCGGCCCCGGCCTGGGCGTGGAGATCGATATCGAGAAACTGCGCCGGATGCAGCGCAACTGAGACACCCAAGGAGACCTTGATGCTGTTCCATGTACGAATGAACGTCAACCTGCCGCCGGCGATGCCGCCCGAGCAGGCCGCGAAACTCAAGCAGGACGAGAAGGAACTCGCCCAGCGCCTGCAGCACGAAGGCAAGTGGCGCCACCTGTGGCGCATCGCCGGCCAGTACGCCAACGTCAGCGTTTTCGACGTCGGCAGCGTGGAGGAGCTGCACGCGCTGCTGACCTCCCTGCCCCTGTTCCCTTATATGCAGATCGAGGTGATGCCGCTGTGCCGCCACCCGTCCTCGATCCGCAGCAACGACCAGTAAGCCCATAACACGAAGGAGACCGCAATGAATCACGCAGACATCGACACCCTGGTAAAGAACTGGATCGTGGACGCCGCAAGCCGCCCCGCCAACCCGCGCGTGCAGCAGGTCGTGCAGCGCCTGCTGGGCGACCTGTGCAAGGCGATCGAAGACCTGGACATCACGCCGACCGAGTTCTGGCACGGCATCGCCTACCTGTCGGCGGCCGGCGCGGCCAACGAACTGGGCCTGCTCTCCGCCGGCCTCGGCCTGGAACGCTTCCTCGACATCCGCGCCGACGAGGCCGAACAAAAGGCCGGCCTCGAAGGCGGCACGCCGCGCACCATCGAAGGCCCGCTGTACGTGGCCGGCGCACCCGAGAGCGTGGGTTTCGCCCGCCTCGACGACGGCAGCGAGTCCGACCGCGCCGAGACCCTGTTCATGCAGGGCACGGTGTTCGACCAGGAAGGCAAGCCGCTGCCGAACGCGAAGGTCGAAGTCTGGCACGCCAACCTGCTGGGCAACTATTCCTTCTTCGACCGCACCCAGTCCGACTTCAACCTGCGCCGCACCATCGTGACCGACGCCGACGGCCGCTACCAGTTCCGCAGCATCATCCCGGTCGGCTACGGCTGTCCGCCGGACGGCACCACCCAGCAACTGCTCGATCTTCTCGGCCGCCACGGCCAGCGCCCGGCCCACATCCACTTCTTCGTGAGCGCACCCGGCCACCGCAAGCTGACTACCCAGATCAACATCGACGGCGACGAATACCTGTGGGACGACTTCGCCTTCGCCAGCCGCGAAGGCCTGGTGCCGGCCATCGCCCGCATCGACGATCCGGCCGCGATCGACGCCAGGCGCCTGGACAAGCCGTTCGCCTCGATCGACTTCGACTTCCACCTGTACCGCGACACCGAAGCCGCGCCGAGCACCATCGTCGAGCGCAACCGCGCCGCCGCCTGAGGACCCGCCATGATCCCGATCCGTCCCGTCAACGCGTTCAAACCCAGGAGCCTGGACGACTACCTGGTGGAGGACGCCGCCACCGGCCAGTACCGCCTGCACCGCAATGCCTTTACCGACGAAGGCCTGTTCGAACTGGAGATGCAGCACATCTTCGAAGGCAACTGGATCTATCTCGCCCACGAGAGCCAGGTCGCGAACGTCAACGACTACTACACCACCCACATCGGACGCCAGCCGGTCTTCATCGCGCGCAACCGCCAGGGCGAGCTGAATGCCTTCATCAACGCCTGCAGCCACCGCGGCGCCCAGCTGTGCCGCCACAAGCGCGGCAACAAGGCGACCTATACCTGCCCGTTCCACGGCTGGACCTTCAACAACAGCGGCAAGCTGCTGAAGGTGAAGGACCCGGAAAGCGCCGGCTACCCGGAATGCTTCAACAAGGAGGGCTCGCACGACCTCAAGAAGCTGGCACGCTTCGCCAGCTACAAGGGCTTCCTGTTCGGCAGCCTGAACCCGGAGGTGCCGCCGCTCGACGAGTTCCTGGGCGAAGCCGGCAAGATCATCGACATGATCGTCGACCAGTCGCCGGAAGGGCTGGAAGTGCTGCGCGGCTCCTCGACCTATACCTTCGACGGCAACTGGAAGCTGCAGGCCGAGAACGGCGCCGACGGCTACCACGTGACGGCCGTGCACTGGAACTACGCCGCCACCACCAGGCACCGCAAGGACGAACAGGCGCGCGAGGACAAGGTCCGCGCCATGGATGCCGGCAACTGGGGCCGCCAGGGCGGCGGCTTCTACGCCTTCGAGCACGGCCACATGCTGCTGTGGTCGCAGTGGGCGAATCCGGAAGACCGGCCGAACTTCGGGCGCCATGCGGAATACGCCGAAAAGCACGGCAAGCCGATGGCGGACTGGATGGTCGAGCGCTCGCGCAACCTCTGCCTGTACCCGAACGTCTACCTGATGGACCAGTTCAGCTCCCAGATCCGGGTGCTGCGTCCGCTGTCGGTGGACAAGACCGAGGTGACGATCTACTGCATCGCGCCGAAGGGCGAATCCGACGAGGCACGCGCCCACCGCATCCGCCAGTATGAAGACTTCTTCAACGTCAGCGGAATGGCGACCCCGGACGACCTGGAAGAGTTCCGCGCCTGCCAGCAGGGCTATGCCGGCGCGGCGATGGCCTGGAACGACATGTGCCGCGGCGCCACCCACTGGATCGCGGGCGCCGACCCGGCCGCCGGCGACATCGGCCTGCGGCCGGTGATGAGCGGCGTGCGCACCGAGGACGAAGGCCTGTACACGGTGCAGCACCGCTACTGGCTGGACGTCATGAAGAAGGCCATCGACGCACAGGGAGAGACGAAATGAGCGCAGCCGGCATGCAGGACATCCTCGCCTTCCTCTACCGCGAGGCCCGCCTGCTCGACGACGAGCAGTGGGACGAGTGGCTGGAGTGCTACCACCCGGACGCCCGCTTCTGGATGCCGTCCTGGGACGATGACGGCAAGCTGGTCACCGATCCGCAGCGCGAGATCTCGCTGATCTTCTACCCGAACCGCCAGGGCCTGGAAGACCGGGTGTTCCGGATCAAGACCGAGCGCTCCAGCGCGACGATTCCCGACACCCGCACCAGCCACAACATCGCCAACGTGGAACTCGAACGGGTCGACGGCGGCGTGCTCACCGTGCGCTTCAACTGGCACACGCTGAGCCACCGCTACCACACGAACCACAGCTATTTCGGCATGTCGCGCTACGCGATCGATTTTTCCGGTCCGCGTCCGCAGATCCTGGACAAGTACGTCGTCCTGAAAAACGACTACATCAGCCAGGTCATCGACATCTACCACATCTAAGCAACGCACCATGCAAAGCAGGAGCCGATCATGACGCATACGATCGCGCTGCAGTTCGAAGACGGAGTCACCCGCTTCATCAGCTGCAACGACAACGAAAAACTGGCCGACGCGGCCTACCGCCAGAAGGTCAACATTCCCCTCGACTGCCGCGACGGCGCCTGCGGCACCTGCCGCGGCCTGTGCGAGTCGGGGCAGTACGAGATGCCGCCCGAAAGCTATATCGAGGACGCGCTGGACGAAAAGGATGCCGCCGCCGGCTACGTGCTGGCCTGCCAGATGCGGCCGACCTCCGACTGCGTGGTGAAGATTCCCGCCACCTCGGGCGCCTRCCGCACCGGCGTCGCGGAATACCAGGGCAGGCTCGCCGCCGTCGAGCAGCTCTCGCCCTCGACCATCCGCTTCTCGGTGGCCCTGGACCAGCCGGATCTGCTGGACTTCCTGCCCGGCCAGTACGTCAACGTCACGGTACCCGGAACGAGCGAGACCCGTTCCTATTCCTTCCGCTCCGCGCCCGGCGCGGCCCTCGCCAGCTTCGTCGTGCGCAACGTGCCGGACGGGCTGATGAGCGGCTACCTCGCGCAGCGCGCCGCGGCCGGCCAGGAAGTCTCCTTCAGCGGTCCCTTCGGCAGCTTCTACCTGCGGCCGGTCCAGCGTCCCCTGCTGATGCTGGCCGGCGGCACCGGCATCGCGCCCTTCCTGTCCATGCTGGACGTCCTCGCCGCCAAGGGCTTCACGCAGCCGGTGAGGCTGGTCTACGCGGTGACGAACGACCATGACCTGGTCGAACTGGCCCACCTGGACCGCATCGCCGCCGCCCATCCGCAGTTCGAGTACCTGACCTGCGTCGCCGCGGCAAGCAGCGGCCACCCGCGCAAGGGCTATGCCACCGCCCACGTCGAGGCGGGCTGGATGAACGGCGGCGACGTCGACGTCTACCTGTGCGGCCCGGTGCCGATGGTCGAGGCGGTGCGCGGCTGGCTGGAAACCACGGGCGTGAAGCCGGCCAACTTCTACTTCGAGAAATTTTCCGCCAGCGCCGCCGCCGGCCAGAGGGTCGCCGCATGATGCATCCCGACCGTTTCAAGGACCAGGTCATGGTCGTCACCGGCGCCGCCCAGGGCATCGGCCGCGGGGTGGCGCTGGCCGCCGCCCGCGAAGGGGCCCAGCTGGTGCTGGCCGACCGCTCGGCGCTGGTCAACGAAGTCGCGCAGGAGGCAGTCGCGCTTGGCGCGCAAGTCGTGGTAGCCGAGGTCGACCTCGAGACCTGGGACGGCGCGCAAGCCCTGATGGCGCACGCGCTCGACGACTACGGCCGGATCGACATCCTGGTCAACAACGTCGGCGGCACCATCTGGGCCAAGCCCTACCAGGAATACGAGGAGTGGCAGATCGAAGCGGAGATCCGGCGCTCGTTGTTTCCCACCTTGTGGTGCTGTCGCGCCGTGCTGCCGTCGATGATCTGGCGCCAGGCCGGCGCCATCGTCAACGTGTCCTCGGTGGCGACGCGCGGCATCTACCGCATCCCGTACTCGGCGGCCAAGGGCGGCGTCAACGCGCTGACCGCCAGCCTGGCCTTCGAGCATGCCGGCGACAACATCCGCGTCAACGCGGTGGCCACCGGCGGCACCGAGGCACCGCCGCGCAAGGTGCCGCGCAACCCGGAGCCGCTCAGCGGACCGGAGCAGGCGTGGTACCAGGGCATCGTCGACCAGACCGTCGCCACCAGCCTGATGCACCGCTACGGCAGCATCGACGAGCAGGTCGGCGCGATCCTGTTCCTGGCCTCGCGCGAGGCTTCGTATATCACCGGTACCGTCCTGCCCGTGGCCGGCGGCGACCTTGGCTGAGGAGAACGCATGCCTTACGCACACCTCGATGACGGCCGGCTGTACTACCGGACCGACGGCGACCGCAGGAACCCCTGCCTCCTCCTCTCGAACTCCCTCGGCACCGACCTGGGCATGTGGGACGCGCAGGCCGCGGCGCTGGCCGAGGATTTTTATGTGGTGCGCTACGACACCCGCGGACACGGTGGTTCCGTGCGCGGAACCGGTCCGGCCGGCATCGCGCGCCTGGGCCTGGACGTGCTCGACCTGCTCGACCATCTCGACATCACGCGGACGCACTTCTGCGGGATCTCGATGGGCGGCTTGACCGGCCAATGGCTCGGCATCCATGCGCCGCAGCGCGTCCACAAGCTGGTGCTGGCGAATACCGCCGCCCGCATCGGCAACCTGGATGGCTGGGCGACGCGCGCCGCGCTGGTCCGCGTCGAAGGCATGGGCGCCGTGGCGGACGGCGCCGCATCGCGCTGGTTCACCGCCCCCTTCATCGCACGCCAGCCCAGTGTGGTCGGCCACCTGATCGGGCGCCTGCGCGAACAGGACGCCGAGGGCTATGCCGCCTGCTGCGATGCGCTTGCCCGCTGCGACCTGCGCGAACAGGCGCAGGACATCGCCAGTCCGACGCTGGTGATCGCCGGCCGCCACGATCCGGTGACCACGGTGGCCGACGGCGAATGGCTGGCCGCCCAGGTGGCGGGAGCGCAGCTGGCGGTGCTCGACGCCTCCCACCTGTCCAGTATCGAGGCGGCGGAGGAATTCACGGCGCTGCTGCGGCGCTTCCTGCCGGCGTAAATACGGACACGAATGGCTGTGCGATGGGCCGGCCCGGCTGGCGTTTTTTGCTAGAATCGCCAGCAAAGCCTACCCGACTCCTGGCAGGCGCGGCCCATTCGATCCCATGCACTACACCCTAGCACCGCGCACCTTCCTGTTCAGCCACTACTTCTACACCGGCCTGCGGATCGCCACCGGCATCGTCGGCCTGACCTACCTGACCTACCTCGCCGCCGACCTGCCGGCCGCGATGGCGGTCGCCATCGGCGCGCTGTGCACCAGCCTGATGGACATGCCCGGCCCGCTGCGCCACAAGTTCAACGAGATGCTGGCCGGCGTGCTGTCATGCTCCCTGGTGGCGCTGCTGGTCAGCCTTTGTTCGCCGGTGCCCTGGCTGCTGCGCAGCGTCATCGTGCTGGTCTCCTTCCTGGCCAGCATGATGGTGGTCTACGGCAGGAAGGCGATGCCGCTGCAGTTCGTGGCCCTGTTCGTGATGATGCTGTCGAGCGAGGCGGCGGCCACGCCGTTGCAGGCGCTGCGGCACGGCGGCCTGTTCCTGCTGGGCGGCGCCGGCTACATGGCCTATGCGATGGTGGTCGTGTGGATCCTGCGGCGCCGTCTCAAGCAGCAGGTGCTGGCCGAAGCGCTGTACGAACTGGCGGCCTACACCAGCAACAAGGCCGGCTGCTACGACCTGGCGAATCCGCTGCCGGCGCAGTTGGAAAAGCTGGTGCGCCAGCAGAGCGTGCTGGCCGAGCGCCAGCAGGCCTCGCGCGACCTGATCCTGCGCGGCCGGCCCAGGCCCGACGAAGCGGTGCTGGTGCAGGTCCATTACGCCATGTTCGACCTGTACGAACTGGTGCTGTCGACCCACACCGATTACGCCCTGCTGCGCGAGTACTTCGCCGATGGCCCGGTCCTGCCTCTGCTGGGCGACCTGATCGGCAAGGCCGCGCGCGACATCGAATCGGTCGCCTATGCGATGACGCGCAACCGGCCCTCCTGGGCCGCCACCGACTACCGCGCGGAACTGCGCGCGCTCGAGGAGGCCCTGCGCACCCTGCCCCCCGGCGAAGGCCCGGCCGGGGGCGCCCAGGCCGTGCTGCGCGCCACCTCCAACAAGATCCGCGAGCTGATCGCGATGATCGCGCGCCTGCACGCGGCCAGCCAGGCGCCCCATGGCGAGCTGCCGACGGCACGCGACGCCGACCTCACGCCCCTCCTTACCCAGCAGCGCTACAACATCGGCATCCTGCTGTCGAACCTGCGCTGGACCTCGCCGACCTTTCGCTACGCGCTGCGGGTGGCGATGGCGATTTCGGTCGGACTCATGTCGGCCGAATGGCTGCCCTACAAGACGCACGGCTACTGGACCGCGCTGACCATCGCCGTGGTCCTCAAGCCCAGCTTCAGCATCACCCGCCAGCGCCGCGCCGACCGCCTGACCGGCACCCTGATCGGCTGCATGCTGACCGCCGTGATCCTGCACTTCGTCCACGCGCCGGCCATCCTGTTCGGCTTCCTGTTCGTCGCCACCGCGGCCGGACCCACCTTCCTGTACGTGAAATACCGCTACACGGCGATCGCCGCCAGCGTCCAGGCCCTGCTGCTGATCGGCCTGACGGTGCCGCACGGCGGCGGCGCCATCGGCGAACGCCTGCTGGACACCGTGGTCGGCACCCTGATCGCCACCTTCTTCAGCTACGTGCTGCCGAACTGGGAATACCAGAACCTGCCGCTGCTGGTGGACGCGGTGCGCGAGGCCAACCGCAAATACGTGGACGCCGCCGGCGAACTCCTGAGGCGCCGCAACGGCGACGATTTCCACTACCGGATCGCCCGCAAGCGCTTCATGGACAGCCTGGCGGCCCTCAGCGCGGCGCTCGGCCGCATGCTGGACGAGCCGGCCGGCAAGCAGCGCGCCCCGGCCGAACTGGCCCGCTTCACGGTGCAGAACTACCTGCTGGTGGCCCACATGGCGGCGCTGCGCCTGCTGCTGCAGCGCTACGCGGAGAACCTGCCGCGCGCCGAGGTCGATGCCGCGCTCGAACGCATGTTCGCCGAAGTCCGTGCCACACTCGGGGAAGCGCCGCAGGCCGGCCTTGCACCTGCCGGCGAAGCGACGGTCTGGATCGCGGAATGGCCGGGCTGGGCGCCGTTGCAGCGAAGGCTGCGTTTGCTGCAGGAGGATGCGGCCCAGGTGGCGCTATGCGGCGACGCGATTGGACAGGTTCTTGAAACATCAACCGGTGCACCATGACTACTACTCCTTCCATCCGCTCCGCCTTTGCCCCCACCGGCAAGCTGCGAGCCGCCATCAACCTCGGCAACCCGATCCTGGCCTGCCAGGGCGAGGATGGCGGCGCCCGCGGCGTATCCGTCGACCTCGCCGGCGAATTCGCGCGCCTGCTGGGCGCGGAACTGGAACTGGTGGTCGTCGATGCGGCCGGAAAGTCGGTCGACGCGGTCGCCTCGGAGCAGGCCGACATCGGCTTCTTCGCCATCGACCCGCTGCGCGGCGCGAACATCGCCTTCAGCGCCGCTTATGTGCTGATCGAGGGCTGCTATCTGGTGAAACAGGATTCGCCGCTGAAGGCGAACGAGGAAGTCGACGCCGAGACAAACCGCGTCGTGGTCGGCAAGGGCAGCGCCTACGATCTCCACCTGAGCCGCACGCTGGCGCATGCGCGGATCCTGCGGGCGCCGACCTCGCCCACCGTGGTCGACACCTTCATGGAACTGGGGGCGGAAGTCGCGGCCGGGGTGAAGCAGCAGCTGGAAGCGGATGCGCGGCGCTTCGGCGGGCTGCGCCTGCTTGACGGCCGCTTCATGGTCATCCAGCAGGCGATGGGCACGCCGAAGAGCCGCGGCGCGGAAGCCGCCGTCTTCCTCGCCCGCTTCGTCGAACACATGAAAGCCAGCGGCTTCGTGGCGGCCGCCCTCGCCCGCCACCGCATCGACGGCGCCTCGGTGGCACCGGCCGCGGCGTGACCAAGCACTAGAAGTGGTACTGGGCCTTGACCATCGGCGTCCTGGCCGTCGCGCCGGGAATCGTGTTGCTGTCGTTGCCGAACTTGTTGCGCCAGTACTGGTAGGCGATACCGGCGCGGAAACGCTTCGGCTTGGTGTCGAGCAGCGCGCCGACGTCGAGCATCAGCTGCATGTCGATATTCGTCTCCGGCTTGGTACCCCGGCCGAACTCGTTCTGGCCCTTGGCGGCGATGAAGTTGGCATAACCTTCGAAGGACAGCCTGGTGGCCCCAAGCGGGAAGGCCCAGACCGCGCCCAGCATCGGGTGCGGATCGTAGTGGTAGCGCGGCGTGCTGACCTGGGTGAAGCTGCTGTAGGGCGCATTGCTCTCCCATAGCTGATACACGCCGACGTTGAGCAGGCCGGGCACGTCGAACATCAGGGTCGGCCCCAGCACCAGCATGCGCTTCTTGGAGTTGTAGCCGGCGTCGGTCTTGGTGTTGACGTCGAAGCCGCCGGTCAGGCCCAGGTCGCGCACCGGGCCGAAGCGCACCGGCGCACCGGTGAGCTTGCCCCATTCGAGCGTGTGGCGGTAGACCACGTAGAACTCCTGGGCGCCAGAGCTCGCCCCTTTCGACGAGGGATCGGTCTTGTCGGACAGGAGGATGTCCAGGTTGACGAAGTTACTGCCGTACTTGTAGCCGCTGGCATGCGTGAACTGCACGATGTCCTTGCGGATGTCGTTGGCGTTGAAGGGCTCGGCGAAGCGGGTGCCGGTGCGGTAGGCGATCGAGGTATCGCTCCAGTCGGCGGCCATGCTTGACGCCGCCGCGCCGGCGATCAATGCGAATGTCAGTACCGCGCGCTTCATGCCTTGCTCCCTTGTGCCATCGGTTCCACTTCCTCATGCGATTCTTCGGGTATGCCTCGGGTGCCGTTGAAGAACAGGTTCAGCGCCACGGCGGCGAGCGCGGTCAGCAGGATGCCGGATTCCAGCAGCGGATGCAGGCTGTGCGCCATCTGCTGGGCCCAGCGCGGCGCCACCAGCGGAATCAGGCCGAAGCCGATCGACAGCGCCACGATGTAGAGATTGAAGCGGTTGGTCTTGAAGTCGACCCGGGTCAGGATGCGGATGCCGGCGGCCGCCACCATGCCGAACATGACCAGGCCGGCGCCGCCCAGCACGAACTGGGGAATGGCTTCGACCAGCGAGGCCATCTTCGGCAGCATGCCCAGCACGATCATGATGATGCCGCCCGCCACGCAGACCCAGCGGCTCTTCACGCCGGTCACGGCCACCAGGCCGACGTTCTGCGAAAAGCTGGTGTGCGGGAAGGTGTTCAGCACGCCGCCCAGCAGGGTGCCCAGGGCGTCGGTGCGCAGGCCCGCGGCCAGGCTCTTGCGGTCGATCTCCTTGCCCGTCATGTCCGACAGGGCCAGGAACATGCCGGCCGATTCGATCATCACCACCATCATGACCACGGTCAGGGTGAGGATCATGACGATGTCGAAGGTCGGCATGCCGAAGGCGAACGGGGTCACGATCTCGAACCACGGGGCCTTGCCGACCTTATCGAAGTGCATCTTGCCGGCACTGTAGGCCACGCCGCAGCCGGCCACGATGCCCAGCAGGACCGAAATATTGCAGATGAAGCCGCGGCCGTACTTCACCAACGCCAGCACCACCAGCAGCACGAAGCCGGCGATCGCCAGGTTGTCCAGCGATCCATAGGACGGGTTCGGCGTCATCGGCACCGGACCGGCCAGTTTCAGCGCCGGCGCCACGGCCTGTTCGGGGGCCGCCGCGGCGGCAGCGGCGGCAGTCGCCCTGGCATCGTCGACCATCACGGCCAGGCGCGCCACGTCGACGCTCTGGGCCGCCGAATCGGGGCCGCCCATCGCCCAGCCCACTCCGACCCGCATCAGGCTGACGCCGATGACCAGGATGATGGTGCCGGTGACGACCGGCGGAAAGAAGCGCAGCATGCGGCTCATCAGCGGCGCGATCAGGATCGCCAGCACGCCGGCGCCGATGCCGGCGCCGAAGATCGCCCTTGCCCCGTCGACGCCGGGGACGGCATTCGCGATCGCCACCATCGGGCCGACCGCCGCGAAGGTCACGCCCATCATGACCGGCAGCTTGATGCCGAACCATGGAGACAGGCCGAGCGACTGGATGAGGGTTACCAGGCCGCAGCAGAACAGGTCGGCCGAAATCAGCATCGTGACTTCCGCCGGCGAGAGTTTGAGGGCGCGGCCCACGATCAGGGGCACCGCGATGGCGCCCGCGTACATGACCAGCACATGCTGCAGCCCCAGGGCGGTCAATCTCCCGAGGGGTAGTCTTTCATCCACCGGATGGCGGCTCTGGTGTTTCATGCTTGTCTCCTGATTATTATTGACGTACGTCCGAAACCAAAGATTGCATGCTGCTGGCCATCCCGGATGTTTACTCCACCGGGGCGCCCTCTTCGTACCAACGCTTCAGCAAGTCCCGCTCTCCGGCGGTGATCTGCGTGGCGTTATTCAACGGCATGAGTTTCAGTACCACGGCCTGCTGATACATCTGTTGCGCGTGCCGCTTGATCGATGCGGGATTGTCGAAGGCCAGGCCCTTGCTCTGCACCTGGGCCGAGTGACACATCACGCAGCGCTGGTCGATCACGCCTTTGACTTGCTGGAAGCTGACCTGGTGGACGGTGACGCCGGCCGCGGCGGCGGTGGCGGCAGGAGCGGCGGCGGCAGGCGCGCTGGCGACCATCGGCGCTTCGGCTTCCGGCGTCGGCACCAGCCAGACGGCCAGCGCCAGCAGGGCGGCGACGCCGCCGACCGCGTGTTCCCAGGGGACGCGCTTGCCCAGCACGAGGGCCTTGTGGCGCGCCACGAAGCTGTGGCGGATCAGGGCGCCGGCCAGCATCAGCAGCACCAGCACGAACCAGTTGTTGCCGCCCGAGTACAGCCAGCCGTAGTGGTTCGACAGCATCGCCACCAGCACCGGCAGGGTGAAGTAAGTGTTGTGCACGCTGCGCTGCTTTGCGCGCCAGCCGTAGATCGGGTCGACCGGCTGGCCGGCCTTCAGCTGGGCCACCACCTTGCGCTGGCCCGGGATGATCCAGAAAAAGACGTTGGCGCTCATCGAGGTCGCGAGCATCGCGCCCACCAGCAGGAAGGCGGCGCGGCCCGCGTACAGCTGGCAGGCCAGCCAGGCCGCGAAGACGACGAAGACGAACACGCAGGCGCCGACGATCAGGTCGCCGTTCTTCCTGCGACCGAAGGCGCGGCAGATGATGTCGTAGACGAACCAGAAGGCGGCCAGGAAGCCGAGCGCGGTGGCGACGGCGGCGCCGGACGACCAGTCGTGGACTGTCTTGTCGACCATGAAGGTGCCCGCATTGAACAGGTAGAGCACCGTGAACAGGCCAAAGCCGGACAGCCAGGTGGCGTAGCTCTCCCAATAGAACCAGTGCAGGTTCTCGGGCATGGCCTTGGGTGCGACCAGGTATTTTTGCGGGTGGTAGAAGCCGCCGCCGTGCACGGCCCAGAGTTCGCCGTCCACGCCTTTTTCGACGAGGTCGGGCGCGGTGGGCTTGTGCAGGGAGTTATCGAGGAAGACGAAGTAAAAGGATGCGCCGATCCAGGCGACCGCCGTGATCACGTGGGTCCAACGCAGCAACAGGTTGGCCCAGTCGAGCAGATAGGTTTCCATAGAGCCTCAAGCGAAAAGAGAGTACGGCAAAGCTCCGTACTGTCCCATCACCACAGCGGGCTCTGTGAGGGGCAAATCATCGCAACCATCGGCAGGGATCACTTCCGCCTGCCGATGCGCTCCGCGGCGACGCAAACAACTGTATACGATTCTTTTATGTTTGGATATAAAAATCTTATCGTGCGTTGAAAGCGCTACGAACCGCGGTAAGTCGAGTAAGCCCAGGGGCTGACCAGCAGCGGCACGTGGTAGTGGCCGTTGGCATCGGCGATGCCGAAATCGATCGGCACCTCGTCGATGAAGGCCGGCTCCGGCAGCGCGACGCCACGTCCGCGGAAGTAATCCGCCACCGAGAACACCAAGCGGTAGCGCCCGGCTGCCATGGTAGAGGCGTCGAGCAGCGGACCGCCGTCGGTGCGGCCGTCGGCATTCAGGGTGAGGGTCTTGATCGTGCGCGCGGTGGCGCCGTCGATCGCCTGCAGGCTGACGCGCATGCCGGCGGCCGGGCAGCCGTGCATGAGGTCGAGCACGTGGGTGCTGAGGTGTCCCATGGTTCTCCTTTGAGATAAGCGTGCATGCAGGATTGCATACACTTTCCGTTTTCATTTTTAAAAAAAGTGTATACACTTCAAACACGATGTCAACTATTTATTCGATTCCCGAACCATGACCCGCTCCCGCCCGCCGCTCAAGATCGTCCCGCCCCAGCTCGACGTCCCGGCCTCGTCCGGCGCCGAGCTCGAGGTCGGGGATGCGCCCACCAGCGCCACCCAGCGCATCGTCGACTCGATTACCAATGCGATCGCCGAGCGCCGCCTGATGCCCGGCACCAAACTGTCCGAACAGAAGATCGGCGATATCTTCGAGGTCTCGCGCACCGTGGTGCGGCAAGCCTTCAACCAGCTGAGCCGCGACCGCCTGGTGGTGCTGGAGCCGGCCAGAGGCGCCTTCGTCGCCACCCCGACCGCCGAGGAAGCGCGTGACGTCTTCGAGGTGCGCGCCATCCTCGAAACCGCCGTCACCAAACAGTTGTGCGCGACCATCACCGACGAGCAGATCCGCCAGCTGCGCGTCCACCTCGAACAGGAACGCGCCGCCGTCAACAATGCGGAAGTGCCCGGCCGCACCCGCCTGCTGGCCGACTTCCACATCGTGCTGGCACGGATGCTGGGCAACCAGGTGCTGGAGCAGATGCTGAGCGAACTGCTGACCCGTTCCTCGCTGATCGCGCTGATGCGCCAGTCCTCGCAGTCGGCGGAGGAATCGCACGGCGAGCATGTGGCCATCGTCGATGCCTTCGAGCGGCGCGACGTGCGCGCCGCCGTGCGCCTGGTCGACAAGCATCTCGGCAACGTCCAGCGCAACCTCGACCTCGATCCGCAGCGGATCGACCTCGCGAACATCCTGAATCACTGAAAGGGACTCCATGAGCCAACACTACCCACGCGACCTGAAGGGCTACGGCCCCAAGCCGCCGCATGCCGAATGGCCCGGCCAGGCCCGGGTCGCCGTGCAGTTCGTCCTGAATTTCGAAGAAGGCGGCGAGAACAGCGTGCTGCACGGCGATGCCGGCAGCGAGCAGTTCCTGTCCGAGATGTTCAATCCGGCGGCCTTCCCCGACCGCCACCTGAGCATGGAAGGCATCTATGAATACGGCTCGCGGGTCGGGGTCTGGCGCATCCTGCGCGAATTCGAACAGCGCGGCCTGCCGCTGACCGTGTTCGGCGTCGGCATGGCGCTCGAGCGCTGCCCGGACGTCGCCGCCGCCTTCAAGGACCTGGGGCACGAGATCGCCTGCCACGGCTGGCGCTGGATCAGCTACCAGAACGTCGACGAAGCCACCGAGCGCGAACACATGGCGCTCGGGATGCAGGCCATCGAGCGCCTGCTAGGGGAGCGCCCGCGCGGCTGGTACACCGGCCGCGACAGTTCGAACACGCGGCGCCTGGTGGCCGACTACGGCGGCTTCGAATACGACAGCGATTATTACGGCGACGACCTGCCCTTCTGGATGCGGGTGCGCCGCAGCGACGGCGAACAGGTACCGCAGCTGGTGGTGCCCTATACGCTGGACTGCAACGACATGCGCTTCGCCCTGCCGCAGGGCTTCTCGCACGGCGATCCCTTCTTCGCCTACCTGCGCGACGCCTTCGACGTGCATTACGCGGAAGGCGCGGAGCGTCCCACGATGATGAGCATCGGCATGCACTGCCGCCTGCTCGGCCGGCCCGGCCGTTTCCGCGCGCTGCAGCGCTTCCTCGACCACGTGCAGCAGCATGACCGCGTCTGGGTCGCGCGCCGCATCGACATCGCGCGCCACTGGAAACAGGCCCACCCCTACGACCCGGCCACCGCCTTTCCCTGGGAGTAAACATGCTGACCCTCGAACGACTCAACGCCGCCGACGAGGCGGAATTCACCGCCCTGCTCGACGGCGTCTACGAACACTCGCCCTGGATCGCCGCGCGCGCCTGGCAACAGCGGCCCTTCTCCAGCCTGGCGCAGTTGAAGCTCGCGCTGGTCGAGGCGGTGCGTAGCGCGCCCGGCGAAGCCAAGCTGGGCCTGATCCGCGCCCACCCGGAACTGGCGGGCAAGGCCATGGTGTCGAAAGCGCTGACGGCGGAATCGACAAATGAGCAGAACAAGGCCGGCCTGACCGATTGCACGCCGGAGGAATTCGCCACCATCCAGCAGCTCAATGCCGCCTACAACGCGAAATTCGGCTTCCCCTTCATCCTCGCGGTGCGCGGCCCGCGCGGCGCCGGTCTCCCGAAGCGCGAGATCATCGCCAYCTTCGCCCGCCGGCTGAACAACCAGCCCGACTTCGAGCTGTCGGAGGCGCTGCGCAACATCCACCGCATCGCCGAGATCCGCCTGAACGACAAGTTCGGCCACGAACCCGTGCTCGGCAACCTGGTGTGGGACTGGGCCGAGGAACTGGCCGTGCACAGCGACCCCGGCTACGCCGAACGCGGCGAGCTGTGCGTCACCTACCTGACCGATGCCCACCGCGCCTGCGCGGCCCAGCTGGCGCGCTGGATGCGCGAGGACTGCGGCTTCGACGAGGTCCGCGTCGACGCCGTCGGCAACGTGGTCGGTGTCTACCACGGCGCCGACCCGCGGGCCAGGCGCCTGATGACCGGCTCCCATTACGACACGGTGCGCAACGGCGGCAAGTACGACGGCCGCCTGGGCATCCTGGTACCGATGGCCTGCGTGCGCGAGCTGCATCGCCAGGGACGCCGCCTGGGCTACGGCATCGAGGTGGTCGCCTTCGCCGAAGAGGAAGGCCAGCGCTACAAGGCCGTGTTCCTGGGCTCGGGCGCCCTCACCGGCAGCTTCGACCACGACTGGCTCGAACAGGCCGACGCCGACGGCGTCACGATGCGCGCGGCCATCGAGCAGGCCGGCCTGAAGGTGGACGACATCGCGGCCCTGAAGCGCGACCCGGCCGGCTACCTCGGCTTCGTCGAGACCCATATCGAACAGGGTCCGGTGCTGAACGACGCCGACCTGCCGCTGGGCGTGGTCACCTCGATCAACGGCAGCGTGCGTTTCTTCGGCGAGATCGTCGGCATGGCCAGCCATGCCGGCACCACGCCGATGACGATGCGGCGCGACGCCGTCGCCGCGGCCGCCGAACTGGTGCTGTACGCCGAGGAGCGTGGCGCGCTGGTGCCCGACCTGGTCGCCACCGTCGGCATGCTGGAAGTGCCGAACGGCTCGATCAACGTGGTGCCCGGACGCTGCCGTTTCAGCCTCGACGTGCGCGCCACCACGAATGAAGTCCGCGATGCCTGCGCCCGCGACATCCAGGAAAAGCTGCGCGAGATCTGCGCCCGTCGCGGCCTGCAGTACACGCTCGAAGAATCGATGCGCGCGGCAGCGGCGCCCTGCGACCCGGCCTGGCGCCAGCGCTGGGAACGCGCCGTCGAGACCCTCGGCCTGCCGGTGTTCCGCATGCCCAGCGGCGCCGGCCACGACGCCATGATGCTGCATCGGATGATGCCGCAGGCCATGTTGTTCCTGCGCGGCCTGAACGCCGGCATCAGCCACAACCCGCTGGAATCCATCACCAACGACGACGCCGACCTGTGCGTGCGCGCCTTCTCCACTCTGCTCGACCAACTAGCCACGGACCCGACATGACTACCAACACCGCTGCCCCTTACGAGAACCTCGACGCCTGGATCGACGCCCACTTCGACGAGGAGGTGCGCTTCCTGCAGGAGCTGGTGCGCGTGCCCACCGACACCCCGCCGGGTAACAATGCGCCGCACGCCGAACGCACCGCCGAACTGCTGCAGGGCTTCGGCTTCGTCGCCGAACGCCATGCGGTGCCGGCGCCGGTCGTCGAGCAGGCCGGCCTGCAGACCATCACCAACCTGGTGGTGCGCCGCCAGTACGGCAACGGCCGCACCATTGCCCTGAACGCCCACGGCGACGTGGTGCCGCCGGGCGAAGGCTGGACCCATCCGCCCTACGGCGCCGAGATCGCCGACGGCAAGCTGTACGGCCGCGCCGCCGCGGTCAGCAAGTGCGACTTCGCGACCTTCACCTTCGCCACCCGCGCCCTCGAAGCGCTGGGCGCCCCGCTGAAAGGCGGTGTCGAACTCTACTTCACCTACGACGAGGAATTCGGCGGCGAACTCGGTCCGGGCTGGCTGCTGGACCAGGGACTGGTCAAGCCGGACCTCCTGATCGCGGCCGGCTTCAGCTACCAGGTCGTCACCGCCCACAACGGCTGCCTGCAGATGGAAGTCACGGTCAACGGCAAGATGGGCCACGCGGCGGTGCCGGAGACCGGCGTCGACGCCCTGCAGGCCGCGACCCGCATCCTGGTCGCCCTGTACGACCAGAACCGCATCTACAAGCAGACCCGCAGCCAGGTGAAGGGCATCAGCCACCCCTACCTGAACGTCGGCCTGATCGAAGGCGGCACCAACACCAATGTGGTGCCGGGCAAGGTGGTGCTCAAGCTCGACCGCCGCATGATCCCGGAAGAGAATCCGGCGGAAGTCGAAGCCTCGCTGCGCAAGCTGATCCAGGAAGCGGTGGCCGACTGCCCGGGCATCGGCATCGAGATCCGCCGCCTGCTGCTGGCCAACGCGCTCAAGCCGCTGCCGGGCAACCAGCCGATGGTGGACGCCCTGTCGCGCCATGCCAGCGCCGTGTTCGACGAAGCGATCGAAGCCGCCGGCACCCCGCTGTACACCGATGCCCGCCTGTTCGGCGAGCGCGGCATTCCAGCCGTGCTGTATGGCGCCGGCCCGCGCACGGTGGGCGAAAGCAATGCCAAGCGGGCGGACGAGCATATCGACCTGGAGGATTTGCGCCGTGCGACCAAGGTGATTGCGCGGGCGTTGTTCGATCTGCTGGATTAAAACCGTTGTCCCGGCACCCCACGTCGTTCCCGCGAAGGCGGGAACCCAAGGGGTCTCACGTCATCCCCGCTTTCGCGGGAACGACGGCGTTAAATCACCTCGCGCACCCGCGCCACATGCAGCAGATTGGTGCTACCGGCCCGTCCCGACGGGAATCCCGCCACCACCACCACGTCGTCATCCGGCCCGGCCAGCCCATGCTGCACGGCCGCCACCGCCCCATCGGCCACCATGCCGCCCAGGGTCCTGGCTTCCTCGAAAGGCAACGGATGCACGCCCCAGGCCAGCGCCAGGCGGCGCGCGATCGCCGGATTCGGGGTCAGGGCCAGGATCGGCGCGGCCGGGCGTTCGCGGCTGGCGCGCAGGCAGCTCGCGCCGCTCGTGGTGTAGGCCACGATGGCCGCCGGCGCCAGCAGGCTGGCGACGCGCCGCAGGGCGCAGCAGATCGCGTCCGCGGTGGTCGCTTCGGCCGGCGTATGGCTGGCGTCCAGGCCGATGCGCCAACGCGGATCCTTCTCGACCTCGCGGATCACGTCGTCCATCACCGTCACCGCCTCGACCGGATACTGGCCGGACGCCGACTCGGCCGACAGCATCACCGCATCCGCGCCCTCATAGATCGCGCTGGCGACGTCCGACACCTCGGCGCGGGTCGGCACCGGCGCCGTCACCATCGACTCCAGCATCTGCGTGGCCACCACCACCGGGCGTCCGGCCGCGCGCGCCGCGTGCACGATGCGGCGCTGCAGGACCGGCACCTGCTGCGGCGGCAGCTCCACGCCGAGGTCGCCGCGCGCGACCATGACGCCGTCCGACAGCGCGACGATCTCATCCAGCGCATCGATGGCGGCCGGCTTTTCCAGCTTGGCCATGAGCCAGGCGCGGTCGCCCACCAGCGCGCGCGCCTCGCGGATATCGTCGGGGCGCTGCACGAAGGACAGCGCGACCCAGTCGACGCCCAGCTCCAGGCCGAAGGCGAGATCCGCGCGGTCCTTGGCGGTCAGCGGCGAGATCGGCAGCACCACGCCCGGCACGTTGACGCCCTTGCGCTCCAGCAGCGGCCCGCCGACCAGCACCGTGGTCTCGGCATGGTCCGGACCGCAGGCGTCCACGCGCAGGCGCAGCTTGCCGTCGTCCAGCAGCAGCTCGATGCCGGGATGCAGCGCCGCGAAGATTTCCGGATGCGGCAGCTCGGCGCGTGCGGCGTCGCCGCTTGCCGGGTCGAGGTCGAGCCGGAAGCGCTTGCCGGCCTCCAGCATCGCCTTGCCGCCGGCCAGGCGGCCGACCCGCAGCTTCGGGCCCTGCRGGTCCATCAGGATGCCGATCGGGCGCCGCAGTTCGCGCTCCACTTCGCGGATCGTGGCGTAGCGCGCGGCGTGGTCGGCATGGCAGCCGTGGCTGAAGTTCAGGCGGAACACGTCGGCGCCGGCGACGGCCAGCGCATGGATGCGCTCGTAGGTGGCGCTGGAGGGGCCGAGGGTGGCGAGGATGCGGGAACGGCGTTGACGTAGCATGGCAAGTCCTGTCGAAAAAAAGGCAGGTACAGCGCTGCTGCGCCGCGCCTGCCAATGGAGGAAAGCGGGTGCCGCTTGGGCAGCTTACACGAGCAGTATCGCCCGGAAGTCGTTTACATTGGTCAGTGTCGGCCCGGTGACGAGGGCGTCGCCGAGCGCGCCGAAGAAGGTATGGGCATCATTATCGTCCAGGCTGTCGCGCGGCGGCATTCCCTTGGCCCAGGCGCGCGCCAGGGTATCCGGCGCCATGAAGGCGCCGGCCACTTCTTCCGCGCCGTCGACGCCGTCGGTGTCGGCCGCCAGCGCGTGGATGCCGGAGGCGCCGTCCAGCGCCAGCGCGAGGGCCAGCAGGAACTCGACGTTGCGTCCGCCCCGGCCCTGGCCGCGCAGGGTCACCGTGGTCTCGCCGCCGGACAGCAGTACGCAGGGCGCGGCCAGCGGTTGTCCATGGCGCCGCGCCTGCAGCGCGATGCCGGCCATGACCTTGGCGACTTCCCTCGCCTCGCCCTCGATGCTGTCGCCGAGGATCAGCGGGGTGACGCCGGCCTCGCGCGCCACCGCGGCCGCCGCTTCCAGCGCCATCTGCGGCGAGGCGATCATGCGGGTGCTGACCTTCGCCAGGCGCGGGTCGCCCGGCTTGACGCTTTCGCCTTCGCCGCTTTCGAGCAGGCGGCGGGCGCCGGCCGGCAGCTCGATGCCGTAGCGTCGCACGATGGCCAACGCGTCAAGGCAGGTGGTCGGGTCGGCCACGGTGGGACCGGAGGCGATGTCGATCGGGTCGTCGCCGGGCACGTCCGAAATCAAGAGGTTGACGACGCGCGCCGGATGGCAGGCCGCGGCCAGGCGCCCGCCCTTGATGGCGGACAGGTGGCGGCGCACGCAATTCATCTCGGTGATGCTGGCGCCGCAGGCCAGCAGCGCGCGGTTGATGGCCTGCTTGTCTTCCAGCGTGATGCCCTCGCCCGGCAGCGGCAGCAGGGCCGAACCGCCGCCCGAGATCAGGCAGATCACCAGGTCGTCGGGCCCCAGGCCGCGCACCGTGTCCAGCATCTGCCGCGCCGCTTCGAGGCCGGCGGCGTCCGGCACCGGATGCGCCGCCTCGACGATCCTGATGCGCTCGCAGGGCACCGCATAGCCGTAGCGCGTCGCGACCAGCCCGCTGAGCGGGCCGGGCCAGTGGCGCTCGAGGGCCTGCGCCATCGCGCTCGACGCCTTGCCGGCGCCGATGACGATCGTACGTCCCTTCGGCGGCTGCGGCAGGTATGCGGGGATGCGGCGCGCCGGCTGGGCGGCGTCGACCGCGGCCTGGAACATGCGCCCGAGCAGCCCGCGCGGATCGGTGAACGTCGCCGACTCCATCAGGCTTCCTGGGCGACCGCGAAGTTGGACATGATCTCCAGCGCGCGCACCATGGCCGAGTGGTCCCAGTTGCCGCCGCCGTGGGCCGCGCAGGTGTTGAACAGTTCCTGGGCGGTGGCGGTGTTCGGCAGCGCCACGCCCAGTTGGCGTCCGGTGGCCAGCGCCAGGTTCAGGTCCTTGCGGTGCAGGTCGATGCGGAAGCCCGGCGCGAAGCTGCGCTTGACCATGCGCTCACCGTGCACTTCGAGGATGCGCGAAGAGGCGAAGCCGCCCATCAGTGCCTCGCGCACGCGGGCGGGGTCGGCGCCGGCCTTGGCCGCCAGCAGCAGGGCCTCGCCGACCGCCTCGATGGTCAGCGCCACGATGATCTGGTTGGCGACTTTGGTGATCTGGCCGTCGCCGTTGCCGCCGACCAGGGTGATGTTCTTGCCCATCAGCTGGAACAGCGGACGCACGCGGTCGAAGGCCGCCTCGCTGCCGCCCACCATGATGGTGAGCGAAGCCGCCTTGGCGCCGACCTCGCCGCCCGACACCGGCGCGTCCAGGTACTCGCAACCGAGTTCCTTGATGCGGCGCGCGAAATCCTTGGTGGCCACCGGCGAGATCGAGCTCATGTCGACCACGACCTTGCCGCGGTCAAGCCCATCCTTGAGGCCCGCCGCCACGCCATCCGGCGCGAACAGCACCTCTTCCACCTGCGGGGTGTCCGGCACCATGATGATGACGATGTCGGCTTGCCGGGCCACGTCGGCGCTGCTGCCGCAGGCGCGCGCGCCGGCGTCCAGCAGGCTGGCGGGCGTCTCGCCGTGGGTGTAGGTGTACAGGGTGTGGCCGTTGCTCGCCAGGTGGCCCGCCATCGGGGCGCCCATGATGCCCAGGCCGATGAATCCGATCTTTGCCATGTCGTTCTCCTCGTGTGTTCTCTGTTGTTCGTGTGGGTTCAGCCGGCCAGCGCCTCGATCCAGCCCAGGCCCGCGCGGGTATCCGCGGCCGGCTTGTACTCGCAGCCGATCCAGCCCTCGTAGCCGAGCTTGTCGATATGACGGAACAGCCAGGGGTAGTTGATCTCGCCGGTGCCGGGCTCGTTGCGGCCCGGGTTGTCCGCCACCTGGATGTGGGCGATGCGGCCCAGGTGCCTGGCGATCGTGTTGCCGAGCTCTCCCTCCATGCGCTGGGCGTGGTAGATGTCGTACTGCAGGAAGAGATTGTCCGAGCCGACTTCGTCGATGATGGCGATGGCCTGCCCGGTGCGGTTCAGCCAGAAGCCGGGGATGTCGCGATTGTTGACCGGCTCGATCAGCAGGCGGATGCCGGCTTCCTTCAGCTTGACGGAGGCAAAGCGGACGTTGTCGACGAAGGTCTGGTGCACGCGCTCGGGATCGGCGTCGGCCGGGGCGATACCGGCCAGGCAGTTCAGCTGCTTGCAGCCGAGCTGGCGGGCGTAATCGATGGCGCGGCCGACGCCGTCCTGGAATTCGCCCGCGCGCCCGGGTATGCAGGCGATGCCGCGTTCGCCCTTGTCCCAGTCACCGGCCGGCAGGTTGTGCAGGACCTGGGTCAGCTGGTGGCGGTCCAGCCGTTCGGCCAGCGCGCCGGCCTCGAAGGCATAGGGGAAGAGGTACTCGACACCCTTGAAACCGGCATCGGCGGCGGCCTGGAAGCGGTCGAGGAAGGGGATCTCGTTGAACAGCATGGTCAGGTTGGCTGCGAACTTCGGCATGTTCTTCTCTCCTTCAGGCCTGGGTGTGGGCGATGGCGGTGGGCGCGTCGGCGATGCTGACGGCCAGCGCTTCGAATTCGTTGACGGCGTCGATCTCGGTGCCCATCGCGATATTCGTGACGCGCTCCAGGATGATCTCGACGATCACCGGCACGCGGTGCTCGCGCATCCAGTCCCTCGCCTGGGCGAAGGCCGGCTGGATGTCCTCGGCGCGGCGCACGCGGATCGCCTTGCAGCCGAGGCCTTCGGCCACCGCCACGTGGTCGACCCCGTAGCTCTCCAGCGCCGGCGCGTTGATGTTCTCGAAGGCGAGCTGCACGCAGTAATCCATGTCGAAGCCGCGCTGGGCCTGGCGGATCAGGCCGAGGTAGGCGTTGTTGACCACCACGTGCAGGTAGGGCAGCTTGAACTGGGCGCCCACGGCCAGCTCCTCGATCATGAACTGGAAGTCGTAGTCGCCCGAGATGGCGACCACCTCGCGCTGCGGGTCGGCGGCGCACACGCCCAGCGCGGCCGGAATGGTCCAGCCCAGCGGGCCGGCCTGGCCGCAGTTGATCCAGTGGCGCGCCTTGTAGACGTGCAGGAACTGGGCGGCGGCGATCTGCGACAGGCCGATCGTGCTGACGTAGCAGGCGTCCGGCCCGAAGGCGCGGTTCATCTCCTCGTACACGCGCTGCGGCTTGAGCGGTGCGTCCTCGAAGTGGGTCTTGCGCAGCATGCTGCGCTTGCGGGCCTGGCACTCCTCGACCCAGGCGCCGCGGTCGGGCAGGCCGTCGATCAGCTTGAGGCCGCGCGCCACGTCGATCAGCAGGTCGAGCGCGGCGCCGGCATCCGACACGATGCCGAAATCCGGATCGAACACGCGGCCGATCTGGGTCGGCTCGATGTCGATGTGGACGAACTTGCGCCCCTTGGTATAGACGTCGACCGAGCCGGTGTGGCGGTTCGCCCAGCGGTTGCCGATGCCGATCACGAAGTCGGAGGCCAGCATGGTGGCGTTGCCGTAGCGGTGGGAGGTCTGCAGGCCGACCATGCCCGCCATCAGCGGATGGTCGTCCGGAATCGCGCCCCAGCCCATCAGGGTGGGAATCACCGGCACGCCGACGATCTCCGCGAATTCCTGCAGCTTGGCGGCCGCGTCGGCATTGATCACGCCGCCCCCGCAGACGATCAGCGGCCGCTCGGCCGCATTCAGCATCGACAGCGCCTTTTCGGCCTGGGCGCGGGTGGCGGCCGGCTTGTAGACCGGCAGCGAAGAATAGGTCTCGACGTCGAACTCGATCTCGGCCATCTGGACGTCGAAAGGCAGGTCGATCAGCACCGGGCCCGGACGGCCGGACCGCATGATGTGGAAGGCTTGCTGGAACACGCGCGGCACCAGTGCCGGCTCGCGCACCGTGACCGCCCACTTGGTGACCGGCTTGGCAATCGATTCGATGTCGACCGCCTGGAAGTCTTCCTTGTACAGCCGGGCGCGGGGGGCCTGGCCGGTAATGCATAGGATAGGTATCGAATCGGCCCAGGCAGAGTAGAGTCCGGTGATCATGTCGGTGCCGGCCGGGCCGGAAGTGCCGATGCACACGCCGATGTTGCCGGCCCGTGCGCGGGTATAGCCCTCGGCCATGTGGGAAGCGCCTTCGACGTGGCGCGCCAGCACGTGCTCGAAGCCGCCGCTCTTCTTCATCGCCGAATAAAGCGGGTTGATGGCCGCGCCCRGCACGCCGAACACCTTGCCCACCCCTTCCCTGCGCAGCACCGCCGCTGCCGCATCGATTGCCCTCATACGGGCCATAGTCGCCTCCCTTGCCGTGGATTGATCGGATGATGGAATCCAGAATAGCGACAAAGCCGGGACTGTTGAATTGCTGCTACCATCGAGTCTGTCGATACTTGAAGTATGGAGTGCACCACCGATGGACCGCTATACCGAAATCCGCAGCTTCGTGCTCGTCACCGAGAAGGGCAGCTTCGCCGCCGCTGCCCTGGTGGAGGGCGTGACCCCGGTGGTCATGGGGCGGCGCCTCGATGCGCTCGAACAGCGCCTGGGCGTGCGCCTGATGCACCGCTCCACGCGCGGGCTCACGCTGACGGCCCTGGGCGAGCAGTTCATCGAACCCTGCCGCCAGTTGCTGCGCGACTTCGACATCACCGAGAACAGCATCAGCGAGGGCCGCAGCACGGTGCGCGGCCACCTGGTCGTCTCGGCGCCGGCGGCCTTCGGGCGCTCGCACGTGGCGCCGCATGCGCCGGCCTTCCGCGCCATCCATCCGGATCTCAAGATGTCCTTCAATTTCACCGACAGCGTGGTCGACCTGGTGCGCGAGGGTTACGACATGTCGATCCGCATCGGCGAAGTACAGGACCCGAACTATGTAGCGATCCCGCTGTTCCCGAACCGGCGCGTGGTGTGCGGCACCCCGGCCTACTTCGAGCGCCACGGCATGCCCGCGGCGCCGGAAGACCTGGTGCGACACAACTGCCTGGCCTTCAACCTGCAGGGCGGCCAGCAGCGCGGCTGGACCTTCCAGCGCGACGGCAAGCTGTTCGCGGTGCGCGTCGACGGCGACCTCGCCTGCAACGACGGCGAGCTGTTGTTCGGCTGGGTCAAGCAAGGGCTGGGCATCGGCTGGCGCTCGACCTGGGAGATCCAGGCCGAGCTGAAACGCGGGGAACTGGTGACGGTGCTCGACGAATTCGCGGTGCACGACTATCCGATCCAGGCCGTGTATCCGCAGCAGCGCTACCTGCCGGCGAAGATCCGGCATTTCATCGACTACCTGAAGGCGATCTACAACCGGCCGGGCTATTGGGAAGGACCGGGAGCGGCCGGCGCCTGAGCCGACGGCGGCTGTGCCAGGGTCTCGAGCCGCTGCGCGATAGTCGCCGGCGACAGTTCGCCGGCGCGGCGGTCGACCAGCCGGCCGCGCGCATCGAAGAACAGCGTCGTCGGCAGGCCGACCGAGTTGCTCTGCCTGGCGAGGGTCCTGGTCGTGTCGAGGACGACGTTGCGCAGTTCCAGGCCTTGCGCCGACAGATAGGCCTTCACCGCGGCCGCCGATTCGCCCTGGTTGGCGAACAGGAAGTCCACTTCCGGATGCTCGGCCTGGGCCCGGGCCAGCGCCGGCATCTCGCGTCGGCATGGCGGGCACCAGCTGGCCCACAGATTCACCACCACAGGCCGGCCCGATCCGGAAGGCAGCCGCATCGCCTGCCCGTCCAGGGTGGCGAATTCCGCCGCCGGCAAGCGCTGTTGCGGCGGCCACTGCTTGATGGCGGCATTCCCGGCGCTCCAGACCAGCACGCCCGCAGCGAGTGCGCCCAGCAGCGGAATCCGCCTGGCGGAGCGCCGCCACATCAGCCAGGCAGCCGCGGCGCCGGCCGCCGCCAGTCCGGCCGCCGGCATGAAACCGCCGTCGCGCAGGTCGGGTATGCGCAAGGGTTCCGCGAAATACAGGTTGTGGTAGCGCAGGACGAAGCCGGCGCGCGCCGCGAGCAGGATCCAGGCCGCCAGCAGCCACAGCGGACCTTCGGCGTCCAGCCGCCGGCGCTTCGCCAGACGCACGCCGAGCACCAGCGCCGCGGCCAGGGCGAGGAACACCAGCAAGGTATGCAGGGGCAGCATGAAGGGGCCGAGTGCGAGATCAGTCATATCGAAGAGGATCAACAATCTATTTGATTATAGATCGTATCTTCATATAATATATTCAGGTAGATTCTAATCAAAGATACGACATGGTGACACAAGATCAAGACAAGCTCGATCTCGAGGAAATGCGGGCCGCCGCCGCCCGCGCCTGCGGATTACTGAAGGTGCTGGGCAATCCGGACCGCCTGCTGCTGCTGTGCCAGCTGACCCAGGGCGAATTCTGCGTCAGCGAACTCGAAACCATGCTCGGCATCCAGCAACCCACGCTCTCCCAGCAGCTCGGCGTGCTGCGCGAGGAAAAGCTGGTGCACACCCGGCGCGAGGGCAAGCAGATCCATTACGCACTGGCCAGCAAGGAAGCGACGGAGGTGCTGCAGGTCCTCTATCGGCTCTACTGCATCAAGCCGCAGGAGACAGAACATGACGATTGACTGGATTCACTTCTCGCCATGGACGGCGCTGGCGGGCGGCCTGCTGATCGGCCTGGCGGCCTCGGCTTTCGTGCTGCTGAACGGGCGGATCGCCGGCATCAGCGGCATCCTCGGCGGCCTGCTGCGTCCGGCGCGGGGCGACATCGCCTGGCGCCTGGCCTTCCTGGGCGGGCTGGTGCTGGCACCGCTGGCCTGGGGGCTGTTTGCCCCCCTGCCCGCGGTCCGCATCGACGCCGGCGGCGGCACGCTGGTCGCGGCCGGCCTGCTGGTCGGAGTCGGCACCCGCTACGGCGCCGGCTGCACCAGCGGCCACGGCGTCTGCGGACTGTCGCGCCTGTCGCTGCGCTCGCTGGTAGCCACGGCCGCCTTCATGCTGGCCGGTTTCGTCACCGTGTTCCTGGTGCGCTCATGGCTGTCCTGAGCGCCTTCATCGTCGGCCTGGTCTTCGGGATCGGCCTGATCGTGGCGGGCATGACGAATCCCGCCAAGGTCCAGGGCTTTCTCGACATCGCCGGCAACTGGGATCCTTCGCTGGCCTTCGTGATGGGCGGCGCCATCCTGGTCGGCCTGCTGGCCTTCCGCCTTGCCGGCAGGCGCGAACGCGCCCTGCTCGGCGGCCTCATGCGACTGCCCACCGCCACCCGGATCGATTCCCGCCTGGTGCTCGGCAGCCTGGCGTTCGGCGCCGGCTGGGGACTGGCGGGCTTCTGCCCGGGGCCGGCGCTGGCCTCGCTGGTAGCAGGCGGCATCAAGCCCCTGATCTTCAGCGCTGCGATGCTGGCCGGGATGGCCGCCTTCGAGATGCTGGAGCGGGGCGCGTCAGTAGGCGGCGAGCGCACGCACGGTGTGCCGGATCAGCAGGGCGATGAACTGCCCGCCGACCACCGCCAGCAGGAAGAACACCACCAGCTGGCAGAGACGCAGCATTAGTTCGTGGCCGCGCCAGCGGCTGCCGAAGCGCAAGGGGCCATGGAAACGGGCCGTCAGGTGCACGGGTGCGGGCCGAAGTTTCATGTTTGTCTCCATTTGTAGCAATGTTATATGCACAGAATACGCCCGGATCTGGCCGGCTGCAAACGCTTGGTCGTGCGCGGGTACGAATCATGCAAATTGGGTCTTGCCCTACCTTGAGGAAAGTTTATACTTTAACCACTCAATCTCAGGAAACCTGATCATGATCCGCACCGTTTGCCTGGCAGCCCTCCTCGCTGCCGCCATCCCTTCCGTCTGGGCCGCCGACGATGCCGGCTTCTGCAAATCGATGTGCGGCAGCGAGCGCCAGGAGTGCAAGGCCACGGCACGCAAGGCAACCAGCAACGATGATCTGATCGGGGAGTCGGTATCGCAGAAGAACCCCTTCGCCAACACGGCCAGCCACAGCCAGGGCCAGTCGGTGCAGGAACAGGCTGCCGGCAGCGACAGTTTCCACCGCCGCCAGTCCGAGCGCGTCGGGGCCTGCGACGACAAGTACCTGCGTTGCACGCGGGCCTGCAGCGCGCCGCCGAAGGCCGCCAAGCCTGCGCGCGGCTCCTGACAAAAAAATGCCGCTGTCGCGAAAGCGAACAGCGGCGGAATTTTCAGCCGATCACTGAGGTGGAGACACAAAGAAGCAGGGAGACTACCTGTCGAAACATGACAGGAAGTTGGGACGCCTTCGTCGGCCACAAGTCCCGAAACAGGTAAGAACTTCCTGCCGATATGTCGGCCTGGTCGCACAACCTTCCTGCAAGTTCCGCTTCGGCGCCCTGCCCGGCTAACGGACGCCCGATTCCCGGCAACTACGGTAGCATCGGGCCATGTGTGGACGATTTGACCAAAGCCAGACCGCGCGCCACTACGCCAATGTGTTCGGCTGGACCGATGCCGTGTTCGACAGCGAATCGGGGCCGACCACGAACGCGGCGCCCGGCACCTACCGGCCCGTGCTGCATGTGCAGGACGGCGAGCATCGCGTCGACGACGTGTTCTGGAGCTACCGCCCGCGTTGGGCCGAAGGCAAGATCCCGATCGCCATCAACGCCCGCCTCGAGAAGCTTGGCAGCAGCTACTGGTCGCGCCTGCTCAAGAACGGGCGCGGCATCGTGCCGGCCGAGGGCTGGTACGAATGGACGGGAGAAAAAGGCCACAAGCAGCCCTGGCACATCCACCGCAAGGACCACGAACCGCTGTTCCTGCTGGCGCTGGCCAACTTCGGTCCTTTCGAGGAAAACCGCGCCGAGGCCGGCTTCGTGCTGGTCACCGACGATGCCTCCGGCGGCATGCTCGACATCCACGACCGGCGCCCGGTGGTCATGAACGCCGAGGATGCGGCGCTGTGGCTGTCCCCCGCCCTCACGCCCCAGCAGGCGCTGGAACTGGCGCGCCACGCCGCCGTCGCGGCCGAGTCCTTCGACTGGTACAAGGTCAGCAAGAAGGTCAACAATGCCAGCGCTGACGGCCCGCAGATCGCCCGGCCGCTCGACGACCAGGACGACGAGGCCTAGCTTTCAATTAATGTAGATGACGGCCGGCGACGGGCTCGGCGTCCCAGGCGGCGGCGCCGGGGCCGGTGCCGGCGTGGCAGCCAGGGGCTGGGTAGCCTCGGCCTTCTGTTCCGGCCGGGGATTGCTTTCCTCGGGGCCGGGTTCGGTGCTGACGTCGGTGGCGGCGCCGCTCACCTGGCCGGCCGCGGAATCGGCGCCGCCGGCTGCAGTGGCGGCACTGTCCATGATGTCGCCGGCGGTCCGGGCCCGGGTTTGCGGGGCACGCTGGTCGGTGACGCCGGCGCCGCATGCGCTCAACAGCATGCAGATGATCGAAGCAAAAGCAGCGAGTTTCTTCATCAAAAAAGTTACTTGCGAAAAAAGTTAACGTGCTTCTTTGACGCAAGGAAACTGTCGGAGTTCAACGCATTCCGATGAAAACTTTCCTGTTGTAATTAAACGCAAACAAAATGCCGGATGAACCCGACACAGATCAGCTTGTGCGCACGATGTTATGAGCTGCGTCGTATTGCGTGCGGAAACTGACTCGCTGTGAACATGGTCTTAACACACAGACCAAGAGACATAGCGAGGATTGCGCGATGGGCGAATACCTGAGGATTCAAGAAATGCTCAAGGAAGGCGAGGCATATGCCGGGCTGATCCTGGGCAAGGACGGCGAAGCCGACTACCACCTGGTGCTGCTGGCGGACGACGTGTCGGATGTGAGCTGGCCGACGGCCCGCGAATGGGCAGGCTCGCAGGATGCGGACCTGCCGACGCGGCGCGAGCTCGCCCTGCTGTTCGCCAACCTGCGCGAACGCTTCGACCGTGTGTGGTACTGGTCGAGCGAACAGCACGATACCCGGCCACAGCTGGTATGGGGGCAAAACTTCGCCAGCGGCATCCAGACCGTGTATGGCCGCCCCTTCCGCGGCCACGCGCGCGCCGTGCGGCGGATCGGCAGCAGTTGAGCCGCCTGCCGATCCGTCACGGCCTGTGAGGACGCTTACCTGGCGGCGGAAGCGGCTGCCGGCGCGGCGATGTTCGAGCGGCCGATCGGCTGGTCCATATTCGCCAGGAACCACGCGGTCGTCGCCATGACGGCAACGTGGCGGCGCAGGTTTTCCGGATCGACCTTGTCGAAGGTGTCGGCCGTGGTGTGGTGGTAATTGAAGTAGTTGGCCGAATCGATCCACGGTTCGAAGCTCGGCACGCCGGAGGCTTCGAGATCGTGCAGGTCGCCCGCACCGACCACGTCTTCACGGCGGAAGGCGCCCGCGCCCATCGGATAGAGGGCGGCTTGCAGCGGCGCCATCAGCTTTGCCGACTGCTGGCTGATGCCTGCGCGAATGCCGAAGGGACGGCCCGAGCCGTTGTCGTCCTCGTAGGCGGCGAAATGCTTTTCCGCCGTCGACTTGTTGACATCGTCGTAGTGCTTGCCGCCGCGGCCGCCGTTCTCCTCGTTCATCCAGGCGACCACGCGGATGGTGCGGCGCGGACGGTAGTCGAGCTTGCGCAGGGTGTCGATCACGCCCATGGCGCTGACCACGCCCGAGGCGTCGTCGTTGGCGCCGGTGGCCAGGTCCCAGGAATCGAGGTGACCCGACACCAGCACGATCTCGTCGGCCTTGTCGGTGCCCGGCCAGTCGGCGATCACGTTGAAGCTGTCGGCATCCGGCAGGGTCTGCGGGGTCAGGGTCAGGTGCAGGCGCACCGGACCGCGCTTGGACAGGCGGGCGATCAGCATCGAGTCTTCGATCGTGACCGCGGCCGCCGGGATGCGCTTGTCCGCCGGCAAGTTGGTGGCGCCGGTGTGCACGATGCGGTAGGCTGCGCCGCCGACGGCGCGCACCAGGGCTGCCTGGGCGCCCATCTCGGCCGCCATGCGCGGACCGGCGCCGCGGAAGGCCACCGCCTGTCCGTAGGCGGTGCCGGCCAGGCCACGGTCGGCCATGTCCTGGTCAAAGGGCACGTCGAACAGCACGATGCGGCCCTTCACCTCGGCCGCGCGCGCCTTCAGTTCGTCGAAGCTGCGCACCACGATCACCTCGGCCGTGATGCCGGCCGCCGGGGTCGCGCCCGAGCCGCCGAGGGCGGTCAGCACGACTTTCTGGGTGACGCCTTCCGGACGGCCCTTGTAGTCGACCACTTCGGCGGTCTCGACGCCGCGCACCCAGTGCGGAACCTTGACCGGCTGCAGGGTCACCTTGGCGCCCAGCTTGCGCAGCTCGGCGGCCACCTGGGAGACGGCGGCGGCGGCGCCGGCGGAACCGGACAGGCGCGGGCCGACCAGGTCGGTCAGGTCTTCGAGGCGCTGGTAGGCATAGTCGCTCTGCATCGCCGTATCCCGCACCTTGGCGAGCGCGGCCGGATCGTTACCGGGAGGGGCAGCGTTTGCGCTGCCCGCGGTCGCGAGGCCGGCCAGCAGGCTGGCAGCGACGAGGGTCAGGGCGGGAAGGCTGATGCGGCGGTCCATGCGTTTGTCCTTTTCTTCGGGTCGAAATGACCGAAACAATAACGCAATCGCTGCCGTTTTAGGAAATTTATTGCCGTAAATACATAATTGGTGGATTGTTACGCGGGCACCAGCCGCACAAGCGTAATCTCCGACGGCGCCCCGAAACGCTTGGGCGGTCCCCAGTAGCCGGTGCCGCGGCTGGTATACACCCACAGCGAGCGCACCCGGTTCAGGCCGGCAACGAAGGGCTGCTGCAGCGGCACGAACAGGTTCCACGGAAAGAACTGGCCGCCGTGGGTGTGGCCGGACAGTTGCAGGTCGAAACCGGCATCGGCCGCCGCCGGCGCGCTGCGCGGCTGGTGGGCCAGCAGGACTTTCACGGCGACGTCGTCCGGTGCGCCGGCCGCCGCCTGCTGCGGGTCGCTCTTGTGCAGGGGGTTGAAATGCTGGGCCGTATAGTCGGTCACGCCGGCGATCATCACGGCGGCCTGGCCGCGGCGGCGGATCACGTGTTCGTTCAGCAACACGCGCAAGCCCAGGCGGCGCACCTCGGCGATCCACTGCTCGGCGCCGGAATAGTATTCGTGGTTGCCGGTGACGAAGAACACGCCGTCGGGCGCGGCCAGGCGCTCCAGCGGCTGGGTATGCATGGCCAGGCGCTGCACGCTGCCGTCGACCAGGTCGCCGGTCACGGCGATGGCGTCGGCCTTCAGCGAATTGACCTTGTTGACGATGGCGTTCAGGTAGGCGCGCTTGATGGTCGGGCCGACGTGGATGTCGGAAATCTGGGCGATCGCATAGCCTTCCAGTTCCCTCGGCAGGCCGGCGATCGGCACGTCGACCTTGACCACGCGCGCGAGCCGGCGCGCATTGATGAAACCGATGGCGGAGACGGCCAGGGCCAGCAAGGGCACGGCGACGGCGCTGTCGAATGCGAGCGCGGGGCTGCCGGCGCCCGCCAGGGTGACGATCAGCAACAGGACGTCGCGCACGAAGGTCAACACCAGCAGCGAGGAAAAGAAGCCCATCGCCAGCAGGCCGGCCCACGACAGCGGGCCGGACCAGCGGCTGCGGCGCAGGCTGGGCGCCACCAGGCCGATGCGCACCAGCACCGCCGAGATGCTCAGCAGGATGATGCCGAGAAATATGCCGACCAGCCCGGCGTTCATGCCAGGCAACAGGCGCAGGCCGATATACAGGTGCACCAGTACCAGGATTGCAAGAACAGACATATTGGATCGACGGCGCGCCATGGGCTGGTGTAAAGAAGTAGAGACCCCAGCTAGATGGGGCGGCCTTGGCCGAGTGCAAGCCCTGCCGCCTGAAATGTTACGATGCCTGATGCATGTGTAAGATTCTGTATTCACCCGTGGCAGCCTCGCCGGTGGGGGCTATAGTGACGTCATGCCTTGCGTCGTAGCGATCATGTTGATCCCCGTAGAGGCCGAAGGAAAAGCCATGTTGAACAAAAAATGCTTTGGTGCGGTACTCCTGGCCGCGGCCGCCGTGTCCTCCACGGCAATGGCTCAAGATCGGGGAGCGAACACCGTCATCGGCGCGCTGGCCGGCGCAGCCATCGGCGGCGGTGCGGCGGGACGCGACGGCGCACTGGTCGGCGCAGCGATCGGCGCGGCCGTCGGCAACTCGGTGCGCACGAACGACGATTACTATTACCGCGATCGCGGCTACGTGTCGAGCGGCTACACGAACAATTACTACTCGAGCGGCTACTACCAGCCGGCGCCTGCCGCCGTCTATGTGGAATCGCGCCCGAGCTATTACTACGAGCCGCGTCCGGTCTACGTCGAGTCGCGCCCGGTGTACGTGGAATCGCGTCCCTACTATGACCGTGGCCGCTACTACGATCGCGGCCGCTACTATGACCGCGGCGGCTACGACCGCCACGACCGCTACGACCACGGTGGCTGGCACCGCTGATTGCTTGCCATCCATGAGAACCGCGCCCAGGCGCGGTTTTTTTTCGTCCTCCCCCCGCTAGCCCCGAGCGGCGGCGCCTGTGCCGCCGCCAATCGGGAGGACACATGCTCGAAGCGGGCGACATCATCACCCTGACGGCCGGCGCCTGGCGCCTGAGCGAACCGCTGGCAAGCTCCAGCTATGGCCTGCTGTGGCATGCGCTGCCTTGCGGCGGCGGCCAGCCCGCCGTCCTCAAGCTCGTCAATACCGCACAGATGGCGCTGGCCCTGCCGCCGCAGCGCCCGCGCTGGAGCGCCTGCCTGGAAGCCGAAATCGCCTTCCTGCGGGCGCTGCGTCCCTGGGACCAGCGCCACATCGTGCGCTTGCTGGACAGCGGCGAGCACCACGGCCAGCCGGCGATGGCCCTGGAACTGCTCGACGGCGACCTGGCGCGCCACCTCGACGCCCTGCGTGCGCGCGGCGCGGCGCCCTCCTTCCCGCAAGCCCTGGACTGGACCGCCCAGGCCAACCAGGCCCTCGCCAAGGTCCACCAGTACGGCTGGCGCCACCTCGACCTGAAACCGGCCAACCTGCTGGTCGACCGCGGCGGCGCACTGAAGCTGGCCGATTTCGGCACCAACCGCCCGCTGGCGGAACGCGCCGCGCATTCCTATGCCGGCACCGCCAACTGGCAGGCGCCCGAGCAGTTCTTCCCCGATGCCGATGGGCGCTATCAAACCGATGCGCGCAGCGATTATTTTGCCCTCGGCGCCCTGCTCTACCACCTCGTCACCGGCGCGATGCTGCGCTTCTGCAGCGCCTGCGGCACGGCCTGGCGCGAACACGGGAACGATGGCGCGGCCGTCCTGCGCACGCGGCACGGCGGCGCCCTGCCGGCCATCCTGGCGCCGGACGAAGCCGCGCTCTACCTGCGTCATGCCGGCCTTGCCGGCGGTGCTGCCGGCGAGGCGGCCCTCGGCCTGCTGCGCGCCCTGCTGGCTCCGCGACCGGAACAGCGCCCCCGCCACGCCCTCGAGATCAGCCGCCTGATCGAGCGCGCACGCGGCGCCTGCGCCCATGAAGCCGTGCGGAGGGCGGCATGAGCGGCGCCGCGCTCCATCGCCAGGCGGCCGGTCTGCCACGTGCCGCGGCCGCGCCGGCCGCGGGCATCCGCGTCTGGGGCGGCCGGACGCTGGTCGCCGCCGTGCTTCTGCTGCTGTGCGTCCTGCAGCTGGCCTGCCTGCTGCGCGCGCCGGTGGCGTGGATGCCGGCCCGGGTCACGGTGGCGCTGGATGCCGGCAAGGAGCTTACGCTGGACGGCGCCGCCCTCGGCCTGTCGCCGGCCGAGGGTGCGCGGATCCGCCTGCGCCGCGACGCCGGCGGCGCCTGGTCGGCCGCCGGTGCCGCCTCGACGGCGCTGCTGGTCCAGCATGGCGATACGCGGCGCCGCGCCGGCAGCGTGCTGCTGGCCCAGGGCCAGCGCTTCCAGCTCGGCGCCGCCGGCTTCGAAGTCGATGGCGTCGACGCCGGCAGGGTCGCCTTCTCGCGCGCCGGGGCCCGATGGCGCTACGACGGCGCCACCCTGCTGCGCGATGGCCGGCCCCAGCCCGACTGTCCGGATACCCGGCTGGCGGCGCGCCTGGCGGGCGCCTGGAACCGCTGGCTGCCGTCGGCACTGGGCTTCGACCACCCGCTGGTCTTCGGCGGCAACCTGGATTGCGGCAACCGCATCGCCATCGCCGGCGTGGCGGCGCCCGGCGCCACCCTCCGGCAGACCGCCGACGGCATGCTGCTGGCGGGCGGTGCCGGYATCCAGCAGGCACCGCTCCTGCTGCAGCCGGCCGGGCATCCGCATGACGCCCTGCTGCTGGCCGAGCGCGAGGAGAGCCTGGAGGGCGCCGGCGCCCTCCAGCTGGACCGCACCCGCCTCCTGCTGGAACGCAACGGCGACCTGCTGCACCTGCAGCCGGTCTCCCACGTCGCCCTGTACCGCGAAGCCCAGAAGCGCCTGCCCGAAGGCCTGAGCTGGTCGTGGACGCGGCGCGATCACTGGCGCCTGCCGTCGCAGGCGATGCTGCCGCTGGCCGGCGTGCTCGGACTGACGCTGGCCGCCGGCATCGCCCTGCTGCTGGGCGGCGGCGCTCGCCGCCTGGGCAGCCGGCGCACGCTCGGCGCGCTCGCCTCCCTGCTGCTGGCCGGCCTCGGCGCGGCGCTGATGTTCCTGCAGAAGACCGGCGCGCCGGCCGGCGCCGGCATCGGCCTGCTGGTGGCCTGGGCCGCGCTGTGGTGCCTGTGGCTGTCGGGCGGCCGTTCACTGGCCGCCGGCGCGGCCGTGCTGCTGTTCGCGGCAGGCCTGCTGGCCCAGCTCGAACTCGGCCTGGGCACGCTGGAATCGTCCTGGCTGCGCCATGCCGGCAAGACCGGCGCCCTGCTGGCGGTCGGCGCCGGCGCCTGCGGCCTGCTGCGCGCGCTGCGCTGCACCCCGCACCGGCGGCCGCTACCGCAGGCAAGGCTCGAACTGGGCCTGCTGGTGCTGAGTGCTATCGCCTTGCTGCTCCTGCTGCTGCAGGTCGCGTTCGGCGACGAGACCGGGGTCTACGACCTGCAGCCGGTCGAATTCGCCAAGCTGGTGCTGGCCGCCCTCACCGCCCACTGCCTGGCGCTGGCGACGAGCAGCCAGCCGGCCCCCGGCGGCCCGCTGCTGCGCGTGCTGCGCCTGGGCGCGCCGGCCCTGCTGTTCCTGGTGCTGCTGGCGGTGGCGCTGGTGCAGGTCGACGACTACTCGCCGCTGGTGCTGTTGACGGTCTGGGGATGCGCGATGGCGCTCGCATTCGCCCTGGCCGGCGGCCGGCACTGGCTGGCCGCCGCCTGCGTCGGCACGGCGCTGGCCGCGGTGGCCGGTGTGGTGCTGCTGCGCGTGGCCGGCCCGGCCGAGTTCGCGCGCTGGAATTTCTATGCCGACCGCTTCCTGGTCTGGCTCGACCCCGGCTCGCATCCGCATACCGGCCAGCAGCTGCTGCTGGGTGCACAGGCCATCGCCAGCGGCGGCTGGTTCGGCGCCGACCACGTCTTCGGCCTGGCGGCGCTGGGCCAGGATGCCGGCGCCGTGGTGCGCATCCCGGCGGTGCAGGACGATTTCGCGCCTTCCTTCTTCCTGAACCGCCACGGCCTGGCCGCCGGCCTGCTGCTGTGGGCGCTGCAGGCGCTGTTCCTCGCCGGGCTGCTGCACACGGCGCTGCGCTGCTGGCTGGACGGCGCCCGCGCGCGCGACTTCCGCCTGGCCTGGCTGGCGCGCTTCCGCTGCTTCCTGCTGTGCGGTGGGGCCGCCTTCGTGGCTGGCCACCTGCTGCTCTCGTGGGGCACCAACCTCGCGATCTTCCCAGTCATGGGGCAGCCGATGAGTTTTCTCTCGGCCGGCGGCTCGCATCTGCTGTTTTTCATCTGCCCCCTGCTAGCGCTGTGCGTCGCCAGCGACCCTGCCCATCCATAGAGGAGAACCGATCATGCCCGTCTACGTCCAGCACGAAACCCTTGCCAGGGTCAACGATGTGTTCAGCCCCGAGGCGATCTGGCAGGCGCCCGGGCTCGCCCTGTTCTCGCGCCGCCCGCTGCTGCGCGACCTGCTGGAGCGCGCCCCGCGCGAACAGCGCGGACGTGCCGCCACCCGCTGCTTCTCGCACGTGACCCTGGCCCTGCCGCAGGAAGAAGTCGACGACGACCGCCACCTGACGCGCGGCGCCCGCGTGCGCGACCTGGCCCAGGGCCTGGCGGCGCTGCACCAGAAGGATTTCGGCGACCTGCTCGGCGGCGACGAGGTGCGCTACCACGTGGTCGGCGCCGAGGACCTGGCGCCGGGCGAAGTCGAAGTGCGCTTCGGCCACGCCGTCTACCTGCCGGCGCCGGGCGAGAAGGTGCAGTACACGGTCAGCGTCTCGCGCGACAGCGCGGTATGGAAGACGGTCTGTCCGGTCTACCCGAACGAGCGCCTGACCCTGATCGGCAACGACGAACGCGAGGCGACCCACGTGGCGCCCGGCTGGCCCTTCGGCGCCGAGGGCGCCATCCTGCTGATCAACGACGGTCCCGACGCCCCGCTCGAGGTGCAAGTGCGGCCCAAGGATGCCTTCGAATGCGGCTGGGACCAGGCCGCCGGCTACTACACGATCCGCTCGCGCCGCGGCGGCGTCGATGCGTCCGGCGCACCCCTGCGCCTGCTGCTGCGGATTTCGCCGGCGCCCGGCGTCCGCACGGCCGCCTCGCCCTCGGCCCAGGTCCGGCCGACGGCTTCGCCGATTCCCGCGCCGATTCCGGCCCCGGTTCCGGCCCCGATCCCCGCACCGGTCCGGGCGCCATCGGCACCATCGGCCCGCCCCGCGGTCTGGAAGCCGCGCCAGGCCCTTGAAGCCGACATGACGGCGGTACCGCTCGCCAAGCCGGCGCCGGCCACGATCGAAGCCGACGCCACCTACGCCCCGGTCGCACGCCAGCGGGTCGCCCTGGCGGCGCTGGCCCTGCCGCGCCTGTCGCGCTACCGCGAAACCGGGGCCCAGGCGCTGGAGATCGGCCTGAACCGGGCCCTGGCCCCATCAAGCCAGGGCGCCGACGCCATCCTCAGCTTCGCCGTCGACGACAGCGACACCGTGCATGCGGTGACGGCCGCGGGACGCCAGGCGGTGACGGCGCCCGGCAGCTTCAGCCCCCTCGACGGCGCCAGGGTCGATCTGCTGGCAATCGCCCCCGAGATGGCCGACCGTTACCTCGCCTTGCTGCGCCTGCCGCAGGCGCCGGCCCTGCCGGTAGCGCCGGGCGCGCGCTTCCTGTTCGGCCGCGGCGCGCCCATGCTGGCGGCCCTGCGCGTGCTGGATTCGCCGCGCTTCCTGCGCGCCCTGCCCGGAACGGCGCCCTCCAGCGCCGACCGCCTGGGCCTGTCGCGCAATGCCTTCAGCTTCGAGGCGGCGGACGACGGCTACCGCATCGCCCGCGCCAGCGCCACCCAGGCCCTCTACCACCTCGACGAGCAGCTGCGCTTCGTCGCGGCGATCGGTGAGGCCACGCCGGAGCAGCCCTACCGCCTGCCGCCCGGCCATCACCTGGTGGCCGGCCATTACGTGCTGCGCTTCGATGCCTGAGCTCGGGCACCTGAGCATGAATGCGCCGATCCACTGGCCAGGGGCCGCGGCCTATGCGGCGGCGCTGGTGCTGGCCCTGGTGCTGGCCGGCCTGCTGACCCCGCGCCGCTGGTGGCGCCGGCCGACCGCGGGTACGCTGGCCCTGGTCGGCGGCGGCACGCTGGGCTTCGGCATGCTGTTCGCCTCCCTGCTGCCGGCCGCGGCGCCACCGGCACTCGCGGCAGCGCCACTGCCATTGGCTGCGCCCGTGCCCGCCATGCCGGTGCTGCGCTACCGCGTGGTCGACGACCTGAACCTGCGCGCAGCCAAGGCCACCGGCGCCCCGCGCCTGGCGGTGCTGCCGGCCGGGACCCTGGTCACGCGCACCGGCGCCGCGGACGGCGACTGGTGGCAGGTGCGCGCCCGCCTGCGGGGCAAGGAAATCGAAGGCTGGGCCAGCAGCCTGTGGCTACGCCGGGTCGACGAACGCGCCGCCGGCCCCTAGCGCCAGGCGCATCGGGTTGTAGCAGACGGTACTGGCCTGCATCGGGGCGGTGCGCACGAAACCGAGCGATTCGTAGAAGGGCACCGCATGGTTCGAGGAGTTGACCGTGAAGGCGCCCGGATGATCCGGCCCCAGCGCAGCTACGCGCGCCGCGTCCCACAGCCTGCGGGCGATGCCCTGCCGATGGAAGCGCTTGTCGACGTAGAGGCTGTAGACGTGGCTGCGCTGGCGGACGGCGATGAAACCGGCCAGCTCGCCGCCGACCTCGGCCACATGGTAGACATAGCCGTCGGCCCGGAAGCCGCGCATGCCTTCCTCGCCCTGGGCGGCCAGGAAGGCGGCCGCGTTGGCGGGGCTGGACTCGTGCAGGATGAATTCTTCGGCGGCGGCGCGCAGGAGGCTGGCCGCCGCCGGGATGTCGTCGGATGTCAGGGATCGGATGCGCATGGTTCTGCTAGTGTAAGGGAAAAACACCGCTAATCGTCGCTTGGCTTTTTGCCATTTGCGGTTAGAGTAGGGGCATGCAGACTTCCGAAGGCTCACTCGCGTCCTCCCTGCGCTTCGGCGCGCTCGACGTCGCCGCCGCCTCGCGGCTGGGCGCCGGCCCGCGCCTGCGCGAAGAAAACCAGGACAATCTGCTGCTGATCGATGCCGCCGGCCAGGCCGTCTGGCTGCAGGACCAGCAGCCGCAGCGCCGCCAGCTGGCACGCTGGCGGCAAGGCCATGCGCGCCTGGCCGTGCTGGACGGGATGGGCGGCCACGGCCACGGGCGCGAAGCGGCGGAAGCCGTGGCCGCCGGCCTGCTGGCGATCCCGCCCTGCGATTCGGCCGCCGAGCTGACCCGCCACCTCGACCAGCTGCACGCCGACCTGCAGCGCCACTTCGCCCAGCTCGCGGGCACGGGGCCGCGTCCCGGCACCACCCTGACCATGCTCGAGCTGCCGGCGAACGGCGAGCCCCTGCTCTACCACGTCGGCGACTCGCGCCTGTACGAGATCACGCGCGAACGCGTGGCCCCGCTCACGGTCGACCACGTGCCCGCCACCGCCTTCGCGATGGCCGGCATGCTGAACGAGCAGGAATGGTGGCAACAGGTGCATGGCGAGCACCGGCCGCAAGTGTCGCAAGCCTTCATCCTCGGGAATGCCTTCGCCAATCCGGCCCAGCTGAACGATCCGCTGTTCGAGCTGACGCCGCTGAACCTGCCGCCCTGGCTGTGCGCCCTGCCGGACCGCCGCACCCTGCAGCTGCGCCCGGGCGCGACCTACCTGCTGGCAACCGACGGCCTGTGGTCCTGTTCCGATCCCTATGGCTGGGTGAGCCAGTGGCCGCAGTTGTTCGGCGGCCGGCTGGACGCGGCCGGCATGCTGGCGGCGCTGCTGCGCGCCTACGCGGCCCATCCGCCCGCCTTTTTCTACCCGGATAACGTGACGGCCATCCTGCTGCGCGCCCCGGGCACGGCTGCGCGCGAGGAAACCGCGCTGCCGGGAATTTGATGCTTTTTAGCAAAAAATCTTGCCTATTGATGAATACGGCGCGCCGCCTCGCGTTAGAATCACGTAAGCTTCTCCCGACGCCAGCCAGCCTATTCCCGCAACCATGAAACGCTGCAGCAGCCCAGACCATCCGCACTGCACCGCCTGGGTCATGCCCGGCGAGCAGGCCTGCGCGCATGGCCACGGCCAGCCGGCCGCCGCCGCGCCCACGGCGGCGAACGCCCTCGGCTCCAGCTTCGACATGCTGCAGACGGTGCGCGCCCGGCGCAACGCGCTTGATGCGATCCGTCCGGGCGCCCCGGCGGCCCAGCGGGAACATGAGCGGCCGCATCTGCACATCAGTGGTTTCGACCCGCGCGCCGCCGGCGGGCGCCAGGCGATCAGGCTGGAACTGCGCGCCATGCCGGACGACGTCCCGGGCGAACTCACCATGCTGCTGCAATCGGCCCTGCTGCCCCAGGGCGGCGGCCGGCAAACCTTCAGCCGCAGCCTGCGCGGCGGCTGGCGCCCGGTGGTCGTCGAATTTTCCTCGCGCGGCCGCGAGCACGGCCAGTACCGGGTCGACGTCGAGCTGCATGCGCGCGATCCGGAACGGCGCGGCAGCGCGCGCACCTGGGTCGCCACCGTGGTGCTGATGGTGCCTCGCCTCGACGCCTCGCTCGCCGAGATCCACCAGACCTATCTGGCGGCGCGCAAGAACGTTCGCATCCAGGCCGACGACGCCTCGATCGCCCGCCTGCACGGACTCGACGCCGCCGGTCCGCTCGACATCGCCATCGACGCCCGCAACGCCTCGATCGCCCAGCTGCAGTTCGGTCCCGCCCACGGCAAGATCGACATGGGACTGCCGACCATCGCCTGGGACGAAGACCTGATCGAGATCGACCTGCCGGCCACGCGCCCGGCCCATCCCTGCCCGGCGTCCAGCGCCTGCCTCGTCTACGCCGAGCCCGATGCCGGCATGCAGCGCCACCTGCGCCTGCTTGCCCTCGACGAATGGGTGCTGGGCCGGATGGAAGCCGGCGCCGGCGGGCAACTGCTGGAAGCCGAAGCAGACCTGCTGCTGTGCCATTACGGCCAACACGGTCCCGAACACCAGGGCCTGACGCGGCGCATCTCGGCCCGCCACGCGGTGATTCGCCGCGGCCGGCAGGGATTCGAGATCGAAGACGTGTCGCGCTACGGCCTGCTGCTGGACGGCGCCTGGCCCGGCAAGCACAGCCCGGTACCGTTGCGGCCGGGCATGCGCATCGAATTGAGCGCCAGCATCAAGGGCATCGCCGTGCTGGTGGTGACGGCGCTGCTGCCGCATGCCGTGGTGCTGCACCGGGTCGATGCCGGCGGCGCGGCCGAGTGCTTCATGCTGCTGGCGCCGGAGACGCAGCCGGGGCCGGCGACGACGGCCAGCGCCCTGCCGCGCGCGGCCGTGCTGCCGCAGCTCTTCCACCGCGACGGCGGCTTCTGGCACCGCGATCCCGTCACCGGCGCCGACACCCCGCTGGGTCCGACGGCCGCACTCGACCGCCTGGCCGGTTTTCACGGCCGGGTACGCTTTACCGCCACCTCCTACCCCGACTATCGCAGCGCCCGCGGCGCGGAACGCCGCGCCGCCGCCCAGCTGTCCGGCGCCTGACTCAGTACGGCCGCAACACCAGGAAGATCAGGGCTGCGCCCACCAGCAGGGCTGCCTGCAGGGAAAACACGATCACGGGAATGCGGATGTCGTCCGGAATGCGCATGGCAAACCTCCAGTCACACAAAGCACGTGACCGATTATCCCACACGCGTGGACATCAGCTCGCGCACGACGCGAAAGCCGACGATGTCGTTCGACAAGGCTGCTGAGAAGCCATTACGCAAGGCCGAGCGCAGATAGCGCGGGTTGTACAGCCAGGAGCCACCACGCAGGATGCGGCGGGCCTGGTCGCCGCCCTCTTCCCAGGCGCTACCGTCGAGCGGCGCACCTTCGTAATTGTCGTGGACCACGTCCTGCACCCATTCCCACACATTGCCGTGCATATCGAACAGGCCCCAGGGATTGGCCGGGAACATGCCGGCCGGGGTGGTGCCGCGGCGGTACTCGCCGCGCGCGCCGCCGTTCCAGGTGAAGTTGCCATCGTAGTTGGCCTGGTCGGTGGAAATGCCGTCGCCGAAGCTGAACGCCGTCCTGGTGCCGGCGCGGCAGGCGTATTCCCATTCGGCCTCGCTCGGCAGGCGGTAGCTGCGGCCGGTCGCCTCGGAGAGCCAGCGCAGGTAGTGCTGGGCGTCGTACCAGTTGACGCCGACCACCGGGTGGGCGTCGGTCTGGGGAAAGCCCGGCGCTTCCCAGTCGACTTCGCCGCTCTGGCGCCAGCCGGTGGCGCGCACGAAGGCGCGCCATTCGCCCACCGTAACCGGATAGCGGCCCATCGCGATCGGCTTGTCGATGCCGACCCAGTGCTGGGGCAGCTCGCGCGCCAGCCAGCCCTTCTGCGAACCGGCTTCCATCGCGATCTTGCGCTCGTGCTCGGGTGAGCCCATCTGGAAGCGCCCGGTCGGCAGCAGCACCAGTTCCGGACCCTTGGCATCGACGTCCAGGAAGCGGTCGCGCAGCACGCCCTCGAGGTCGGCCACCGGACTGGACGGGGTCGGCATCAGTTCTTCGAGTTCGGCCTGCTTGCGCGCCGCCTGCTCGACGCGGGCGCGCTGCTGCTGGGCGAGATAGGCCGCGGCGGCCCGGGCCTGGGCCTGCTTGCGCTGGACCTGTTCGGCCTCCTGGCGCGCCTTTTCCGCTTCGAGGACGCGGCGCTCCGCCAACTGGCGCCGCAGCTCTTCCTTGCGTACCCGGCGCGCCTCCTCGGCCGCCAGGCGGGCCAGCCTTTCCTGTTCGCGGCGCTGGCGGTCCAGCGCGGCCTGGGCGGCGGCCCTGGCCTCGGCTTCCACCCGGCGGCGCGCCTCGGTTTCGCGGGCGCGCCGCTGCGCTTCCGCGTCCATCGTCTCGCGCTCGGCGCGGGCGGCCTGCTCGGCCGCCTCTTGCGCCCGCAGATCCGCTTCGCTCGGCCCCCGGGCTTGCTCCAGCCGCTCCAGCAGCTCGCTCACGCTGCCGGGACGCGCGGCGGCGCTGGCCGCGAAACCGGTCTGCAGCGCCTCCCACTGGGCCTCATTGAGACCATCGGGCCGTGCCGGAATCTCGCGTCCGGCCTGGCCGTCGCCGAAAGGCAGGCGTCCGCTGAGCATCCGGTAGGCCATGACCGCCACCGCATGCACGTCCAGGCCGCGTCCCGGCGCGTCCTGGTCCGGCCCGCGTCCCGCTTCCGGCGCACGGTAGCCGGCGGTGCCCGAACTGGCCGGCGCCTCGACCGAAGGACCGCCGCTGCCGCGGGCGCGCGCGGCGATGCCGAAGTCGAGCAGCTTGACCTCGCCGGCGCGGGTCAGGAAGAGATTGGCCGGCTTGATGTCGCGGTGGACCAGGTGGTGGCGCTCCCAGGCATGCTCGAGGGCGGCGGCCACCGGCGCGAGCAGGCGTAGCGTGCGCTCCAGCCCCAGCCTGCCTTCGCGCGCCAGCAGGCTCTCCAGGTCTTCGCCCTCCAGGCATTCCATGATGATGAAATAGCTGGCCGTGGCAGGATCCTGGGCCCAGTCGTAGACCCGTACGATGTGCTCGTGGGCGAGCTGGCGGGCGCGCGCCGCTTCCTCGATCAGCAGGCGGGCGTGGGTGCTGTTCTGCGTCAGCTGGGGCGGCAGGATCTTCAGCGCGACCTGGGCGCTGTGTCCCAGCTCGGCGTGGGTGGCGAGGTCGGTGGCCTGCCACACCTGGCCCATGCCGCCGTGGGCGATCAGGCGATCCAGCCGGTAGCGGCGCTCGAAGGGGCCGACTTCCTGGCCGGCCATCAGGCCGATCTCGGTGCCGCGCCCGGCCGCCGCGGCCTGCACCGGCTCATCGGCGGCGAGTGCCGTATCGCCCGGCGGCGCATAGGCAGCGTCGAGAATCGCGTTCTTGCGGCTGTCGAATTCCTGGCGGCTCAACAGGCCGTCTTCGTGCAGGGCGCGCAGCTCGCGCAGCTTGTCGATGGCGGTCTGCATCATCCCCGCGCCGGCAGCGCGGCGCCACAGGTGGCGCAGAACCGGTCGCCCTGGTGGGCCTCCGCGTGAACACAGGCCTTCGGCGTCCCGGCGAAGTGAGCCGCCACCGCGCCGGCGACACCGGCGCCCAGCTGCGCCTGGGCAGCCAGCGCCGTCTTGTTGACGTCGTTCTGCAGGGCCAGCAGCTCCAGCTGGTGGCGGCGTTCGCGCTCTTCCTGGGCATCGCGGCGGCTGCGTTCCAGGTCGACCTGTTCCTGCGCCAGGCGCCAGGCATCGGTATTACCGGCGCCGACCACGCCCGCCAGGGCCGCCAGCTGCTCGGCGCTCATGCCGGCGTGCTCGCGGGTCTTCATCACCTCGGCCAGCAGGGCCGCGTTGGCCGGCGCCACCAATGCCACCTTGGCGCTGTCGTCCAGTGCTCCCAGGGCCTGGGCGCGTTCGATCTCGAGACGGGCCAGGTCCAGTTCGTGGGCGCGCTGCTCGTGCAAGCCTTCGCGCTCGTTGCGCGCCACCAGGGCATCGGCCTCGATGGTGCGCAGCAGCTTCTCGTGCTGGGCCAGGGCGTCCTGTTGCGCGCCGCCGCGGCGCAGGGTCTCGAGCTGCTGGCGCACCTGCTCGGCGTCCACCGACAGCCGCCCCGCCGCCTGGGCATCCTGCCATTCGAGCACCCGCTCGGCCTCGCGGCGGTGGGCCTCGTTTTCCAGCTGCAGCAGCTTCAGGCGCGCCACATGCGCTTCGTCCTCGATCTCGCGGGCGCGGCGGGCGGCGGCCTGCTCGGCCTCGTGCAGCCGGGCCAGCTCGGCGCGCTGGCGGCTGGCGTCCTCGATGCCGCGCGCCTGCTCGATCTTGTTGCGGATCTGCTGCTGCAGCAGCTGGTGGGTGAAGCGCTGCTGGGCGACGGCGCGCGCCTCGGCCGCATCCCGCTGCGCCACTTCCAGCTCGGTGCGCATGTGGATCGCGGCCAGCTCTCGCAGCTGCTGCCATTGCCCGGCCTCGTCGCGGCGCGCACCGCGCTTGCCGGCCAACTCGTGTTCGAGCGCCGCCACGGCGTCGACGGCGCCGCGTTCGATCGCCTGCTTGCGGGTCCGCGATTCGACGATGCGGCCGTACAGCTCGATCTGGCGCGCGCGGATCGCTTGGGCGCGCTCGGCATTCTTGAGCGAGAGTCCGGCCCGCTCCAGGCTCTCGTCCTGGCGCAGCTCGGCGCGGCGATGGCGCAGGCGGCCTTCCTGCTCCTCGCGGCGGATGCGGTTCCACTCCTCTTCGCCGTAGAGTTCGTCGAGCTGCTTTGCGTGTTCGAGGCGCACGCGCTGCTCGTCGGCGGCCAGCCACAGGGTGCCGATGAGTTCTCCAAATTCGGCGCGGTTCGCATCGAACTTGTCGTGGCGCAGGGCGATGGTGTCGACCCGCACCACCGCCAGCCCGTACTGGGACAGCAGCAGCGCCAGGCCGCCCTGCAGGTGCTGGTCGAGTTCCAGGCGCAGCTCGCGGCGGCCCGCCATCTCGCGCAAGGAGCGCGCGGCGACGAATTCGCGGGCCAGCTGGGCCAGCGGCGCTTCCAGCAATTCGCGCAGCTGGACGTCCTTGATCGTGCCCGGCATGGTCATGAAGTGGCGTGCGAAGGCCGGCACGTTCTCGATCCGCAGCGACAGCGTGAGCGTGGCATCGACCCGCAGGTGCTCGCAGGTGGCCAGGCCTTCGAGCGAGAATTCGACCGGCAGCGCGCCGCTGCGGGTGACGAGGATCTCGGCATGCTGGTCGCGCAGCAGGTTGTTCAGGCGGTTGAAGAAGCCTTCGATCTCGTACTCGCCCTGCGGCACCTCGGTGGCCTGCTCGCCCTGCAGGATGTAGGCGCGGGCGGTGGCCGGCACGTGCAGGGTCTTGACGAAGATGCCGGACAGGTCGCGCACGCCGAAGAACACGGCCAGTTCGTCCGGGCCGGGCGCCCAGCGATTCTCGACCAGCACGGCCTTGTGGCGCGGCGCGCCCAGCAGCAGGCCGCAGGACCCGCAATAGCTCGCCGCACCGCCATTGCGTGCGTCGCAGGGAGGGCATTCCGACCCGCCGGTTCCGAACATCTTCAACATGATGACTCCTTCCGCATACCGCTCGGCAGCCGGACGATTCTAGCAGCCGCCCGGCCAGCCCGTTTTACGCACGACAATCGTACGCCGCCTTCAAATGATCCCGATCCGTTCGACGCAGGCCAGGCTCGCACCCTGCGTCCGCAACTGCTCCGTGTAGCCTTCCGGCAGCCGCTCCTGCCAGGCGCGCGGCAGCAGGATGCGGTCGCCCGGCCCGGCTTCGCGCAGCAGCAGCGCGCACTTGGGCGCCAGGCCGTCGACCTCGTCGACCCGGCCCGCGTGCCACGCGCCAGAACAGCCGCTGGCGATCAGGCGTCCGCGCGGCACGAATTCGCGTCCGCGCGCGAGCCGGTCGGCCATTACCAGCGCCAGCTCCCAGGAGCGGCCGGCGAAGGCGTCGGCGCCGAAGCGCACCACGCTGCGCCAGCGGCCCAGCGCGCGGCCGTCGTAATGGCGGGCGCCGGCCAGCACCTGGCGCACGGCCAGCTGGCGCGCGGCGTCCTGGTCCGGCGCGGCGATGGTCTGTTCCTCCTCCAGCGTCTCCGGCCCGCCGTGGCCTGCGAGGGGGTGGACGCTGACCTCGACCCAGGCCAGGCTGCCGGCCTCGCCGCTGTGCAGCGGGAACCAGGCCCGCGCCGTCGATACCGCCGCGGACGGATCCGCGTGCCCGCTCAGCAGCCCCAGGTGCGGCAGGCCGCCGGCGCCGCCCAGCAGCGCATCGCCGGCCGGGGCGCCCCCCAGGGTGTTACCGTCGACGCGGCCGCGCTCCCAGCCATCCGACCAGCCGTTCGCCGCCAGTGAAGCCTGGGGACGCAGCAGGCCACGCACGGTGCGGTCTGCCAGCACCGCCGCCAGTTCCCAGCCGCGCTCTCCGTCCGGCGGACGGCGGTCGAGGCTGAGCACCACCTGGTCGCGGCTGTCGAAGCCCGCCTCGGTCAGGCGCGCCAGGCGCAGCACCTGCTGCATGCGCTCGGCCAGGCGCGCATCGTCAGGCACCACGCACTTGACMTCGGCGCGGCCGGCGCGCGGACGGCGGCTCGCGGTCAGGGTCAGCACCGAACCGTCGGCCAGCGGGCAGCGGCAGTCCACCGATTCCGGGATGGCATTCATTCCGTTTCTCCCTCGGCGGCGACGGTAAGCGCTCGACGTCCTTCGCAATCGGCTTCCAGGTTGGCGACGATGCGTTCGGCCTCGCCGTACAACTGCGGCAGCGCGGCCTCGCCGGCCTGGCGCAGGCGGGCCAGCAGGGCCCAGGCCTCGTCCAGCGAGACGCAGGCCCGCCGGCTGTGGCGCGCACGGCGCAGCTGGGCGTCCCGGCCCAGGGGCTGGCCGGGCGCCGCCAATTCCAGCGCCGGCATCGCGTTGACGCCCACCGACACCAGGTCGAGGCGCTGCAGCAAGGCCTGCTGGCGCTGGAACGACTCCTGTGCGGCCGGCATGGCCGCCAGCCGCAGCCCGCACATCAGGCAGGGCAGCTCGAGGAACAGACGGCGCAGCGCCTTCGCGTCTTCCGGCGCCGGATCGAAGCGCGCGGCCGGTGCGCCGGCCGGGACCGGCTTAATGGACGCGGGAGCCGCTCCGAGCCGCGCTTCGGCCAGGCGCGCGGCACGCTGCGCCAGTTCATGCGCATAGTCGCGCGACTCGCCCAGGTCGACCGGCACGCAGTCGTCGACGGTCACGCCGAAGCGCATGTAGAGCAGCTGGTTCAGGCCCTGGCGGAAGGCATTCCACTCTTCCAGGGTGGTGCAGGGCGGCAGCTCCAGGCCGCCGGTGGCCAGCTCGTGGCGCAGCGCGCCCTCGATGGCCGCCGCCAGCACCGCCAGCTCCAGCCTCCCGGATACCTCGGCCGCCAGGTAGAGGTCGAAGCGCTGCTGGGATGCCTGCGGGTCCGGCGCATCGACGGCGAAGCTGGTGCGCAGGCCGATCTCGGGCGCCGTCTCGAAGGGGACCAGGTCGGCCGTGTACGGCCCCGGATGGAAGCCGTAGATGGTCTCGCCGGGACGCGCCTCGATGCGGCGCGCGGCCTGCAGGCGGCGCGTGCGGCCATCGCTGCCGACCACCACGGCCTGGCAGCCGGAGGGCGGCGCGCTGCCCGCCGGCAGCGCCAGCGCGACCACGGACCTGCCCAGTTCGCAGGCATCGGCGGCGGGTGCGGCGCGCTTGAAGAATCCCAGCATCATGTCCTCGTTCGGTCAGCTTCGTTCAGCAATTCCACGGCAAAGCCGGCGCCGCGCGCCTGCAGGTGGCCGGCCGGCGATTCGGCGAAGGGCCAGGCGGCTTCGCATTCGCCGTCCGCATCGAGCCGGCCTTCGAGCACGGTGTGGCCGGCGCCGTCGCTGACACGCAGCGGCGCGCGCGCCGCCAGCAGGGCCGGTGCGAAAGGCGCGCCGGCGGCCAGCTGCACGATGGTCTTCCAGCCGGCGCCGGCCGGCAGGAAATGCAGGGTGAACCAGCCATCATCGGTGCGCAGGGCCTCCAGCTCGCCGCTGCTGGCCGCGCGCAGGCGTCCGCGGCTGGCACGCCAACCATCGGCCGCGACCTCGCCGGCCTCGGCCGCGCGGCGTTCGATCGCCAGCTGGCGCAGCCGGCGCGCGGTCAGCGGCGAAGCCTGCAGGGCCGCGCGCTCGCCCGCCGTCAGCGGCCGGCTGCCGTCCAGCGCCGCGACCAGGGTCGCATCGGCCAGCACCAGGCGGTCGCCCTCGACCCGCCGGCCCAGCAGCAGGCGTTCCTGCAGCCGGCGTTCGCCGGCGGTATCCGCTGCGGTCTYCATATTCATCCCGTTCTCCTCATGGTTGCCGCTTCCAGGCGGGCGATCGCGCCGTCGCGGCGCTTGCGCAAGGTCGGCAGCGAGACCTCGGCCAGCGCCGCCAGCTGCTGCATGGTCGGCAGTTCGCCGGTGGCCGGATCGCGCCAGGCGTCCGGATAGGAATCGTCGCCGGCACCCAGCAGCTTCGCATACACGGCCAGGCGGATCGCGAGTCCGTCGCCGGCCAGCTCGCGCGCCACCCAGCCGGCGCGCTGCTCGGCCTCGCCCGCCGCCTGCATGTAGCCGGGGGGCAGTGAAACGGCGGCGGCCACGGCTTCCAGCCGCGCATCCTGCACGAAGGGCGGCTCGGGCTCGGCGTCCGCCGGGCCGTCGGCTTCCAGCTCGTCCTCGCGCGCTTCCAGGATCAGGTCCGGCCCCGGCGTCGCGCCCTGCTCCGATTCCTGCAGCACGCGCCAGTAGTCTTCCATCCACAGCGCGGCATCGTCGCGGTCCTGCAGCCAGTCGCGGTCGCGGTTGGCGGACAAGGCCTCGTAGTCGCCGATCTCACCCAGCATGGCGGAGATCTTGTCGGGCGCGGTCTTGAGGCTGGCGAAGCGCTTCGAGCGGGTGTGCAGCGGGCCGGGATTGCCGGTAAAGGCTTCCTGGGTCTCGCTCCAGCGCAGCAGCCATTCGGCGCGGCAGTCGGCGATCGAACGCAGCTGGCGCACCTCGATCGGCGTGCCGTGCAGCTCGCGCCCGAGGATGGCGCCGACCTGGGCGCGGTGCTGCTCCCAGTTGCCGAACAGGCGGGCGATCTCGCCGTAGGCCGTGTCCAGCATGCGGTAGGCGTACATGCGGTTCGGGCTGCAGGGACGGCCGCAGGCGGCCTGGTAGTTGTCGGCGTCGACCTTGTCGCGCAGGACCGCATACATATCGTTCACCTTCTTGCGCAGCAGGGCCTCGCCGCCGGCATCGAACCAGAACGGGGCGACGCGCGCGTGCTCGGCGGCGACGGCCGCGCAGAAGGCCTGCCAGTCGGCGGGACGGGCCTGCAGCTCGTACAGCAGGTCCAGGGCCAGTTCCAGCACCGTGTCGCCATAGCCGTTGCCGGAAGCCTGGGCCCGGGGCGTGCGGCGCGCCTGGCGCAGGCGCTCGCCGGTCAGCTCGACGTAGAGCGCCAGCGTCTCCTCGAGCGCCGCCGGATCGGACAGGCGCGCGCAGTCGCAGGCGCGCAAGGCCGCCAGCGAGCATTGCCCCAGCAGCTTACGCACTTCCTCCCAACCAGGCTCCTGGAACCGGGTTCCCGGCAAACGCATACCATCCTCACTCTTGTGTCTACAACAAATAATGCCATACAAACACAAAAGCGAGGCGCCCAGATGGGCGGAATTCACCCCTCAATTCCTGCTATGGCGTCCATTTCGCTTCTTGCATGAAACGCAACACGGCGGCGGCCACCGGCGCCGCATGGGCGCCTCCCGTCTCGTCGGAGCGGCTGGCGAAGACGGCGAAGGCCAGCCGGCGCGTCTGTCCGGGCAGGCTGCCGGGTTCGAGCCAGCCGGTAAACCAGACCGTGGCGCGCTCGCCGTCGCCGACCGGCGCCGTGCCGGTCTTGCCGTACAGGCCGCGCCGCAGGGTGTCCAGATCGCTGCCGCGGAAGGCGCCGGCCGCGGTGCCGCCGTCGATCACGCCCTTCATGCCGGCGCGGATGCGGTCCAGGCGCACATCCAGCGGCGTTCCCGAGGGCGCGGCCGCCGCGCGGCCGTCCAGGCTGTCCAGCAGGCGCGGCGTGGCGATCTTGCCCTCGCCCACCGCCGCCGCCACCAGCGCCATCYGCAGCGGGGTCGCCTGCATGCGCAGGCCGATCGCCATCTGGCGCAGCTCGTGGCGGGTATGCACCGGATCGATGCCGCTGGGGCTGGCCTGGAGCGCATCCCAGGCCGACCACGGGTAGTCCGCCGGCAGCAGGCCGCCGTCGAGGCGCAGGGCCTGGCCGAAGCCGAGCCGGCGCGCCATCGCGACGATGGGCCGCAGCTCGTCCAGGGCGCCGGGCGTGAGCGGCTGCAGGTCGGGCGCGCCGCCCTCGGGCCGGCCCAGCAGGCTGCGATCGGACAATTCGCCGGCCCAGGCGAACCAGGTGTTCAGGCTGTAGGTGATGGCCTGCTGCAGGCCCAGGCGGCCGTCCTGGGCGCGCCGGTCCAGGCCCTGGTCGCGGAAATTCGTGATGCGGGCGCGGCCGTCGACCGGATAGGTGGAGGCCTCGGTGCGGAAGGCGAAGCCGCGCRCCGCGGCCGCCGCGTTGATGGCGGCCAGCGGCTCGCCGGCCAGCAGGGCATCCAGCCGGGCATCCTGGCGCGCCGCCAGCTCCAGCCCAAGGGCGCTGACGATCTTGAAGGTCGATCCGGGGCTGCGCTCGGCGCCGCCGTCGTGCTGGAAGGCCGGCAGGCGCAGCGGGCTGGCGGCCGGGTCGATGCGGTCGAAGTCGCGGACCTCGGGCCAGTTGGAAGCGTCGACCCGGGCGGTGCCGGCGCCTGCCGCCGCCAGGATCTCGCCGCTGGCGGCATCCAGCACCACCATGCCGGCCTGGCGCCCCGCCGGCGGCGCGCTGCCGCCGGCGCAGCGGCGCCCATCCCATTCGCCGCGGCGCATCGCGATGCAGTCGAGCGCGCCCTGGACCGCCG
>NZ_JBFTMX010000018.1:0-88973 GCF_056397205.1 Massilia sp. 05N420
GCGTACCCTGTCCCCGATCCTCGCCTTCGATAAAGCGCTTCATGTGGTATCCGTCTTGATGAGATACTGGCTCAACGTTTACTGGGCCGGTTCCGTTTACCTGGACCTACGTTTTTACACGGCCTGGACCCATTCCAGACGTTAAGAGACCGGCCACATATGGGTTACAAGTTGGTAGGTGCGACAAGTTTTTGTTTCGGACGATTCATCCCGAATTCGACCGCATCAACAACGTACTCCGCGCGTAACTCCCAGAATGTTGCTTGTACGGATTGTTCGTCGAGCCGGATGCGCATTTTCTTGCGTATCGCAGCGAGATCGAAAATGGTTTCCCAAGATTGTTCCAACTGCGCTAACAGGCGTGGTTCCGGGAGCGGCCGATCACCGTACAAGTCAACCCCAGCCGCTTTGCATTGGCGTTCGAATTGATCGCTTGCTTTTGACGTGCCAAGGTAGATGTGATTGAGCGGATGGTGCCAGGCGGTATAGTCATGCAGGAGGACTCGATCGTCCGGTACGTCGAGCGTGAACATCACTTGCCGTTCTGTGCTTCCGCCGGCCTTCATGGCGGCATCGCGCAGGTCCGGTTTGGGTTTGTTCGGTCCTTCATAGTGATGCCAGGCCCATACAGGATAAGCATTCGGGTGCGGCCGCGACAAACCGCGCCGCACCATCTGATGACATAGCCAGTCATATGCAAATCTTGCCAAAGGCGCGTCCTCGAAAATCCAGTTCTTGCCTGCCTCGTGTGGACGGGGGCGAAAAGACCCCTTCGATAAAAGAATGTCGTACACGAAGCGAGGCTGGGACGAATACAGTCGCATTAAATACGCACTCTACATCTGCCTGAACAGCTCGGCGTAATTGCGGCTCACCACCAGCTCTTCCGGCCGGCCCTTGAGCTTGACCAGCAGCCGCCCGCGGAAGTCGGTGCGGGTGCCGGCCACATGATGGGCGGCGACGATGACGCCGCGGTGGATCTGCCAGAACTTCTGCTCGTCGAGCTGTTCGCGCAGCTGGCGCAGCGGGGTGCGGATCAGGTGTTCGCCGTCGGCGATGAAGACGCTGGTGTATTTGTCGTTGCTCTGGAAGTAGATGACTTCGTCGACCGCGATCAGGCGCGTCTCCTGGCCTTGCGCGGCGCGGATCCATTGCAGCGGTGCCGGCGCCGCCGCTGCCGGTGCGTTGGGGACGGGCACGCCGAGCTGGCGCAGCATCGCGGCCAGCTGGGCGGCCGTCTCCGGCGCGGGTGCCGATGCGGGGGACTGCGGCGGCTGCGCCAGCGTCTCCTTCAGGCGGTCTACGGCGCGCTGCAGGCGCTCCAGGCGGATCGGCTTGAGCAGGTAGTCGAAGGCTTCGCTGTCGAAGGCCTGCAGCGCGTACTGTTCGTGGGCGGTGGTGAAGACCACGCGTGGGGACGCGCCGCCGGCGCTCAGGCGGCTGGCTAGCTGCAGCCCGTTCAGGCCGGGCATCTGGATGTCGAGGAAGACGATGTCGGGCGCCAGCTCGTCGATCAGGCGCAGGGCCTCCACGCCGTTGGGCGCACGGCCGACCACCTTCAGGTCGGGCCAGGCCAGGGCGAGCTGCTCCTCGAGATAGGACAGCAGGTGGGGTTCGTCGTCGGCGAGCAGGGCGGTGGTCACGCTTGGTCCAGTGGTCGTGGCGGTGGCAGTGGCAACAGCAGGCGCGAGGTCACGCCGCTGGGTTGATTTTCCAATAATTGTAGCTGAGCCTTGGGGCCGTGCAGGCTGCGCAGCCGCTCGCGCAGGTTCGACAGGCCGACGCCGCCACCGGACCGTGGCGGCGCGGCGCCCAGTCCCATGCCGTCGTCGCTGACCTCGACGGACAGGATGCCGGCGGCGCAGGCGGCGCGCACCAGAATCTCTCCGCCTTCCATCTTCGGCTCGATGCCGTGCATGACCGCGTTCTCGACCAGCGGCTGGATCAGCATCGGCGCGATTTTCATGTCGCGGCAGCCTTCGTCGGCCTCGATGCGCCAGCGCAGGCGCGGACCCATGCGCACCGCCAGCAGGTCGAGGTAGGCGGCGGCCAGGTCGAGCTCGGCGCCCAGAGTCGCCTGTTCGGCGCGGCTGGCGGCCAGGCTGGCGCGCAGGAAGTCGATCAGGCGTTCCAGCATGTGCCTGGCGCGATCGGGCTCGCTGCCGATCAGGCTGACCACGTTGGCCAGGGTGTTGTACAGGAAGTGCGGCTCGATCTGGGCCTGCAAGGTGCGCAGGCGGGCTTCGGCCAGCAGTTGTGCTGCCTCGGCGATCTGCTGCTGGTGCTGGGCGGCGGCGGTCTCGCGCGCCAGCCGGCGCTCGTTGGTGGCCAGGATCGCCATCGTGATGGCGGTGACCACCAGTCCCATCGGCAGGATGGGCGCCAGCGCGCCCTCGATCAGCAAGGCGCGGAATGGGTTGACGCCGCGCAGCAAGGCATCCGGCACGGTAAAGCCGAGCACGGCGCAGGATTCGATCAGCAGCACCTGGCAGGCGCGCATCGCCCACGAGCGTCGCGCGGCGGCGGCGGGGAAGGCGCGTCGCAGCAGCGCCAGCCCGCCATGGATCAGGAAGCCGATCGAATTCGAGGTCAGCAAGGTCATGCCCAGCAGCTTCGGGATGGGGACGGCGCTGCGCGCCCCCGTGAGCGCGAACAGGACCGTCAATGCGATGCCGATCAGGCTGCTCCACAGGGCCGTATAGACCAGGTTGCGCCGGGTCGACGCGGGCCAGCGCCGGAACAGGGCGAACATGTCCAGCGGGTGATTGGCACGGACGGGGTGGGTCGGCATCGTTTCTCCTTGTTGAGCAACCGGGAAGTTACCACAAGCCTTGGAACCTCAACGCAGGCTGGCGCTGACGGCGGCGCCATCGGCCGGCACCGTGAACCTGGCGGCCTCGAAGGAGGGCGGACCCATGAAGCCCTGGGCGTCCTTGCTGAAGGCCACCGCTTCGGTCGGCCGGCCCATGCGGTTGGTGTCCATGCGGCCGTTGCCGTTCGCATCGTGCAGGACCGAGAAGGCGTAGTCGCCCGGCGCCAGGTCCTTGAATACCACCGTGGTGCTGCCGGCGACGGCATCCACCGAGGTTTTGCGGACCGGCTGCTTCAGGTAGCCGGCGGCGCTGTCGTACAGCGCAACCATCAGCTGGCCGTCGTTGTTCTCGACGTTGTCGATGCGGATCGTGAGGTCGGCGGCCTGGGCGCCGGTGGCGCCGAGGATGAGGGCGAGGATGGCGCCGCGGATGGCGATGTGCATGCTGTGCTCCCTTGTTGTCGTTGTCGATGGGGGCACTCTAGGCAATCCGGCGCCCGGCCGCGGCGGCTTGCGACGAAGTGCGGCGGTATGGCGCGAAATGCAGGCAGGCGGCGCGAAATGAGAGGCAAACGCGGCAGGACATAAAAAATGCCGCCCAGCGAACTGGGCGGCATGTCGGTAGCGTGTTTCAGCTCAGTTGTAACTGGTCCAGTGTTGCGGAATCTCGATGTGGCCCGACTGGGCCGCGTCGGCGTAGGCACGCATCTCGGCAACGACGGCCTCGAGTTGTTCCTTGCCCGGATTCGCAAGGAAGCCCTTCATGCGCTCCTGCACCGCAGCCTGCTGGTCTCGCCATTCGTAACGTGACGCCTTGCTCATGCTACCCCCTTGCGGCGAACTGCCGTCTTTGTACTTATCGTGTTCATGACATCCTCCTTCTTAAGACTTTCAGGATGCCCGAACCGGGTCGAGGCGGTCCGTGCGATGCCGCACACTGACTCGGCCGGCCAGGGGCAGGGGAGCTCAGGGCCGGGCCAGCACGGCGCGGTAGAACAGCGCGAGGCGGCGGTCGAGTTCGCGGAGCGCCTGGTCCAGAGGCTGTTTTTCGGGCGGGAACACGAAACGGCACAGCTGGTCGCCGGCGATGCAGCCCATCAGGTGGCCGGGCAGCAGGTCGATGTCGATGTCGGGGTGCAACTGGGCGCGGATGTCCGGACGGGCGAAGAAACGGCCCAGCATCTCGCGGGTCTGGCGCGGACCGCCGTTCCAGAAGGCTTCCGCCAGTTCGGGATTGGTCGGCGCTTCCGCCATCACGATGCGCTGCATGTCCACCGCTTCCTGCGAGATGAGCAGTCCATACATCTGGCGCGCGAAATCGTCCACGATTTCCTTCAGCGGACGGGTGTCCGTCTGCATCGGCTGGCTGCGGAAGAAGCGGTCGCGCTTGGCCGCCAGCACCGCGTGCAGCAGGCCGGCCTTGCCGCCGAATTTCACGTAGATGGTGCGCACCGCCACGTGGGCGGCGCGGGCGATCGATTCCAGGCTGGTCTTGGTATAGCCGTTCTTGAGGAAGAGACCGCCGGCAATCTGCAGCAGCTCCTGCGTGCGTGCTTCGACCTCGGCGGCCTTGGGCCGGCCGGCGGCCTTGCAGTCGTTTACGGGTTTGTCCATGACGACACTCTAGCCCAGAAAAAAATGAAATGCAACCGTTTCATTTCTTGACTTCGCCGATTCTTTGTCGAATAATGCGATGAACCCATTTCATTTTTTCTTCGGAGTCGTATTCATGGCAGATTCGCAAACCACGGTCCAGCAGAAACCGACCGCCGCCGTTCCGCCTGCAGCGCCGGCCGCCGCCAACGGCAGCAAGGGACCGCCGAAGCGCGTGCTGATGGTGGTCGGCGTGATCGCCCTGGCCGCGCTCGCCGCCGGTGGCCGCATGTGGTACCGCAGCAGCAACTTCGTCGAAACCGAAAACGCCTACATCACCGGTCACGTGCATCCGGTCTCGGCGCGCATCCCGGGCGTCGTCACCAAGGTCATGTTCGACGACAACCAGATCGTCAAGGCCGGCGATGTGCTGGCCGAGCTGGATCCGGCCGACCAGGGCGTAAAGGTCGAGCAGATCCAGGCCCAGATCGCCAGCGTGCAGCAGCAGATCGTGCAGGCCGATGCCGCCGTCGAGCAGGCCAGGGCCCAGGCCTCGGCCGCCGGCGCCCAGGTGGTGCAGGCCCAGGCCAACCTGGTGCGCGCCAGGCAGGACGCCGAACGCTACGGCCAGCTGTACAACACCAACATGAAGGCCGTCTCGAAGGCCGAGGTCGACGCCGCCACCGCGGCCCGCGCCGGCGCCACCGCCGACGTCAACGCGCGCCGCGACAACGCCAATGCCGCCAAGGCCCAGATCGCCGCCGCCGGCTCGGCGCGCGACGTGCTGAAGGCCCAGGTCAAGGTGCTGCAGGCCCAGCTCAAGGACGCCCGGCAGCAGCTCGGCTACAACCAGATCGTGGCGCCGGTCAGCGGCCGCATCGGCAAGCGCAGCGTCGAAGTCGGCGCCCGCATCCAGCCGGGCCAGCAGCTGGCCGCCATCGTCCAGGACGACGTCTGGGTCACCGCCAACTTCAAGGAAACCCAGCTGCCGGGCCTGGTGCCGGGCCAGGAAGTCAGGATCGAAGTCGACGCCCTGAAGGACAAGGAACTGGTCGGCCGCGTTGACAGCTTCTCGCCGGCCTCGGGCAACCAGTTCGCGCTGCTGCCGGCCGATAACGCGACCGGTAACTTCACCAAGATCGTCCAGCGCGTGCCGGTCAAGATCACCTTCAGGCCGGAAGACCTGAAGAAATACGCCGGCCGCCTGGTGCCCGGCATGTCGACGGTGGTCGAGATCGACCTGCGCCAAAAGCCGGCACAAGGCGCGCAGCAGCCGGCCCGCACCGCGTCGGCCCAGTAAAGGGATCGTCATGACGAGTTCCACCCAGACGATGAGCATGCCGGCCAACGGCACGCACGTCGACGCCCGCACCTGGATCGCGGTGGCCGCCGGCCTGCTCGGCGCCTTCATGGCGGTGCTCGACATCCAGATCACCAACTCCTCGCTGCGCGACATCCTCGGTACGCTGTCGGCCACCCAGGAGGAGGGCTCGTGGATCTCGACCGCCTACCTGTGCGCCGAGATCGTGGTGATCCCGATGACCGCGCTGTTCGTGCGCGCCTTCGGCCAGCGCCGCTACCTGATGCTGACCACGGCGCTGTTCCTGGCCTTCTCGACCCTGTGCGGCGCGGCCTGGAACCTGCAGAGCATGATCGTGTTCCGCATGCTGCAGGGCTTCACCGGCGGCGCCCTGATCCCGATGGCGATGACCCTGGTGATGACCCGCCTGCCTCCCGCCAAGCGCGCGGTCGGCATGGCGATGTTCGGCCTGACCGCGACCCTGGCCCCGGCCATGGGCCCGACCCTGGGCGGCTACCTGACGGAGCTGTACGGCTGGCCCTCGATCTTTTACATCAACTGGGTGCCGGGCGTGCTGCTGATCGCCGGCATGTACTGGGGCCTGGACAAGGAGCCGCTGAACCTGAAAATGCTGGCCAAGGCCGACTGGCTGGGCATCGCCTTCATGGCGGTCGGCCTGGCCAGCCTGACCATCTTCCTGGAAGAGGGCAATTCGAAGGACTGGTTCGAGTCGAGCTTCATCATCACCTTCGCCGCGCTGGCGCTGATCGGCATCCTGGGCTGGGTGGTGATCGGCTTCTGGCGCGCCGACCCCTTCGTCAACCTGCGCCTGTACGGCCAGCGCAACTTCATGGTGGCGACCATCCTGTCGGCGGTGATCGGCATGGGCCTGTACGGCTCGTCCTACCTGCTGCCGCTGTACCTGGGCCAGATCGCCGGCTATTCGCCGATGCAGATCGGCGAGGTCATCGCCTGGATGGGCCTGCCGCAGCTGTTCGTGATGCCCTTCGTGGCGCGCCTGTCGCAGAAGATCGACAACCGCATCATGTGCATGTTCGGCCTGGGCCTGTTCGGCATCTCCTGCCTGATGAACGCCTACATGGACGCCAGCACCGGCTACGACCAGCTGATGGTCACCCAGGTCATCCGCGCGATCGGCCAGCCCTTCGTGATGCTGACCCTGTCGAACTTCGCGATGAACGGCATCGCGCCGAAGGACATGCCGTCGGCCTCGAGCCTGTTCAACATGACCCGCAACCTGGGCGGCTCGGTGGGTATCGCGCTGCTGGCGACCTCGCTGACCAACCGCGAGCACTTCCACTCGGCGCGCATCGGCGAATCGGTGTCGCTGTTCGCGTCCGCCACCCAGGCCCGCCTGGACCAGCTGACCCAGTTCTTCGTTTCGCAAGGCATCGACCCGGCCACCGCGGCCAACCAGGCGATCGCGGCGATCGACCGCATCGTGCGCCGCGAGGCTTACGTGATGGCCTACAACGACGGCTTCTTCCTCGTCGGCGTGATCCTGATCGCGGCGATCGTGCCGCTGTGGTTTGCGGACAAGGTCAAGTCGCCTGGCGGGGCTGGGAGCGGCGGCCACTAATGATTGATACGTCGTCCCCGCGAAGGCGGGAATCCAAGTTCGTGGCGAACCATGGAAACTTGGGTCCCCGCCTTCGCGGGGGCGACGGGACGGATAACTCTCAATGAAAAATACTATGTTCAAGCCTGTCATCCACACCGCTGTCGCCGCGGCCATCGCCGCGCTCCTCGCCGCCTGCGGCACCGTCGGTCCCGACTTCAAGGCCCCGCAGGACATCGCGAGCCCGGCATACCGCCACGCGCAGGCCGGCCAGCAGCAGGACGCCGCGCGCCTGCCGGCCGACTGGTGGACCGTGTTCGGCGACCAGACCCTGGACACCCTCGAGCAGCGCGCGTTGCACGATAACCCGAACGTGCGCGCCGCCGCGCAGCGCCTGGTGCAGGCACAGGCCCAGCTGGGCGTGGTGCGCGCCGGCCAGCTGCCGTCGGTGAACGTGCAGGCCGGTATCTCGAACTCGCGCACCTCGGCCGAGACCTCGCAGGGCCTGGCGCTGGGCCACCGCTCGATCGAAGGTAACAACTACTCGCTAGGTGCCGGCTTCTCGTGGGAGCTGGACCTGTGGGGCCGCGTGCGCCGCGTGGTCGAAGCGGCCGATGCCCAGGCCCTGGCGGCCCAGGACGACCGCGACGGCGTGTTGCTGATGCTGTCGGGCCAGGTCGCAACCACCTACTGGCAGCTGCGCGGCCTGGACACCGAACTGGCGATCCTGCGCAACGCGCTGGCGACCCGCCGCGAATCCCAGGAACTGATCGAGGCGCGCTTCAACGCCGGCCTGTCGAACGAACTGGACGTCTCGCGCACCCGCATCGAGCGCGCCAACGCCGAGGCCGACCTGCACGAAGCCCAGCGCCAGCGCAACACGCTGGAGCATGCGCTGTCGGTGCTGGTGGGCGCTTCGCCGAGCGAGCCGCTGGTGGCGAGCAACCAGGGCACCGCCCTGCAGGATAAGCTTTTGCCCCAGCCGCCGAGCATCCCGGTCGGCCTGCCGGCCAGCCTGTTGGGCCAGCGTCCCGACCTGGCATCGAGCGTGGCCGCCCTGAAGGCCTTCAACGCCCAGATCGGCGTGGCCGAAGGCGCCTTCTATCCGGCGCTGTCCTTGACCGGCAACTACGGCTATGCCTCGGAAAGCCTGCGCAACCTGGCCCAGGGCAGCGCGCGCCAGTTTTCCTTCGGTCCGCTGGCGTTGTCGCTGCCGGTGTTCGACGCCGGCCGCAACCGCGCCAACCTGAAGCTGGCCCAGGCCCGTTACGACGAGGCGGTCGCCAACCACGAGGGACGCCTGCTGAGCGCATTGCGCGAAGTGGAAGATGCGCTGTCCGACGTGCAGGAACGCCAGCAGCAGGGCGAGGTGCAGGTCCAGGCGCAGCAGGCGGCAGCCCGCGCGCTGCAGGTGGCCCAGGCGCGCTACGACCGCGGCGTCTCGACCTACCTGGACGTTACCGATGCCCAGCGCAGTGCGCTGGCGGCGGACCGCGCCGCGGCCCAGATCCGTACCCAGCGCCTGCTGGCGGCGGTGTCGGTGGCGCGTGCGCTGGGTGGCGGCTGGAGGCAGGGGGAGCCGGTGGCGACCATCGCCAAGGCCGGCAATTAAGCTGCGCTCCGGCCGGCCCGCATGCCGGCCGGAGAGGGCAGCAATGACGTGATTTTTGGTGATCTTCCGCGCAGGCCCTGCATGCTATGCTCGATCGATAATAATTCCATATGGGGAACCCGATCGATGAACACCGCCGTCAATTCGCAGATGATTTATTGCCGCGCCTGCGGCTCGAACATGCACTTCAGCGCACAAGCCTGCCCGGGCTGCGGCGCGCCCCAGCAGGGCCATGGCTTCAGCGCCTCGCAAAAGCGCATCCTGCCGGCGGCCATCCTGTGCTTCTTCATCGGCTTCCTCGGCGTGCACCGCTTCTATGTGGGCAAAGTCGGCACCGGCATCCTGCAGCTGCTGACCTTCGGTGGCCTCGGCATCTGGGCCTTCGTCGATTTCATCATGATCGTCATCGGGTCCTTCCGCGACAGCGACGGCAACCTGATCAATCTCTGGACCTGACGGGACCTAGCGCTTCTTGCCGCTCCCGCGCTGGTGCTGGGCGCGCTGCTGCTTTTGCTGCGTCTCCACCCGGTTCTGGCGCGCCGTGTACAAGGCCACCGCTTCCTTCTTCGCCTGCTCCAGCGTGCGCAGTTCCGGCTTGTCGTCGTGGACGACGAAGTATTCGGCGTCCTGCGCCTGCATCACCAGCTTGATGGCGGCCTCGTCCTCCATGTCGTAGATTTCGGTGAGCAGGGTCGTGACTTCGTCGAGGAAGGCTTCGTAGGTGAGGGTATTCATGGTTTTCGCTTCAAATTCCGGATAAGGCGGCCATTATCGCAAACTCGCCCCTGGCGCGGGCGGCGGTGTAATATCGGCACTCATCATTAATACGACACGCCGGACTCCATGCACCCACGCTCCCTCCTGATCGCCGCACTGCTGGCCTCCAGCGCCGCCTCCGCCCAGTCCTGGCAAGCCACCCCCAGCGGCACCAGCGCCGAACTGCGCGGCCTGTCCGTCGTCGATGCCAAGGTCGCCTGGGCCAGCGGCGCCAGGGGCACCGTGTTGCGCACCGTCGACGGCGAACACTGGCAGGCGATGCAGGTGCCGGAGGCCGACAAGATCGACTTCCGCGACATCCAGGCCTTCGATGCGAAGACCGCCGTGGTGATGGGCGCCGGCCCCGGCGCGGCTTCGCGCATCTACCGGACCGAAGACGGCGGCGCCAGCTGGCGCCTGATGACGACCAACCAGGTGGCGGACGGCTTCTGGGACGCGATGGCGTTCTGGGACAAGGACCACGGCATCCTGTTCGGCGATCCGGTCAAGGGCAGCTTCCAGGTCTACACCACCGGCGACGGCGGCGTGTCCTGGCAGCTCGTCGAGACCGAGGGACTGGAGGCGATGCCGAACGAGGGCGCCTTCGCCGCCAGCGGCACCTGCCTGACGGTGGCCGGCACCAACGATGCGTGGATCGCCACCGGCGGTTCGGCCAATTCGCGCGTGTTCCACTCGCTTGACCGCGGCAAGACCTGGCGCGCGCAAGCGACGCCGATCCCGGCCGGGGCAGCGGCCCGTGGCGTGTTCTCTGTCGCCTTCCTGGACCCGAAAGTAGGCTTTGCCGCCGGCGGCGATTACAAGGAGACGCAAATGGCCGGCATCAACGGCGCGCGCACGGAAGATGGCGGCGCGAGCTGGAGTCCGGTCCAGGTGCAGCCGGCCGGCTACATGTCGGTGGTGGTGCCGGTGCCGGGCGCGCCGCGCACCCTGGTTGCCGCCGGCCTGGCCGGCTCCGGCTTCTCGCGCGACGCCGGAAAGAGCTGGACCGTGCTGGACAAGACGCCGATGAACACGGTCGGTTTCGCCAGCCCGACGAGCGGCTGGGCGGTGGGGCCGAAGGGCCTCTTGATGAAGTACAGCGGACCGGTTCTTGTCGGCAAATAAACACATGGGCGGCGCACCCTGCGCCGGGAATCACGATCGTGGTTGACGCCCTGTAGAGCGGGCAATTACACTCGCTCTGTTTTCATTTTTTGGGTCCATTCATGGGCACTTGTTCGAGCGATAGTTGTCGCCAGATCATTTCTGGCACGTTCTCGGCAAGATAACGCAGGCTTTCCCGTCTCCTGCCGTCATCCTGCCAGGATGATGGTATCTTTTCTGTTCCGGCCGTACCGGAACATTCATATTCCAGCAACACGCACACTGGTCACCGGTGGCCGGGCCGCACTGCGGTCCGCCGCCGGCGCGCATATCAACGACGGCTTCACTCTGCGTGCAAGGAACGTGGATGTTCGAGTTCTTCAATGACCGCCGGCCGGCGGTCGACCGCGGCGGACGCGGCTTCAATCGCTGGGATTGGCTCCTGCTGCCGCTGGTGCTGGCGGTGCTGGCCGCCTGCGCCTACGGCGCCATGCAGATGGCGCGTCCCTTCGTAGTCGGCCAGGCGACCCCCATCTCGCTGGACCCCGCGGCGCTGCCTTACTACCTGCTGCGCACCATCCTGCGCATGTTCATCGCGCTCGGCTGCTCGCTGGTGTTCAGCTTCGTGTTCGCGGCCGTCGCCGCCAAGTATCGCGCTGCCGAAAAAGCGCTGATCCCGCTGCTCGACATCCTGCAGTCGGTGCCGATCCTGGGCTTCCAGGCGATCGCGATCGCGCCCTTCATCGCGCTGTTCCCGGGCAGCCTGCTGGGCGTGGAATGCGCGGCCATCTTCGCGATCTTCACCTCGCAGGCCTGGAACATGGCGTTCAGCCTGTACCAGTCGATGCGCACCGTGCCCGACGAACTGAACGAGGCGGCGCGCGTGTTCTGCCTGTCCGGCTGGCAGCGCTTCTGGCGCCTCGAGCTTCCCTACGCGACGCCGGCGCTGCTGTGGAACATGATGATGTCGATGTCGGGCGGCTGGTTCTTCCTGGTCGCCGCGGAAGCGATCTCGGTGGCCGGCCAGGACATCAAGCTGCCGGGCATCGGCGCCTTCATCGCCGTCGCCATCGAGCAGGAAAACGGCAAGGCGGTGGCGTGGGCGATCCTGGCCATGCTGGCCGGCATCGTGTTGTACGACCAGCTGTTCTTCCGCCCGCTGCTGGCCTGGGCCGACAAGTTCCGCTTCGAGGAGTCGCAGGGCGAGACCGCGCAGCGTTCCTGGCTGCTCGACTGGGGTCGCCGCAGCCTCTGGGTCAGCCGCCTGGCGCAGCGCTTCTGGGCGACCATGCGCATCACCCTGGGCTGGTTCGGCACCGCCGCCACCGCGCCGGCCCCGCAAAAGCCGGCGACCTGGCAGCGCATCCTGCCGCGCCTGTGGGACGTGCTGCTGCCGGTGGCCGTGCTGGCCGCCACGCTCAAGCTGGCCGTGTACGTGCACGCGGAAGTCGGCTGGGGCGAAGCCGGCCACGTGGTCCTGCTCGGCCTGGCGACCCTGTTGCGGGTGATGCTGTTGATCGCGCTGGCCTCGCTGTTCTGGGTCCCGGTGGCGGTGTGGATCGGTCTGAGCCCGCGCTATTCACAGCGCGTACAGGCCGTGGCCCAGTTCCTGGCGGCCTTCCCGGTCAACCTGCTGTTCCCGCTGGTGGTGTTCCTGATGGTGAGTTTCAAGCTGAACCCGGATATCTGGCTCAGCCCCCTGATGGTGTTCGGCACTCAGTGGTACATCCTGTTCAACGTGGTGGCGGGGGCCTCGACCATCCCGACCGAGCTGCGGCTGGCGGCCGACAACCTGGGCCTGCGCGGCTGGCTGAAGTGGAAACGGGTCTACCTGCCGGCGGTGTTCCCGGCCTACCTGACCGGCGCGATCACGGCCAGCGGCGGCTCCTGGAACGCCAGCATCGTGGCCGAATACGTCACCTGGGGCAAGACCACGCTGGCGGCGCAGGGCCTGGGCAGCTATATCAAGCAGATGACGGACGCCGGCGACTTCCCGCGCATCGCGCTCGGCATCGGCATCATGTGCATCTTCGTGATGCTGCTGAACCGCTTCTTCTGGCGCAAGCTGTACCTGCTCGCCGACAATCGTGGCTGAGCCGCGGACTTCGAAGGAAACGAAATGACGCAAGATATCCTGATCCATCTGGCCTCGGTGGGCAAATCCTTCAGCGGCGCCGACGGCGTGCCGCGGCGCATCCTGGACGGCGTCGACTTCACGCTGCGCCAGGGAGAAATCGTCGCGCTGCTCGGCAAGTCCGGCTCCGGCAAATCGACCCTGCTGCGCATCATGGCCGGCCTGGTGCCGTCCGACGGCGGCAACGCCAGCTACCGCGGCCAGCCGATCGCCGGCCCGGCGCCGGGCGTGGCGATGGTGTTCCAGTCCTTTGCCCTGTTCCCGTGGCTAACCGTGCAGCAGAACGTCGAGCTGGGCCTGGAGGCGCAGGGCGTATCGCCGGACGAACGCGAACGCCGCGCCGACGCCGTGCTCGAGCTGATCGGCCTGGCCGGCTTCGGCGGCGCGCTGCCGCGCGAGCTGTCGGGCGGCATGCGCCAGCGCGTCGRCATCGCGCGCGCCCTGGTCACGAACCCGGACGTGCTGCTGATGGACGAAGCCTTTTCCGCCCTCGACGTGCTGACCGGCGAGACCCTGCGCGACGACATCCTGCAGCTGTGGGAGAGCAAGCAGATCCCGACCCGCGGCATCGTGGTCGTGTCCCACAACATCGAGGAAGCGGTGATGATGGCCGACCGCATCATCATCCTGTCCAGCGATCCGGGCCGCATCGTCAGCGAAGTCCGGATCGACCAGCCGCGTCCGCGGGTTGCCGACAGCCCGCGCGTGCGCGCCCTGATCGACGAGGTGTATGGCCTGATGACGATGCGCCGCCCGGCGCCGGCGGTCGCGGTCGGGATGCCGGCCCGCCATCCGGATTTCGGCCTGCCGGACACCGACGTCAGCCGCATCGAGGCGGTGCTGGAACTGGTGGCCGAGCCGCCCTTCGACGGCCGCGCCGACCTGCCGCACCTGGCCGAGGAAGCCGAGCTGTCCGACGAGGAGCTGTTCCCGACCTTCGAGGCGCTGGCGATGCTGGGCCTGGCCCAGGTCGAAAGCGGCGACATCATGCTGACCCACCTGGGCCGCCGCTACGCCGGCGCCGAACAGGCCGAGCGCCAGGAGATCTTCGGCCGCCAGGTGCTGGAGAACGTGCCGCTGGCGGCGAAGATCCGCGCCGCGCTGGCCGAGAGCGCCGGCGGCACGCTGTCCGAAGAACCCTTCATCGAACTGCTGGAAGAGGGCATGAAGGAAAACCGCGCCCGCCGCACCCTGAATATCGCGGTGGAGTGGGGCCGCTACGGCGAACTGTACGAGTACGACTTCCACCTCAAGCGCCTGAAGCTGCCGGACATCGAGTAGCGCGTCGGGTAGCGGCAATAACGGTAAGGTAAACGCGGCGATAGTTGGATTACAATCGCCCGCATTACAACTACGCGAGAGACGCCATGAAGAATCTGTTCAGCCCACTGGTTGCCGCCCTGCTGGCTGCCGGCGCAATGTCCATCCCGGCCCTGGCCCTTGATGCCCCCGCGCCGGCCACGGTCGCCCAGCTGACCGCGATGGAGAAACGCTTTGCCCCGGTCGACCTGAACGCCGACACCAGCAAGCTGTCGAAGGGTGACCTGGTCGCCATCGAAAAGCTGGTCGAAGCGGCGAAGATCGTCGACACCCTGCAGCTGCGCCAGCGCTGGTCCGGCAACGAGGCGCTGTGGGCCGCGCTGCAGAAGGACAAGACGCCGCTGGGCAAGGCGCGCCGCGACTACTTCTGGCTGAACAAGGGACCGTGGTCCATCATCGACGGCAACCATTCCTTCATGCCGGCCGAGTATGCCGGCATTAACATCCCGGCCGAGAAGCCGGCGGGCGCGAACTTCTATCCGGAAGGCGCCAGCAAGCAGGACCTCGAAGCCTGGATGAACAGCCTGTCGCCGCAGGACAAGGAGCAGGCGCAGTGGTTCTTCACGACCATCCGGAATACCAAGGACGGCAAGGGCAAGCAGCGCTACACCATCGTCAAGTACTCGGACGAATACGCGACCGAGCTGCAGCAGCTGTCCAAATTGCTGAAGGACGCCGCGAACGCCACCGACAACGCCTCGCTGAAGAAATTCCTGAACCTGCGCGCCGAGGCCTTCCTGTCGAACGACTACCTGGCCTCCGACTTCGCCTGGATGGACCTGGATTCGCCGGTCGACGTCACGATCGGCCCCTACGAGACCTATAACGACGAACTGTTCGGCTACAAGGCCGCCTTCGAAGCCTATGTAAACGTGCGCGACGCGAAGGAAACCGAGAAGCTGAACTTCTTCGGCAAGCACATGCAGGAGCTGGAGAACAACCTGCCGCTGGATCCGAAGTACCGCAATCCGAAGGTCGGCGCGATCGCCCCGATGGTGGTCGTGAACCAGGTCTATGGCGCCGGCGACGGCAATATGGGCGTGCAGACCGCCGCCTACAACCTGCCGAACGACGAGCGCATCATCAGCCAGCGCGGCTCCAAGCGCGTGATGCTGAAGAACGTGCAGGAAGCGAAGTTCGACGCCACCCTCAAGCCGATCACGAAACTGGTGCTGAGGCCAAGCGACCAGAAGGACCTCGACTTCGATTCCTTCTTCACCCACATCCTGGCGCACGAGATCATGCACGGCCTGGGCCCGCACGCGACCACCCAGAACGGCAAGCCCTCGACCCCGCGCCAGGACCTGAAGGACAGCTACTCGACCATCGAGGAAGCCAAGGCCGACATCACCGGCCTGTGGGCGCTGAGCTACATGATGGACAAGGGCCAGCTGAAATCCTCGCTGGGACAGGGCGCTGCCGCCGAACGCAAGCTGTACAACACCTTCCTGGCATCGGCCTTCCGCACGCTGCACTTCGGCCTGACCGATTCGCACGCGCGCGGCATGGCGATCCAGGTCAACTACCTGCTCGACAAGGGCGGCTTCGTCTCGCACGGCGACGGTACTTTCTCGGTCGACTTCAGCAAGATCAAGCAGGCCGTGGCCGACCTCGACCGAGAATTCCTGACCATCGAAGCCCTAGGGGACTACGCCCGCGCCCAGGCGCTGATGAAGCAGTACGTGGTGATCCGCCCGGACGTGCAGAAGGCGCTCGACAAGATGAAGGCGGTGCCGAATGATATTCGCCCGGCGTTTACGACGGCTGCGAAGCTGACCGGCAAATAAGCTCGTTCGCAAGTAGCCGTCGTTCCCGGCGCAGGCGGGAACGACAGATGCGCGCAGGAACGACGGCGGATTTTTGTACTTCTGGTAAGTTTGCATTTCTAAACATCCAGTAAAAAATAGTCCAACGAGGGCTTCCCCAAGGGATAGAATTGCCTATAGGCATGTCATCTATCCCGCGGGGAATCCCTCTCATGTTCAAGTCCTTCCTGCTCGCCGCCGGCCTGTGCGCGGCCTCCCAGGCTGCAAGCAGCGCCAATGCGGCCGACCTCACCGCGCTCGAACAGCGCTGGATTTCTTCCGCCTATCCCGTCCTCGAGTACGCGCGCAGCGTCCAGCTGCCGATCGATATCGTGGTCCAGCCCAAGGCCGGCCCGAACGACGTGCCGCTGGCGATGGGCTTTGCCGAGGGACGCTGCAAGCTGGTGGTGTCGCTGCGCGGCAATCCGGATGCCGAGAAGCAGCTGGCCGGCGTGGCGCCGGAAGCGCAGGGCGAGCTGATCGAGGCGATGGCGGCGCACGAGATCGCGCACTGCTGGCGCTATGCCCAGGGCGCTTGGCATGCGCTGCCGGCCGGCTTCGTCGAGGTCGGCGAAGAAACCGCGGCCGATCCTTCGCTGCTGGCGGAATCGAAGGCGATGCGTGAAATGCGCCGCGAGGAAGGCTATGCCGACCTGGTGGCGCTGGCCTGGACCCGTCGCAGCCACCCCGCCGACTATGCCCGCGTGCACGATTGGCTGTCCCAGGTACGCGCCGTGCAGCCGGTGGCGCGCAGCGGCCACGATACCCGGGTATGGGTGAAGCTGGCCACCGACGGCAAGGGTTTCGGGACAGCCGCGAAGCCCTTCGAAGATGCGGCCACCCTCTGGAAAGAAGGCCTGCTCAGCGACGAGTGATAAACGACGAACAGGTCATTTATTATTTCTTCGACAAGTGTACGTTCACGCACAGATGTCCGGTCCGCCGGGGGCGTTAAATCACCGGTATCAATAATCATCGATACAAGGGACCACCGACATGAAAACGCTGATTGCGACCCTGCTCGCGACGGCCGCCGGCGCCGCGTTTGCCGCACCCACCTTCGCACTGAACCACGATCCCGCCAGCTACCGTGCCGTGACCCAGAAAGCCATGGCCGAGTACAAGGCGGCGACCGCGAAGTGCGACAGCATGAGCGGCAACGACAAGGATGTGTGCATGGCCGAAGCGAGGCTGACCCGCACCCGCACCGAAGCGAATGCCCTGTCCCAGTACAACAATACGCCCAGGGGCCGTGAAAAGGCACGCACCAACCTGGCCGACGCCGAATATGACCTGGCCAAGGCCAGGTGCGGCGCCAGGAGCGGCGCCGACAAGGACGACTGCATGAACAACGCCAAGTCGGTGCACACCGCCGCAGTGGCGGACGCCAAGGCCGGCAGCACCGCCACCGGCGCCAGCGCGGCCGGCGCCACCGCCTCGGGCGGCGACAGCCGCGAGCAGGCCAGGTCCGCCGCCGCCGTCGACAAATGCGCCCAGATGGGCGGCGACGGCAAGACCGGCTGCCTGGTGCAGACCAAGCCCTCGGCCGTGAAGGAGAACGCGGGCGAGATCGCCAACCGCAGCGAGAACGCCGCCGACCGCGCCGGCGACAAGGCCGCCGCCGCCACCTCGGCCGCCGCCGTGAAGACCAAGGAAGTCGCTTCGACGGTTGCCGAGAAGACCAGGGAAGTCGCCCACTCCGCCGTCGAGAAGACCAAAGAGGTCGCTTCGACCGTTGCCCAGAAGACCGAGAACGCCGTCGACCGTGCCGGCGACAAGACCCGCGACGGCGCCGCCGTCACCGCGCAGAAGACCGACAACGCAATGGACAAGGCCGGCGACAAGACCCGCGACGCCGCTTCCACCACCCGCGTCGCCGCCTCGGACACCGCCATCACCACCAAGGTGAAGGCCGGCCTGATCAAGGAGCCGGACCTGGAATCGCTGGGCATCCACGTCGAGACCGAGAAGGGCGTCGTGATGCTGAGCGGCTTCGTGAATTCGAAGGCCGAAGCCGACAAGGCGGTCAAGGTCGCCAAGGGTGTCGACGGCGTGGCCAGCGTGAAGAGCGCGATCAAGGTCAAGTAAGCGCTCACCCGGGTTTTCTGCCCGGTAGCGGCCGGCTTTTTGTAGCCGGCCGTATATTTTGTTCTGATACCACAGGTTGCGATCGACCTCACGGAAATTGCCTGTAGGCTAAAGTCTGCAAGGTATAATCGCCGCCGTGAACAGAATCGAAGCCTTCRGATACATTGCGGCCCAGGCGGCGCGCGGTGACATATCCTTTCCCACCAGCGTCAACGCCGTGCTGCGCCTGCAGCAGGCGCTGAACGATCCCGATTGCCACCTCGAGGAAGCGATCCGGTTGGTGCTAAGCGAGCCTCAGCTGGCGGCGCGCACGGTGGCGCTGGCGAATTCCTCGACCTTCAATGCCGGCAAGCCGCCGGTCACCAATGTGCGCGCGGCCGTCACCCGGGTCGGCTACCGCAACCTGCAGATGCTGGTGGCCAGCCTGGCGGTGCGCCAGTTCGGCAGCCGCATCCAGGATCCGGCCCTGCGCGCCAAGGCCGAACAGCTGTGGGAGCACACGGTGCAGGTGGCCGCGCTGGCCCAGGTGTTCGCGCGCCGCGTCACCTTCGTGAATCCGGATACCGCCATGTTTGCCGGCATCGTCCACGAGATCGGCGCCTTCTACCTGCTGTCGCGCGCCGATGAATTCCCCGGTCTGCTCGACGACGACGAGGAGCGCTGGGGCGAATTGTGCGAAGACGTGGTCACGCGCGAAGTGGCGCGCCGCCTGGCGCTGCCGGAACCGGTGGCCGACGCCATCTTCGAGCTGCGCGGCTGCTGGCTGAACATGCCGCCGAGCTCGCTGCTCGACACCCTGTTGCTGGGCAACCTGTACGCCAGGGTGCCGTCGCCGCTGGGCGCCGCGGCGCCGCCGCTGCCGGACCATAGCGAAAGCGCGCTCGACTACCTGGTCGACGAGGCCACCCTGCGCACGATCATCGAGGAAGCCGCCGAGCTCAGCGATTCGATGGGCCAGGCCGTGCTGGTCTGATCAGTCCCAGGCCAGTACGCCCGCCTGCCAGGCCTTCGTCGCCGCCACCATCTTCCTGCCGCGCAGGATCTTCACTACCGCCGCCACTTCCGGGCGCCGCATCGCCGCCGCGCCGCCGGCCAGCGCGAAGCTGCGCCGGGCCGGGATCGGCAGCGCCAGCAGGCGCACGCCTTCCGGTTCCGGAAACACCGCCAGCCGCGGCATGATCGAATAACCCATCCCGCGCGCGACCATGGCGGCGATGCTGGTGTCGTTCGCCAGCCGGCGTCCGGGGCGGGCGTCCAGGCCGGTGGCGCGGCAGCGTTCCAGCACCTCGTCCGCGCCCGCGCAGGCGAGCTGGATGAAGGACAGGCCGTCGAGCTGGTCCCAGGACAAGGGTTCCGACAGGGGGTGCGCGGCGGGCAGCACCAGCACGTAGTCGTCGTGCAGATAGGGCAGGGAAGCGAGGCCGCGCGCCAGCGGCAGCTGGGCGATGGCGATGTCGGCGCGTCCTGCGCGCAGGGCGGCGAGCAGGGCTTCGCGGTCGGCGTGGCCGTCGTCGATGTCGAGGGCGATGCCCGGGTGGACGGCGGACAGGGCCTCGGCCGCATAGGGCAGCAGGTGGGTGCCGAAACTGCGGAAGCAGGCCACCCGCACCTGTCCGGACAKGGTTTGCGTCTCCCTGGCGCTGGCGCGCAGGCCTTGTTCGAGCTGCAGCATCTGCCTGGCCTTCTCCAGTACCCGCAGGCCGGCGCTGGTGGGCGTCGAGCCGCCGTGGGCGCGGTCGAACAGGCGCAGCGCCAGTTCCTTTTCGAGTTCGGCGATCGCGTGGCTGATGCGCGACTGGGTGCAGGCCAGTTCGGCGGCGGCCGCGCTGAAACTGCCGTGGTCGGCGACCGCGACGAACATCCGCAATTGGCTGAGTTTGAGAGCCATCGAAATCCTTCATGTCTGGATCGTCGATTATCCGGGATTTCGGTAGCGCATGCCGGGCGGCGGCGCGAGCATGCGGTTTTCACAAGGAGAGACCACATGCAATTGCCCGCCAACGGCACCCTGATCGTGATCGACGTCCAGCAAGGCTTCCTCGATCCGCGCTGGGGCCAGCGCAACAACCCGGCTGCCGAGGAAAATATCGCCGCGCTGCTGGCTGCCTGGCGCGCCGCGCGCCGCCCGGTGATCCACGTGCGCCACGCCTCGGCGAGCCCGAACGGCGCCTTCCGCGCCGACACGCCCGGCTTCGCCTTCAAAGCCCAGGCGCGGCCGCTGGATGGCGAACCCGTCGTCACGAAGTCAGTCAACAGCGGCTTCATCGGCACCGACCTGGAACGGCGGCTGCGCGAGGGCGGCATCGATACCGTGGTGCTGTGCGGTCTCACCACCGACCACTGCGTGTCGACCACGGCGCGCATGGCCGGCAACCTGGGCTTCGACACCATCGTGGTCGGGGATGCCTGCGCCACCCACGAGCGCACCGGTCCGGATGGCCGCCACTACACGGCCGAGGCGATGCATGCCACGGCGCTGGCCAGCCTGAACGGCGAGTTCGCGCGGATCGCCTCGACGGCGGCCATGCTGGATGCATAGTTTGAGCCGGGCTCGCAGGATTATGTGAAGTTTTCGTGTAAATTGATGGAATTGATGATACTCTTGAGAATCATCAATTTCTAATTGGAAATTTCATGTTTGTCCTGCGCCGCCTCGCCATCCTCTGTTCAGCCGTCTGCGCCAGCCATGCCCACGCCGGCGTGATCAACCTGACGGCGCCGATCGGCGGCGCCAACGTCTATGCCATCCACGACTTCTCGGCCTATTCGAGCGACGTCGAGGGCGCCATCGTCGCCGGCGGCAACGTGACCCTGCAGAATTACTCGGTCAACGCGAAGAACAAGGATGCCTTCGGCGCCAGGGACATCGCGGTGGCCGCAGGCGGCAACCTGAAGCTGAGCAATGGCTCGATCAACAATGGCGTGGTGTATGCGGGCGGGACGACCTCGCTCACCTCGGCGCCGGCCGTGAGCACGACCGCGACCAGTCCCGTCGATTTCGCCGGGGCCGAGGCTTACTACAAGACGCTCGCGGCCTCGCTGGCCCAGCTCGATCCGACCGGCAGCGTGAGCGCCTTGTGGAGCGGGGTGAGGGTGAAGGGCAGCGGCGCGGGCAGCGTGGACGTGTTCAATGTGCCGGCCTCGATGTTCGCGACTTCGAGCAGCTGGACCCTGGAGAACCTGACGCCGGGCCAGACCCTGATCTTCAACGTCAGCGGTTCGGCCGGCACCTTCAATAACGGCGGCATCAGCTTCACGCCGCTGGGGAACTACAACGTGCTGTTCAACTTCTACGAAGCCAGCAGCCTGAACGTGAAGGGCGTGATCGGCAGCGTGCTGGCGCCTTATGCGACGGTGAGCGAGAACTGGGGCCAGGTCAACGGCAACGTGATCGTCGACACCTGGGCCTCGACGGTGCAGATCAACGCCAACCATTACTTTACGCCGGTCGACGTGGCCGCCTTCACCATGGGTGGCAAGAATCCCGGCACCACCCAGCCCGGCGGCGGCATCAAGCTGCCGGTCGACAATCCGGTCGATGTTCCGGGCCAGCCGCCGGTCAAGACCCCGTCCGCCGACGTGCCGGAACCGGGCAGCGTGGCGCTGCTGCTGGCCGGCCTGGCGGCCGCCGCGCTGGTACGCCGCCGCCAGGCCTGAAAGAGGATCAGGCCAGGGCGCGCACCGCGCGGCGCCCGTGGGCGAGCATCGCGCACGCCAGCACCAGACCGGCGCCGGCCAGGCCCGCCGCCACCCACTGCGGCGAGGCATAGGAGAAGCCCAGGGTCAGCGGAATGCCGCCGAGGAAGGCGCCCAGGGCATTGCCGATATTGAAGCCGGACTGGCCCAGCGAGGAGCCCAGCATCTCGGCTTCGCGCGAGTGCTCGATCAGCAGCATCTGGATCGACGGACCCAGCGCCAGCGCATTCGCACCGACCAGGAAGGCCAGCACCACCATCGCCGCTTGCGAAGACGCCAGCACGGCGTTCAGCAGCAGCAGCACGATCATCGATGCCAGCAGGATCTGGATCGCGCGCAGGGGATGCACGCGGTCGGCCAGCTTGCCGCCAAAGTGGACGCCCGCCGTCATGCCGACCCCGACCACGATCATGATCATGGGAATCATGTCGGCGTGGAAGCGGGTGACCTCGGTGAGCAGCGGCGCGATGTAGCTGAGCCAGGCGAACAGGCCGCCGGTGCCGATCGAGGTGATGCCCAGCGCCAGCCACAGCTTCGGGTTGCGGAAGATGCGCAGGTCCTGGGCCAGGCCGGCGCGCCGGCTGCCCTCGAAGTAGGGGATGATCTTGTGCGTCATGAAGGCGGTGGCCAGGCCGATCAGGGCGACGATCAGGAACACGATGCGCCAGCTCATGTGATGGCCCAGCCAGGTGCCGGCCGGCACGCCGACCACGTTGGCGATCGTCAGGCCGGAAAACATGCTGGCCAGCGCCGCCGCTTCCTTGCCCTTGTCCGCCAGGCGCGTGGCGACCACGGCGCCGACGCCGAAGAAGGCGCCATGCGGCAGGCCCGCCAGGAAGCGGAACAGCATCATCGTGTGGAAGTTGGGCGCGAAGGCCGACAGCGCATTGAAGGCCGCGAACATCAGCATGAACCAGACCAGCACGCCGCGTGGCGGACGATGGCCGAGCATGCTGACCAGGGTCGGCGCACCGACCACGACGCCGACGGCATAGGCCGAAATCAGGTAACCCGCTTGGGGAATCGAAATATTCAGGCCGGTGGCGACGTCGGGCAGGATGCCCATCATGACGAATTCCGTCATGCCGATGCCGAAACCGCCGAGGGCCAGTGGGGCCAGGCTCTTCTTGATCACGTGTTTTCGCTTTGTAATGACAGCCTGCCACGCAAAACAAGCGGCAGGCGGAACGCTGAGGAACCGGCCATTATCGCGCTACACAGTGGGAGAGTCCGCTTTCGAGTGGTGATGACCGGTATAGCCGGGCATGATAGCGATATCAACGGGGGGCGACCGGCGCGTCGTCGATCCAGGCGACGCGTCCGCTGCCCGCTTCGTTCAGGCGGGCGATCAGCGGATCGGCCTTGTCCACCGGCATCCGGAACGCGAACCCGACCTGGTCCGCGTGCTCGACCTGCTCGAGGGTCGCCCCGGCCAGCTCCAGTTCGCGCCGCACCAGTCCCTCGAGCGGGTAGGGGACGGCGCAGCGCAGCAGGCGCTGGCGGATGATGGCGATCTTGTCCGCCTTCAGCAGGGCCTGGGCAACGCTGTCGGTATAGGCGCGCACCAGTCCGCCGGCGCCCAGCTTGACGCCGCCGAAGTAGCGCACCACGGTGGCCAGCACGCCTTCGAGGTCCTGGTGGCGCAGCACGTCCAGCATCGGGCGTCCGGCGGTGCCGCTCGGCTCGCCGTCGTCGACCGCGGCCGACTGTCCGCCGGCCAGCAGCGCCCAGCACACGTGGGCGGCGCCCGGGTGTTCGGCGCGCAGGGCCGCCACCACTTTTTGCGCGCCGGCGCGGTCCGGCATCGGCTGGACGCAGGCGATGAAGCGGCTCTTCTTGATGATGAGCTCGTGGTGGACGGGGGTGTGGATGGTCTGGGGCATGGGCGTGGGGCCTGGAACGGCTGAAAACAAAAAAGCCAGCTCGAAAGCTGGCTGATCTGCTACTGCTTGTTCGTGGTAGGCCGTGCTGGGCTCGAACCAGCGACCAACGGATTAAAAGTCCGCTGCTCTACCAACTGAGCTAACGACCCGACGGCCCGCATTATAGCGGCTCGGCAGCGTCAGGCCAAGACCTTTCGTGTGGGAAATTGATTCTAGCTCGACTGTGATACGAAAAAAGAATCACACAGCAATAAATCGTGTATTGGACAAATCACAGGGCCTGCGGCACTCTGGTCGTTCATTCGATCGCCGTTCCGAGGAGACAGCATGCCGACCTACCGTTCCCGTACCACCACCCAGGGCCGCAACATGGCCGGCGCCCGTGCCCTGTGGCGCGCCACCGGCATGAAGGATGGCGACTTCGAGAAACCGATCGTTGCCGTGGTCAACTCCTTCACCCAGTTCGTGCCCGGCCACGTGCACCTGAAGGACCTCGGCCAGATGGTCGCCCGCGAGATCGAGGCGGCCGGCGGCGTGGCGAAGGAATTCAACACCATCGCCGTCGACGACGGCATCGCCATGGGCCACGGCGGCATGCTGTACTCGCTGCCTTCGCGCGACCTGATCGCCGACTCGGTCGAGTACATGGTCAACGCCCACTGCGCCGACGCCATGGTCTGCATCTCSAACTGCGACAAGATCACSCCCGGCATGCTGATGGCCGCGMTGCGCCTGAACATCCCGRTGRTSTTCGTCTCCGGCGGYCCGATGGARGCCGGCAAGGTCATCAAGACCGTCGACAACGGCCAGAAGATCATCAAGCTGGACCTGATCGACGCCATGATCAAGGCCGGCGACCCGACCCAGTCGGACGCCGACGTGCTGGAAGCCGAGCGCTCGGCCTGCCCGACCTGCGGTTCCTGCTCCGGCATGTTCACGGCCAATTCGATGAACTGCCTGGCCGAGGCTCTGGGCCTGGCGCTGCCCGGCAACGGCACCATCGTCGCCACCCACGCCGACCGCAAGGAACTGTTCCTGCGCGCCGGTCGCCTGATCGTCGACCTGGCCAAGCGCCATTATGAAGGCGACGATTACTCGATCCTGCCACGCTCGATCGCCAGCAAGGCCGCCTTCGAGAACGCGATGACCCTGGACGTGGCGATGGGCGGCTCGACCAACACCGTGCTGCACCTGCTGGCCGCGGCCCACGAGGCGCAGGTCGAATTCACGATGGCCGACATCGACCGCATCTCGCGCAAGGTGCCCTGCCTGTGCAAGGTGGCGCCGATGACCGACAAGTACCACATCGAGGACGTGCACCGCGCCGGCGGCATCTATTCCATCCTGGGCGAACTGGCGCGCGCCGGCCTGCTCGACACCTCGGTCTCCACCGTGCACAGCCCGAGCCAGGGCGAGGCGATCGAGAAATACGACATCCGCCGCAGCGACGACCCCGCCGTGCATCGATTGTTCCGCGCAGCGCCGGGCGGCGTGCCGACCCAGGTCGCGTTCTCCCAGGCCGAGCGCTTCGAGGACAACGACATCGATCGCGCCAACGGCTGCATCCGCGACCTCGCGCACGCGTATTCGAAGGATGGCGGGCTGGCGGTCCTGTACGGGAACATCGCGGAGAAGGGCTGCATCGTGAAGACGGCCGGCGTCGACGAGAGCATCCTGAAGTTCTCCGGCAAGGCGCGCGTGTTCGAGAGCCAGGACGATGCCGTCGAAGCCATCCTCGGCGACCAGGTGGCGGCCGGCGACGTCGTCATCATCCGCTACGAAGGCCCGAAGGGCGGCCCCGGCATGCAGGAGATGCTGTACCCGACTTCGTACATCAAGTCCAAGGGCCTCGGCAAAGCCTGCGCGCTGTTCACCGACGGCCGCTTCTCGGGCGGCTCGTCCGGCCTGGTGATCGGCCACGCCTCGCCGGAAGCGGCGGAAGGCGGCGCGATCGGCCTGGTGGAAGAGGGCGACATGATCGACATCGACATCCCGAACCGCACCATCGACCTGCGCGTGTCGACCGAAGAGCTGGCGCATCGCCGCGCGAAGATGGAAGACCGCGGTGCCGGCGCCTGGCAGCCGGTCAAGCGCGAGCGCGTGGTGTCGCAGGCGCTGCAGGCGTATGCGGCGCTGACGACGTCCGCCGACCGCGGCGCGGTGCGCGATCTGTCGCAGCTGAAACGCTGATTCCGCTTCAGGCGCTCAGTCCAGGAAGCCGCGCCCCGGCAGCGGGCCCGTCGAAAACATTCGAGGCGGATGCCCGCCGGGCGCGCGGTAGTATTCGACCACGAGCCTCCGGGTGTCGTCGCTCCGAGGTGGCTGGAACTGGATCGAGATGTCGCCGTCCGGGGAGGCGAAGCGATCCGGCCCGACCAGCAGCAGCTGCTTTTCCTGGCCGGCGCCGATGCGGACGTAGAGCGTGTCCTCGAGGCTGAAGAGGTGGGCACGGTAGCCGTCGCTGAGGCCGTAGAGGCCTTCGGCCTCGGCGGCTTCCTGGGCGCTCGGCCGGCGAGGATAGTCGGTAGAAGTGGCGCAGCCTGCACCGCCCAGCAGGGCGACCAGGACGGGAAGTGAGGCGCATAGGTAAGCTCGCATGATTCCCCCAAGGTAAAAACTCTGGCGTAAATCAAAACGGCCCGCTATAATGCGTGCCTTCTTCGGGTCGTTAGCTCAGTTGGTAGAGCAGCGGACTTTTAATCCGTTGGTCGCTGGTTCGAGCCCAGCACGGCCTACCAAGATTCAAGAAAACGCCAGCCTTCGGGTTGGCGTTTTTTTTCGGCTGCCGTGCCGGCGTCAGCGTTGCGCCAGGGTGGCCGTGACCACATACCTGACGGCCAGACGCTGGTCCGGCACATAGGTCATCAACATCTCGTCGCGGTTCTCGCCGCGATTGAAATCCATCGTCACATTGCCGTCACGTGAAACGAACTTGTCCGCCGAAACGGCAATCATCCGGATCGGACGCTGGCGGTCGATTTGCGCCACGATGCCGGTGGCCGCTTCGCCTACCTTCAGGCGCCAGCCGTTGGACATCGCGTAAAGGCCGGTAACCGCCTCGGTCTCGTCATCGCTGAGGCGGAATGGCGCCGTCACCTGCACCGTGGCGATCGATGCGGACGTGTCGGGTGGCGGATAATTGCTGGACTGGGCACCGACATTCGATGCCAGCAGCAGGGTGGCAGGAACTGCCAACAATGAGAGGCGCATGATCGCTCCTTCGCAAAACATCGGGGTTTACCGCGATACTGGTCTGACCAGGAGCGGTAAACCCAGTGTAGGACGATGCTCACCAGCCTCAAGCCATTTGCGAGGGCTATCACGAAACGGTCGCTATCCCGCAAAACCCAGATCAATAAGAAATGACCCAAAATTTGCGGATTTTGCTGGATTCTGTATCGTGATTCAGTCGTTCGAACCGGGCGTGATCGACTTGCTGACCTTGCCCTGCTCGTCCAGCATCCGGATCTCGGCTTTACCATCCGCGGAGACCAGCAGCAGCATGCGCGTGCGCCCTTTTGCATCCTTCAGCTGCAGGCTCGAATCCCTGTCGCGGGTATTGCCCAGCCAGATCCGGTTTTCGCTCAGCCGCCCTTCGTCGGACAGCTTTTTCCAGTAAGCGCGCTGCTCCGCTTCCGTCAGCTTGCCGCTCTCCTGGCCGAAGCGCTCGATGTCAGACATCGAGGTCACCCTGAAGTTCGGTACATCGTTGATTTTGATACCCGTCATCTGGTGCGTGGCGCTGTCATTGTTCATCAGCTGCAGCGCCTGGTCCTGGCGGAAGCGGTCGAAGGTCAGCGAGAGCCCGGAAGAGATCCTGCCGTCGGCGTCGATGCTGCCCTTCTGGATCAGGCCGCCGTTTTCCGTGCCTTCCTCATTGATGAACAACATGCCGGCAAAGGAGCGGCGATCCGGACGCGCGCCTTCCTTTCCCTGCTGGAAATCGCCGGGAAACTGGGCCTTGTTGGAGATGACGATGCGCTTGGTGCCGTCGGGCTCGACGATATTGATGCGCCCGACGGTGATCTCGTCGAAGCTTTCGTGACGGAGCGGGCTCCTGGCGCCGGTCAGGGTCACGATGGCGGCCAGGGCGGCGGCCATGGTCGTGGCGCCGGCGAAGAAGCTGCGAATCTGCGACATTGGATCTCCCTGTTCTGATGAGTGACGCTGGTTTTAGTGAAGCTTGTTTTTCAGGCGGCGCAGCCGCCATTCGATGAACAGCCCGGCAAAACCGCAGACGAACACGATCGCGCCGAGGTATTGCAGGATGCGGTTGCCTGCCGCCTGCACATATTCCGTGTGGAGCAGGTCGAAGCGGCGGCGGCCCTTGTCCACCTTGTCGACATACACGGTGCCGCGGTAGTCCGGCGATTCCACGGTGATAGGCCTGGCCCGGCTCGACTGGAATTCCTGCAGCGCCTTCGCCATTTCTTCGTAACTGATGATCCTGGCCTGCATCTTGAGCAGCAGGATTTCCTTGTGCTTCTCGAAGATGTTTTCCGCCTCGCCCGGAAGAATCACGCCGGGCGATTCATACTTGTAGAGCCTGTTCGAAAAGAAGATGCCGTCGTTCGCCGCCAGCATCAGCGCAAACCCGAGCAMCCAGGCTGCCGCCGAGCCGTACAGCCACTTCTTGGTATCGTTGACCTGTGCGACCACCGCATTGGCGCTGAACTGGCTGACGGCGGGGATATGCCGCAGCGTCGTCGCCAGAACGTCCTTGTCCACTTCCTTCAAAAAAGTCGCCTCGTCCATTCCCAGTCCGGTAAGGATGGTCGCGAACATCTCTGCCGAGGGCACGGATTTGTCGTTTTCCAGCTTGGAGAGATAGGACTGCTCGATGCCTGCCGCCTGAGCAAATTGCGGCTGGGTCAGGCCTTGTTCGGTGCGGATCTGCTTGAGTCGTTCGCCAAAATTCATGACAACCTTTCCTGAACATCGTTGGAATGGCCGTATTCTTGGCTATTCATGCAAGACTTGGAAGATGAATATGCGCGAATAGTGATGAATTTGATAAAAACCCGGTTGCAGCGCCGACCGGAGATGGGCGCTCTGACGCGAAAGGGGCTTAGCAAAATACCGCCGAGCCGCTATAATGCCGGCCTTCGGGTCGTTAGCTCAGTTGGTAGAGCAGCGGACTTTTAATCCGTTGGTCGCTGGTTCGAGCCCAGCACGGCCTACCACGAACAAACAGGGAGCCCACGAATTTCGGTTCGTGGGCTTTTTGCTTTCTGGACCCTCTGTGGTCATTCTGGGCGGCCGTCCGTCGCACTCAGCCAGCCTATCTTATACAGTCGACTTGCCCTTGACGCGTTACGCGATGCTGGCGGCAACGTAGCCGCCGTAGATGCCCCCAGCCAGAAGGCGTCGTCGTCCGCATAGTCGGGTTAGGGAAAATGCTTGGTAACGCTCCAAGCGACGGGTTGCTCGAAATCGAAATCCCGCTTGACGAATCACTGCTCGTCCTCGACAACTCCAAGTTCCTAACAGGCAAGCTCTACGACCGATCAACGAGCCGACGCCTAGAACATATCCTCTTACAGATATCGGACATTCGCCAATCTCGCGATCCCGACGAAATTTTCGTGGACGCGCTGCGCTACGAGGGGCTCGACTACGGCTTCTTTATTGATCGAGGTAGCGGGGCCCACACTAGGTGAAGGTTACATCCGCTAGGCTTTGAAATGAGTCACATTGATCAAGCCAATCTGAAAGCTACGCTAGCATTACCTGCTCGGGCACCAAGGTGATATTTCGATAGAATTCCAGTAGGAAAATCGTGCACAATGCATGATACCTTTATCGATAATGCCTAAATCGCCAATTTATAAAACCATTTCACGACAATTCACACCTCCATCTTATATTTTCTTAGCAGCAAATACCTTTTAAAATTTCTCTCTTTGCCTCTATAAAATGTTCAATCTAACCACGGCCGAATTAGAAGCATCATTCTCTGCAATAAATCATCATGGCTATAGCACAATGCTTCCGGACCCAGCCGAATGGGCCGTCGTAAAAGATAACTGGGCTGCAATTAGGACAAGTATCGAAAAAATTGACTTGGATATTTATGAGCCATATACGGTATCTAGGGTATTTGCTCCGAAAAGCCGATCAAACATTCGCGTAACACATCTGCTACACCCGCAAGACTTACTGATTTACACAGCACTTGTTTTAATTGCCTCACCAGACATTGAAGCAGCAAGGCTTTCGAGGAAGGCGAAGCGAGTGTACTCCTACCGGATAGAAGAAACGCCGGGGGTACTATATAAATCCAAAGGAACATTTGAAGCTTACCTTGAGCAGCTTAATATAAAATCGCAAAAGGAAAGCGTCAAATTCGTTGCCATGGCAGATATTGCAGATTTTTACCCAAGAATTTATCAGCATCGTCTGGAAAATGTAATTGAATCTGTAGCTAGCAATCAAAGGACGACCGATGTTGCGAGAGTTCTAGTGAGAAAAATGATTTCGAATCTGATGGGAAGGAATAGCTATGGCATCCCCGTCGGCCCGTATGCATCAAGAGTACTTGGCGAAGCCATTCTCATTGATGTCGATGCAAATTTGCAATCTCTAGAAGTTGATTTCGTACGCTGGGTGGATGATTACAATATTTTTTGTAAAACGGAATATGAAGCGCAATCCATTTTATTCACCCTCGCTGAGTGGTTATTCACTAACCATGGACTTACCCTGCAATCCGCAAAGTCAAAGATATTACCAATAAGCAAATATAAATCTGAAATTCTTATCCATCCTGGCGAAGAACTAACCGATCGGGATACTGTTGTCCAAGCACTTAGAGAATTCCGAGTGGGGTACGAAGGAGAAGAAGACGAGGAGGAACCTAGTGAAGAGGAGATTGCGGAAACCTTAGCTATACTTCAAGGCATCGACCTCAAAGGGATGCTTGAAGAATCACTTGCGGACACGGCGCTAGTAGACTACGAAGCTGTTACTTATGCATTGGTAAAGCTGCCTCGAATACCTGGCGTCGACGAAGATGTGAAACACGAAGTTCTGAATCTAGTCATCGATAACGCAGAACTTCTTTATCCTGTTGCTGAACATATTGCTAAATATATTTTATCTTTTGATAATTTGACAGCAAAGGAACAGAAAAAAATTGCTACGAAATTGTTAAAGCCATTGAAGAGCAAGAGGAATCCTCCGCCGCCTTACTATGCGATGTGGATACTTTATATTTTTTCAACATCTTCAAACTGGAATCACGTAAGCGATATCGTCTCTCTATACCGAGAGTCGAAATCAGAAATCATAAAAAGGTATGCAGCATTGGCGGTTCACATCTCAGGAAGTCGAGCCGACGCGTTAAACATGAAAGATGATTTTGTCGCGGCTTCTCCCATGCTTCGGTCGGCAATTTTGTTTGCCACAAGAAAACTCGGCGCAGATGAAAGAAAACACTGGAAGCTGTCTGTCGGAGTTAATGGATTACTGGAGAAATCGATATAGAATAATCCACTGCCGCGGGTTTTAAACTTGTGTGACCTATTCTGACTATTAGAAGCCTACGAATTTACGTTCGTGGCTTTCTGTTTTCTTGCCCTTCACTGTTCGCTATGAAGGACGCCCGATTCGGTCCAGTCGCAGCGACATCGAATTTCACTATAACTTGAAGATTTAAATCTTCGCTTAAGAGCTGTATATTAACGTTAAGGTGTATTTTTCTTCAGGAATCCCAGCTATGCAACGCGGAAAAAATGTCGTTAGCATTAAAAATGAGTTTACGTGGGAGGAAATCCCGAGCACTGACCTAAAACGCTTAGCGAAGAACCTACAAAGTCGTGCTCGCGCGGACGACGAGTTAAAATTATCGCTTCAAAAGTGTCTTGAATATACCGAACGAGTGTTGAAGGACCAAAAGGGCACTTGCCTTTTGGCCGGTGGAATTTCGAAGTACTGTTGGAACGAACCTCGTGTTTCGAAACCGCATCTGATGTTACAGTGGTCACATAAAGTTCCAGTCGCGCATACTCCGAAAAAAACTATAGAAAACTTTATTCTGCTGTGCGCACGCTGCAATAATCAGCTTCAATCTTCGCGAACACTTACACAACTTAAAGAAGAGCTTATTCATAAGCTGAAATTTCTCAACTCGTTAGCTGAAGAATGATCGATCAAAAATTCGGTTATGCGTGCGTACACGTGTCGTGGTGACTTAAGCCATACAATCATCCGTCCTTGTTAGGCACGACAGATGGTGGCGATTCAAGTAGGTGAACTGATCAGGTTAGCGACATGGATATAAAGGCACTTGTGCTTTGATGATTCCACTTTAATCTGCAAATATACAACAAATGGGGTGCGCATGGATAGAAACCTTGAACGGTTAATCACTGAATTTCAATCACGAGTACGAGACGCGGTAGTATTGATGTATAGATCTGGCATACCTGTGCCGTACAGTTCGTTCGCATGGTTACGAGCTGAGATCCCAGGGACTGGAATCCTTGGCGGCGGCGCCGAATACTTCAAGCACGGCGCCGGCTGCAAGGTGCGATTTGAAACAGGTGCGGTAGACTTCGACTTTGGCGATAACGGCGAGATCGACGGATTCGATCTTTGGCGGTTGACCAATTTTTGTAGAGACGACCTTCAATTTTTTGGCTTTGACAGCGCGGAGCAAATAGAACAATCCTTCAACGCTGCATTAGCCTGCGGCGAGCTAGAACAGTCCAGAGGCGGTCTATGCTATTTGGCAACTACTCCTCGAATGCTTGCCGTAGATATCGATTCCACTCAACCTGGCGACACGCTTCCAAGTCAAAATCACGATATGGTTATGACCCTGTATGCGCACTATTTCGAAGCGGCGGACCTGATGCGTGAAAATTTTGAAAAGCTTGATGCAAAGTTAAAGAAGAAAGGAAAGCTGAGTCGCAATGACGAAGTGCAAAATAGGATTTATTTCTTTACTTGGCTCGGATTTCTCTGGGCCACGTGTGAGGGCTTCACAAAAAATATTAATATGCGTCAATTGCTTGCGAACGAGCGGCCTCAAAAGTTTAAGGAGTTATTACCGGAATCAGATGCTTTAGGGAAATTGATCAAAGCACATTTTCACCCTCTTAGAGAGGTCAGAAACAACGTATTTCACCTTCGCGACAATCCAGAGAAAATTCGAAGCTTCTTTTCGAAAGAAGAAGATCGCCTTTCTTGGGCCCTTGAACTTCACGACGCTTTGAAACGTTTCTTCTCAAATTATCGGATTCAGTGCGCGGTCCACTACGCGATAAATGGTCGAAAAGGCGAGATAGATATCGGTCGAGGCCGCACTCGGCGCACATTTAGCGCGTAGTCGGATTTTCTTGGTTTTTGCCGTTACCGCTCGGTTACAAGCCGTTTTCAACGCCTTGTAGTGAGCGTGCAGCGCGCCATTCGTAGTGGAGTCGGGGCAGATCCCGCGTTATGCGCAGCGTGCACGCACCGCCAAGTTCGGTTCCGATCTCAACGCATCGAGCTATCGACACGGCGCGTTCTGGTCGCTCTCTGGTCGGGGCCGAATACAATAAAGTCTTGCTGAAATCTATCCAAGTTAAATCAGCCTCGAACCCGATCAGAACGATAGCATTCGACATACGCTTGGGCGAGCAAGGACATACATTATGTAATCCGATAGAATGGCGCGCAACTTATCTCGCAACCGCTGATGCTACGAGCACTTTTAATCCGTTGGTCGCTGGTTCGAGCCCAGCACGGCCTACCACGAATTCGCAGTAAAACAAGACGCCAGCCTTCGGGTTGGCGTTTTCGTTTGCACAGCCATGCCAGGCCGATTTCCGTATCACGAACCGCCCGCCAGATGCCCGCCTTCGCCTTCCCAGTTGGCGACTTCATAGGGCAGGTCCTGGCCGGGTGGACGGTAGGTGCCGGTCCTGGTCACGGCCCGGTCGATTTCCTGGGCCGTCAGCAATACCGTCGTCTTGCAGCTGGTGACGCCGGCGGCGTTCACCCTGAGCGACAGGGCCGCGGCGCTCGTGTTGTCGGGCAGTTCGCCGATGATGATGACATCCCTGTCGCCGAACACGTAATAGAAGGCTTCCACTGTGCCGCCGAGCGAGGCGAACAATTCGTCGACGGCCTCGCGCCGCCGCGTGCCGCCTTCCTTCATCAGGCCATTGATGCCTTTGCTGAGATAGTTCGCTTCCACGAGATACTTAGCCATGTCTGTCTCCATCCGGATGTCCAGCAATTGACCACTTCCCGCGCGCGGCGGCATACTATCCGCCGCATCGACGTATGTATGACGCTAACAATTCGTGACAGCTTTGGCAATAGCGAACTGTTATCCTTTTCCCGATCCAGGCAAAAGGGGGGAAGAAGACATGAAAGCGTTCGGTTTCGCATTGGCCGCGGCGGCCCTGGCCGGCGGCAGCGCCCAGGCGCAACTGGCGGATCCGGCATCCCAGGCCCGGCTGCAGTCCAGGCCTTCGCCGGAAGCCAAGGCATTCGCCAGGATCCCTGCGCCCTTCGAGCCCGCCTATGTGGTCAACGAGGGTGAGCATCCCTTTACCGGGCTGTTCGACGGCTGGCGCAGCGACCCACGCCTGGCCGCCGGCATCAACCTGAACCGCTATCTCGCGCTCGAGATGGGTTACCGCGAACGCAAGGACCGCGGCTTCCACGCGATCGACCCGCGCGATCCGCTGGATACCACCGGCGCCCTCGGCACCAAGGGTTTCCACAGCTATTTCTCGGTGAAGGCGACGGCGCCGATCACCGATAAATTGTCGGCCTACGGTAACCTGGGCATTGCCTACAGCGAGCGCCGCGGGGCCGATGCCCTCGGCAAGAACGAGCCGAACACCGACATCGGCCCCTACGCCAGGCTCGGCGCGCAGTACAAGCTGAACGACAAAGCCTCGGTGACCGTGGAAAGCCAGAACTTCGGCAACACGTCCCAGAAATGGGGCAATGACACCAATGCCAGCGGCGTGAACGCCAAGCTGAAACTCGGCTTTTGAAGCGCTGGCGAGATCTGCGGTTCTACGACAGTGCGGACGTGACCTTTAACACCTCTTCTGCCGTCGTCACCCCTTCCACCACCTTGTAAGCGCCGGCAATGCGCAGCGGTTTCATGCCATCCGCGACGCTCTGCTGGCGCAGCGCCGCCAGATCCGTCACTTCCTGGATCAGGTGGGTGAAGTTTTCCGTCACCGTCGCCAGTTCGTAGATGCCGGTGCGGCCGCGAAAGCCCGTCTGGCGGCACTCGGGACAGCCGACCGGGCGGTAGACCGTGGCCGGCTTCGGGATTTCCAGGGTCCCGACCATGCTGTTCCAGACGTCGTCGCTCAGTTCGCCGTCCGGGCTCTTGCAGTGCGCGCACAGGGTGCGCACCAGGCGCTGGGCCATGATGCCGCTCAGCGTCGAGCCCAGCAGGTACCAGGGCACGCCCAGTTCCAGCAAGCGCATCACGCTCGAGGGCGCGTCGTTGGTATGCAGGGTCGACAGCACCAGGTGGCCGGTCAGGGCCGCCTGGATCGCCATCTCGGCCGTCTCCAGGTCGCGGATCTCGCCGATCATGATGATGTCCGGGTCCTGGCGCATCAGTGCGCGCACGCCGTCGGCGAAGGACAGGTCGATGCCGGGCTGGACCTGCATCTGGTTGAAAGCCGCTTCCACCATCTCGATCGGGTCTTCGACCGTGCAGACGTTCACTTCGCTGGTGGCCAGCGCTTTCAGGGTCGTGTACAGGGTCGTGGTCTTGCCCGAGCCGGTCGGTCCCGTCACCAGGATGATGCCGTGCGGGCGCTTGGTGAGCGCGTCCCAGCGCCGCGCGTCGTCGGGCGGGAAGCCCAGTTCCGGCAGGGTTTTCACGACCACTTCCGGGTCGAAGATGCGCATGACGAGCTTTTCGCCGAAGGCGGTCGGCATCGTGGATAGACGGAGCTCGACTTCCTGCCCGGGGTTTGAACCTGAATTGGTCCTGGTCTTGATGCGGCCGTCCTGCGGGCGGCGTTTTTCAATGACGTCCATCCGGCCCAGCAGCTTGATGCGGGCGGTCATCGCGATCATCACCACGGCCGGCACCTGATACACCTGGTGCAGCACGCCGTCGATGCGGAAGCGGATCACGCCGGATTCGCGCTTCGGCTCGAGGTGGATGTCGGAGGCCCGCTGGTCGAAGGCGTAGCTCCACAGCCAGTCGACGATGTTGACGATGTGCTGGTCGTTGGCGTCGACCTGCTTGTGCGTCTTGCCCAGTTCGACCAGTTGCTCGAAGTTGTTGCGCAGCGCGAGGTCCTGGCCGCTCGACTTGTTGGCGTCGCGGATCGACTTGGCCAGGCTGAAGAACTGGGAAATGTACTGGGCGATGTCGAGCGGATTCGCCAGCACCAGTTCGATGCGCCGGCGCGAGATGCGGGCGATCTCGTCCTGCCACTCGGTGTGGAAGGGATCGGCGGTCGCCACCACCAGGGCGTCGCCCTTGAGTTCGATCGGCAGGATGTTGAAGCGCGCCGCATAGCTGGCCGACATCACGTCCGCCACCTTCGTAAAATCGATCTTCAGCGGATCGATGCGGAGAAAGGGCAGGCCGACCTTGTCCGCACACCATTCGCTCAGTACGTCCAGGGTCAGCAGCCGGTGCGGCGGCCTGGCGGAGACGATCTTGCACTGGGCGACCGCCGTGAGCGGATGCATCGAGCCCACCGCATTCTTGAGGATCCCCTGGGCCTGCGCAAAGTGCGGCTTGACCGTCGATTTCTCGACGATGCCATCGGCCAGCAGCCACGAAAAGAGGGTCTGCAGGTCGAGCGCCCTGGGCCTGGTGGACTTCGATGCGGCGGTCGGGGCGTTCATGGCGTCAGCGTTTGTCGGCGGCGAGGGCTGCCTGCAGACCCTTGACCCAGGACTTGGCCGGCAGCTTGGTGGCGGCCACGATCTGCGCGGCGCGGGCCGCCAGGCGTTCGGAGTCGAGGTCTGGCTTGTTCTTGAAGCACAGCGCGACCACGTTGCCTTCGTGGACTTCGGGCAGGCAGATCACGGTGTCGAAGGCGAAGCGCATGGCCTTGATGTTCTTTTTAAAACTCGGATGATCGCCGAACAGGTTGACGGTCATGATGCCACCCTCGGCCAGGCAGGCGTTGCAGGCCTGGTAGAACTCGGGCGTGTCCAGCACCGGGCCGCGTGCGGTGGCGTCGTAGAGGTCGCACTGCAGGATGTCGAAGGCGTCGTGGTTGGCGTCGTCCAGCACGAAGTCCATCGCATCCATTTCCAGCACCTGCAGGTGCTCGTCGTCGGAGGGCAGCTTGAACATCGACGAGCAGATCGCGATCACCGACGGATTCAGCTCGACCGCGGTGACCAGGGCTTGCGGGAACTGGCGGTAGCAGAACTTGGTCAATGTAGCGGCGCCCAGGCCCAGCTGGGCGATGGCGCGCGGCTGTTCGATGAACAGCATCCAGGCCATCATCTGCTGCGCGTATTCGAGTTCCGGCCAGTCCGGTTTGCGGATGCGCATCGCGCCCTGGACCCATTCGGTGCCGAAGTGCAGGTAGCGCACGCCGTCCTGTTCGGACAGGGTGACGGGAGCGAATTTCGGCTTGCGCGCGGCAGGTTTGGTTTTCGATGCGGCGGCGGGCGCGGAAGCGGGGCGGCGCGAGGATTCGGCCAGTTCGATGGATTTGCGTTTGATGAGCATAGGACGACCTGAAGGGAACATCCTATTATCGGGGGGAGGCTTCCCCAGTGCAAGCAACGCACCGGGGAAGGGCAGCAGGCTGATGCTGCGGAGGCACTGACGACGCGGAAGAGGAGGGGGGCCGCCGCGCCGGTAGAACTTGTTGCCGAGGCTTACTGGTACTGGTCCGGCTCGACCGACACGCGCAGGCGGACGCGGTTGCCCGGATCGCGGTTCATGACGGTGTTGAAGGTCTGGCCGCGGTAGTTGTAGGTCACGTCGTAGCCGTTGGTGCGCTGTTCGACGGATTCCACGGTACGGCAGCGCTGCACGGCCTGTTCCTGGGTGCCGGCGTAGCCGCCGCGGCCGTCGTTTTCGACGTGGTCGCCGACCATCGCACCGGCGATCGCACCGGCTGCTGCCGCGGCGACCTTGCCGTTGCCGCCGCCGACCTGGCTGCCCAGCAGGGCGCCGGCGATGCCGCCGACCACCGTGCCGCCCTGGCCGCGCTGCTGCTGGACCGGGGCTTGCACATAGTCGGTGCGGCATTCGCGGCGCGGGGTGCGGATCTGCTCGACGCGCGGCTGCACACGCACGACTTGGCCGAAATCTTCGAAGTCGCCAGCCTGGGCCAGCGGCAGGGCGCAGACGCCCACGGCGGAAAGAATCAGTTTGGCTTTGAAGTTCATGTTCATACCTCGTTTTGGTGTGCTTGTGTGCTTGGTGTTCTAAATTAGTTGGAAACTTACTGCCATGAGTGAATGTTACCGCTAGTCGACTGGATAGGGCGATCCTCGTGGCAACAAAATGTAACAGCCATGCAGATACGTCACAGAGTGGAAATCTGTGTAAAAAGCCTTAATTCAGGCTGAAAGAGCCCGACAATTCTTACAAATATGGCTTGCGCGTCCATATTCGGGTTGATCTGGATACCACAAAACGTTACCCTTACGGGACTAAGGGTTTTAACGGTGGGAAACTAGAGGGGAACTTGAGGATTGAGGGGAAAATGAGTTTGTTGATGAGAGTGCCGCCTAATCTTGTGCAGTCGATCCGTGCCTATCGTGCCACGGAACTGCAGAAGGAAGCAGGCCGCCTTGGCCATCACTTCCTCTATGCGCATTGCGCCAACGCCCTCACCAAGCAGCAAGTCTGCGCCCGCATCGGCGAGCAGTTCACCTTCCCCCGCCAGTGCAGCAAGAATTTCGAGGCGTTGCGTAATTGCATCACCAACGTGATCGCCGAAGCCGGGCCGCAGCCCGGTTTCATCGCCGTCCTCGACCAATTGCCGAATACGCAAAAATTCGACAAGGAAGCCCGCGAAACCCTGCTCGACGTTTTTCGCGACGCCGCCGAATTCTGGGCCGAGAAAAAAGTCCCGTTCCGCGTGTTTTATTCGTTTGAAGAGCCGCAGTCGCTGCAATCGGTGGGTTGGGTTGGGGCGCGGCCGTTTGAATAATTGCCGCGGCGTGTGAACGGCTGGCGGCATATAAACGTACGGCCTGCGGCATATAATCGTCGTCCCCGCGAAGGCGGGGATCCAAGTTCTGCTTGAGCTAACGAAACGCCTGCAATCTTGGGTCCCCGCCTGCGCGGGGACAACGTTTCCGGCAATGTCGGGGACGACGCGGGAGCGTCGCCGGGTTACAATGCGCGCTTATGAAAAATATCGTGATCCTTATTTCTGGCCGCGGCAGCAATATGGAAGCCATCGTGCGGGCGCGCGAAGCGCAGCAGTGGCCGGCCCGCATCGCCGCCGTGATCAGCAATAAGCCTGACGCCCAAGGTCTCGCGTTCGCGCAGGCGCACGGCATTCCGACCGCGGTGGTCGACCACAAGGCCTACGCTTCGCGCGAAGCCTTCGACGCGGCCCTGCAGCAGACCATCGACGGCTACCAGGCAGACCTGGTGGTGCTGGCCGGCTTCATGCGTATCCTGACCGGCGGCTTCGTCGAGCACTACGCCGGCCGCATGTTGAATATCCATCCTTCGCTGCTGCCGCTGTTCCCCGGACTGCACACGCACCGGCAGGCCTTGACAGCGGGCGTGGCGGAGCATGGCGCCACCGTGCATTTCGTCACCGCCGAGCTGGACCACGGCCCGAGCGTGCTGCAGGCGCGCATCCCCGTGCTGCCGGGCGACACGGAGGACAGCCTGGCGCAGCGCCTGCTGGCCGAGGAACACATCATTTATCCGCAAGCGGTGCGCCTGTTCGTCGAAGACAGGCTCAGCATCGCCGACGGCGAAGTCCGCATCGCCGAGACCACCAGTATTTAAAATTCAAGGAATTACATGAGATTGCCACCCGCGATCCTCGGCAATGCTGAAGAAGTATTGCGCGAGATCCTGCGCTTCACGTCGCCGGCCGACGTCACCCTGTCGCGCTACTTCAAGGACCATCCCCGCCTGGGCGGCCGCGAGCGCGGCGCCATCGCCGAATGCGTCTATTCCGTCCTGCGCAACAAGAACTTCTTCACCGAATTCGGCGGCTTCGGCACCGGCGCCAGCGCCACCATGCGTCGCCTGGTCCTGCTCGGCATGGCCGACGCTGTCGGCGCCGAGTCGCTGGGCGGCCTGAGCGAAGATGAAAACGCCTTCCTGGAACGCATCAAGGAAATCGACCGTTCGCTGCTGCCGCCGAAGAAGCTCGCCAACCTGCCGGACTGGCTGTACGACAAGTTCGTGGCCCAGTACGGCGAGGAAGAGACCCTGCAACTGGCCGCCGTGCTGAACACGCCGGCGCCGCTCGACCTGCGCGTCAACACCCTGAAGGCCGACCGCGAGAAAGTCATCGCCGAACTGGCGACCGCCCCGATCATCGCCGAGCCCACGCCGTATGCGCCGACTGGCCTGCGCATCCGCAAGAAGCCGGCGCTGCAGAACCTGCCGCTGTTCAAGGAAGGCGCGATCGAAGTCCAGGACGAGGGCAGCCAGGTGCTGGCCCAGCTGCTGGGCGCGCGCCGCGGCGAGATGGTGGTCGACTTCTGCGCCGGTGCCGGCGGCAAGACCCTGGCCATCGGCGCCATCATGCGCAGCTCCGGCCGCCTGTATGCCTTCGACGTCTCCGAGAAGCGTTTGAGCAAGCTGAAGCCGCGCCTGGCGCGCAGCGGCCTGTCGAACGTGCACCCGGTGGTGATCGCGCACGAGCGCGACGCCAAGGTCAAGCGCCTGGCCGGCAAGATCGACCGCGTGCTGGTCGACGCGCCGTGCTCGGGCATGGGCACGCTGCGCCGCAATCCGGACGTGAAATGGCGCCAGCAGCCGGAAGACATCGCCGAGCTGACCGCGAAGCAGATCTCGATCCTGGACGGCGCCTCGCGCCTGGTGAAGTTCGGCGGCCGCCTGGTCTATGCGACCTGCAGCCTGCTGGATGAGGAAAACGACGGCATCGTCGCGCAATTCCTGGCCAGCCATCCGGACTTCGAGCTGGTGCCGATGAACAAGGTACTGCTTGAGCAGCGCATTCCGCTGGAGATGGGCGACACGCTGAAAATGCTGCCGCACAAGCACGGCACCGACGGCTTCTTCGCCGCCGTGTTCGAGCGCAAGGCCGGCGCCAAGCCTGCCAAGGCGGACGAGGCCGCTGCCGAAGCCGACGAGTAAGCACCTTGGCGCCGTTGCAGCTCTCCAGCCTGATCGACAATCTGCTCGATGACCTCAGCCGGCCCGGCATGCCGTGGCAGGTCGGGTCGGTCGCGGCCAGCATCCTGATCGGCTGGCTGTGCACGGGGCTGCTGCAGGCCTGGTGGCGCCGGCGCCGCACCGCGCGCGGGATCACGCGCCACGAAGGCGTCGCCAGCCTGGCACGGGTGGCCGCGCCGCTGCTGGTGGTGGGGCTGCTCTACCTGTCCGCCTGGCTGCTGGACATGAACCGCTTCCACACGAATATCGTGAAGGTGGCGATTCCGGTGTTCTGGTCGCTGGTGGTGATCCGCGCCGCCTTCTTCCTGCTGCGGCGCGTGTTCGCGCGCCATGGCCAGCTGGGCGAGGCCTTCGTCACCTTCGAAAAAGTCTTCGCCCTGATCGTGTGGGCGGCGGTGGCGCTGTACATCACCGGCAAGTGGCCGGACATCATCCATTACCTGTACAGCACCACCTTGCAGTACGGCCCCAAGACCAGCAACAAGGTGCTGCTGGGCGACGTGCTGGAAGCCGTGATCTCGATCGCGGTGCTGCTGATGCTGGCACTGTGGGCCGGCGCGGCGCTGGAAGAACGCCTGATGGGCGTGCAGGCCCTGCACAGCTCGCTGCGCGTGGCGCTGGCGCGGGTCAGCCGCGCCGTGCTGATCGTCGGCGCCGTGCTGCTGAGCCTGAGCCAGGCCGGCCTCGACCTCACCGTGCTGTCGGTGTTCGGCGGCGCCCTCGGCGTCGGCCTGGGTCTGGGCCTGCAGCGCATCGCCAGCAACTATGTTTCGGGTTTCATCATCCTGCTCGAGCGCAGCCTCTCGATCGGCGACATGATCTCGGTCGACAAATACACCGGCAAGGTTACCCAGATCAATACCCGCTACACGGTGCTGCAGGGCCTGGACGGCGTGGAAACCGTGCTGCCGAACGAGATGCTGATCTCGGGGCCGGTGCTGAACCAGACGCTCAGCATGCGCGCGGTGCGGGCCTCGACCAAGCTCATGGTGGCCTACGGCTCCGACCTCGACGAGGTGATGCCGCTGCTGGCGGCCCAGGCCGTCGGCATCCCGCGGGTGCTGGCAACGCCGGCGCCGGGTGTATCGCTGAGCCGTTTCGCGCCGGAAGGCTACGAGCTCGACCTGGGCTTCTGGATCGGCGACCCGGAGAACGGGCAGGGCGGCGTGGTGGCCGCCATCAACAAGAAGATTTACGACCTGGTGCAATCCGGGCAGATCAAACTTGGCATCCCGTCACTTGATACTCGCCTCCTTGATGCGCATATAGCATCGGTTGTGGCGCGGATCCACAATTAAGCCTGAACTCCTTGCTGCAGAACGTGCCGCAGGTCACTGGATACGCGTAAAATGCGTATTTGCGTCATGCGGTTCGTATGACATCTCGGCGAACCAAGCCATCCATTGTGGAGTGTTAATGAATTTTCTGAGCAACATCTTCGAAGCTGTCCTGTCCTTCCTGGACGGTGGCTTGTCCGACCTGTCGGGTTGGCAGATGGTTGTGTACACGCTGATCGTGACCCACATTACGATCGCCGGCGTCACCATCTACCTGCATCGTCACCAGGCTCACCGGGCGCTCGACCTGCACCCGATCGTGAGCCATTTCTTCCGCTTCTGGCTGTGGCTGACCACTGGCCAGGTGACCAAGGAATGGGCCGCCGTGCACCGCAAGCACCACGCCAAGTGCGAGACCGTCGAAGATCCGCACAGCCCGGTCACCCGCGGCATCAAGAAAGTGCTGCTGGAAGGCGCCGAACTGTATCGCGCGGAGACCAAGAACAAGGAAACCCTGGAAAAATACGGCCACGGCTGCCCGAACGACTGGATCGAGAACAATCTGTACACCAAGTACAGCTGGCTGGGCGTGTCGATCCTGCTGCCGTTTAACGTGATGATGTTCGGCGTGGCCGGCATCACGATCTGGGCCGTGCAGATGCTGTGGATACCGATCACCGCGGCCGGCATCATCAACGGCCTGGGCCACTACACCGGCTACCGCAACTACGACTGCAACGATGCCGCCACCAACCTGCTGCCCTGGGGTATCCTGATCGGCGGCGAGGAACTGCACAACAACCACCACACCTTCGCGACCTCGGCCAAGCTGTCGAGCAAGTGGTACGAGTTCGACATCGGCTACGCCTACATCCGCATGATGGAAATGGTCGGCCTGGCCAAGGTCAAGAAGACCATTCCGAAGCCGAAGCTGGCCAAGAACAAGCTGGAAGCCGACCTCGACACGCTGCAGTCCGTCATCACCAACCGCTACGACGTGATGGCCAAGTACGCCAAGTCGGTCAAGGCTGCCTTCCGCGAGGAAGTCGAGCACCTGAAGCACAAGGCCGAGCTGGAATCGCGTTTCCTGAAGACCTCGCGCAAGCTGATGCAGCGCGAGCCGGCCAAGCTGCAGGCGCCGCAGCAGGCCCAGCTGAGCGAACTGTTCGAACACAGCAAGGTGCTGGAAACCATGCACCAGATGCGCGTGGAACTGGGCGCGATCTGGGAACGCTCGCACTCGACCCGCGACCAGCTGCTGCATCAGCTGCAGGACTGGTGCACGCGTGCGGAGGCTTCGGGCATCAAGGCGCTGCAGGAGTTTTCGCTGCGCTTGCGCAGTTACGCGTAAGCCTGCAACCGCTTTCCATCGAACGCCCCTGCCCAGGGGCGTTTTTCATTCCTGGCCGGCGTTATTTGAAACGCGGGCAAAAGTGCTGGTGGATCGCAGGCCAGGCGCGTATATTGGCCGGAAGCCAAAAGGCCAGGCGGGCAGGCTGTCCCTCCATGCAACTTTCGTTCCGCTTGATTGTCGGGAAAGACGCGTATTCATGAATGAGCGCCAACGACGTACCGACGAAGCCACCGCGAACGCTGTCGCACGCGGCTTGAACATCCTGGGTGTACGCAACGCCGCGCTAGCCCAGCGCTATATGCGCCACATGGGCGTGCCCGACGCGGTTATTGCCCGCGTGATTGCCGAACCGGAAGCGCGCCGCCGTGAGAGCGCCGGACAATCCGTGTCGGAAGCGATTACACCGTCGCCCGCGGGCGACCCATGAATCCCGTGCCCCCGGTACGCCGCGTATGAACGTGACAGTCAGGCCATTCATGAAACACGACACCGAATCCCAGCTCGAGCCAGGAAAATTGTATGCGCTGTTGACCATGGCGCGCGAGCTGTTGCAAACCGATGAAGCCGTGAGCGTACTTGAGTTGATAGGGCAGAACATCGCCGAGCTGTCCCATGCCAGCTCGGCCTTGCTGCTGGTATCCGCCGACGACGAGAGCATCATTGCTTTCGACCGTTTCGGAAAGCCACGCACCGCATTACATGACCACCCCTGGTACGAGGCGGCTGCCGCAATGCTGGCGGAGCCCCGCGGCGCCGGCTCCGGCCGGGCTGCCGCGATCCGGCCGGCGGCGCGGCGGCTCGGCCAGCGGGTGCTGGCGCTGGGCGTGCCGGCGCCGGCGGCGGTGGCTGCGCTGGTGGTCGGCTGGAACGAGGACGCAGGACTCCCGGTCTGGCAGGCGCGCCGGCGGGTGCTGTCGCCCATCCTGGAGCTGGCCGTGGCGGCGCTGAGCAGGCTGCAATCGCACAGCTCGCTGGAGCGCCTGGTTTACACGCAGTACGAACAGATGGCCGATACCGCCGAGGCTCACGCTGCGGAGCTGGCGCGTCGCGACGCGGCCGAAGGCGAGATGCGCAGGCTGTCGCTGACCGACGTGCTGACCGGCCTGCACAACCGTCGAGGCTTCTTCGTCCATGCGGAGCAGATGTTCAAGGTGGCCCAGCGCAAGCATGCGCGCAGCGCGGTCATCTTTGCCGATGTGGATGGACTCAAGCAGGTCAACGACGAGCTCGGCCATGAGGTGGGGGACAATCTGATCCGTGATGCGGCAGCCGTGTTCCAGGAATCGTTCCGCGACGCCGACGTCGTGGCACGCCTGGGTGGCGACGAGTTCGTCGCCTACACGCTCGACGACGGCCAGCCGGAAATCATCCTGTCGCGTCTGCATGCCAACCTGCATGCATTTAACCTGATGCAGGAGCGCCCCTATCGGGTCGCGTTTAGCGCCGGTATCGTCGGCTGCGACCCTGCCAGCGAACGGGATCTGCTGAATTACGTCGTGCTCGCCGACCAGCAGATGTACGCCCAGAAGCGCCGCCGCCTGCACTAGGACCGTCAGCGTCCCTGATGTTCCTGGCCGGAGCGGACTGCATCGTCCAGGCCGGCCTCGTCCATCGCGGTAGCGTGTTCCGCGCCCATGCAGTCATGCAGCGTCTGGCTGTCCTCATCGGCGAGTTCCGGTGGATCGAGCATATCGTGCAGCATGGCCTGCAGTTCCTGTGTGTCCCACGGGACGCCGTGGCGCGTCCGGTCGTGGATGTAGTGCTTGATTTCGCTGTCCTGTTCCGGAGTCAGGGGCAAGCCACGAAATGTGGCTCCCGGGTCGGTCTTGTTCATGATGCCCTCGCGCTGCTGCCAGCCTCTCAATCTACGCGCATTCTCCAGTCCCGGGCGCACGGCAACCGGTCACGCCAGGGACGGCATCAGCGGCAGGACGGCGCGCGCGGATAGCCGCAGGCAATCAATTCCCCCACCTCCGGATTCTCCAGATAGTCAAGGTGCGCCGCCACCGGGTCCTCGATCAGGCCCAGCCAGGTGCGGGCATTCGACACCAGCACGTCCGCCACCGCCACGTCGGGCGCCGCATAGCGGGCCGGCAGCAGGCGGTAGGACAGCAGGTCGTTCGGATCGGTGAAGGCGACCACGGCCAGGCGAGCGATCGATTCCGCGAGCGGGGCGGCGCCCTGGCGGCGGCGCAGTTCGAGGAAGCGCTGCAGCGAGTCGGGCGCCGTGGCCGAGCGGTTGTCGGGGCGGCGTTCGAGGTCCTGCTCGGCCAGGCCGAGGATGGGCAGCTGGTTGCCCGCCATGTACAGCAGGCCCAGGCGACGCGCGGCCTGCTGGCCCAGCGCCTGGGTCCGCGGCTGGCGCGATTCGAGCATGCTGCTCAGGGCATCGAAGAGGATCTTGCTGCCCAGGCTTTCCGCGACCACGGCCAGGGTATGGTCGCCGTTCGGGTTGCTTTCGATGATGCGCGACACCGATTCGACCATGGCGTCGCGGATCGCGTTGCGGCTGGCGCCTTCGTAGATCACGGCATCGGACAGGCAGTCGTTCAGCAGCCTGTCCTTGACGTAACCGTTCAGCCAGGCGCGCTTCGGCTTGCACTCGCCGCTGCCGGCCTGYGAACAATCGTTCGGGCTGCCGGTATTGTCGTAGTCGAGCTGGCGCTTGAGCGGTGCCGTCAGCGGCGACCAGATCAGGGCGTGGAAGCGCACCGGCGTGCCGCCGATCTGCTGGGTGCGCTCGACCAGCTGGATGCCGTTGGGCGCGGCCGCCGCCTGCTCGGGGACATTCGCCGACACGACGCCGGTGATGCGGTCGATGCCGTGATTCGCCCAGCTTGCGTCGTGGGTGCACATGCCGTGCACCAGGATGACGTCGAGCGGACGCTTGCTGCCGGTCTGGACCAGGTTGACGATGCCGGGGAAGGGCGCGCTGTCGCGGACGACGGCGGGTGGGCGGTAAGGGGTGGTGCAGGCGGCCAGCAGGCCAGGGGTCAACAGGGTCAGCAGCCGAAGCCAATTCGAAGGTGAATGCCGCATCGTTCTCTCCCCGGAAACGCCGGCCGGAGCGGTCGGCAGACGGGCTCGACTATAGCGAGCCTGGGGGTGGGAAGCGGGGCAATTCGATGACGGGCTGATCCGAGTCAACAGCAAAAAAGCCGCGCACTGCGAAGTGGGCGGCTTTTTTGGACCAGAAGAAAACCAGATTACTTGATCTTGGTTTCTTTGTAGATCACGTGCTTACGTGCTTTCGGGTCGAATTTGGTGATTTCCATCTTCGCCGGCATCGTGCGCTTGTTCTTGGTCGTGGTGTAGAAGTGACCGGTACCTGCGGTCGATTCCAGTTTGATCTTGTCGCGGCCAGTTTTTGCCATGATGACTCCCTATTTAGATTTTCTCGCCGCGGGCGCGCATATCGGCCAGCACAGCGTCAATGCCGAGCTTGTCGATGACGCGCAGGCCGGCGTTGGAAATACGCAGGGAGACCCAGCGGTTTTCGGATTCTACGAAGATGCGGCGGTTCTGCAGGTTCGGCAGAAAACGACGCTTGGTTTTGTTGTTGGCGTGGGAGACGTTGTTGCCAACCATCGGGCCCTTGCCAGTAACTTGGCAAACACGTGCCATAGCGCACTCCTTGAGTAAACTTCCACAATCGGAAAAACGAGAGTATAGCTTGAAAACAGCCGCGTAATCAACAACTTGCGAAAATAAATTGTTTCTCAAATCATCGCGTAAATTTAACAATCGTAAAATTACGCAAGTATTGCGCCGTAAGCTGCTGTTTACACACTGTTATCGGGGCCTGGCGAGGTGTTGCGCGACGGCCCGCAGGACCGCTTCGATGGCCGGGGCGAAGCGCTCGGAGGCCGCGATCGCATCGGGCGCGACGCCGGCACCGATCACGGGAATGCGCACGCAGGCATCGTCGATCAGCTCGGCCGACATCATTCGCAGTGTCTCTTTGATGCTCTCGTCCGCATGGTGGGACTGCCAGGACGGATTCAGCACCGCCACCGGCTTGCCGGCAAAGCCCGGGTGGCCGACCAGCCAGTCCAGGGTGTTCTTGATGGTGCCGGTGACGCCGTGCGCATACTCGGGACTGGCGATGAGGATGGCGTCAGCCGCGTCGACGGCCGCGTGGAGGGCGTGCACGCCTGGCGGCAGTTCGGCCAGTTCGGGATTGAAGAGAGGGAACTGCTTGTGCTCTTCGAACAGCAAGACCTCGATGCCGTCCGGCGCAAGGCGCCGGCAGGCGCGCAGCAGGCCGCCGCTCATCGATGCCGTGCGCTGGCTGCCGCACAGGGCCAGGAGCTTCATGCCTCACCGTGCATGACGGCCTCGGCGATTTCCTGGGCGCGCTGCACGCTGATGCCCTGGTGGAAATCGACCGCCAGCGGATGGTCGGACGCTTCCAGCACGATATAGGGACGCTGCTTGTTCGCGCGGGGACGGACCGAAGTCTTCATGCCGAGCGTGTCCGGATACCAGGGCAGGGCATTGCAGAACCAGCCGAAATAGCGGTCGCCGGTCTCCGGGGCGTCGTAGGTATCGACGTAGCGCTCGTAACTCGTTTCGCTGAGCGAAACCCATACGCCCCACAGGAAGGGATCGGCGACGCCATGGATCGGCACTTCGAGCACGACGCGGATGAAGAACTGGCGGCCGTCCTCGTCTTCATAGCGGCAGACATCGCTGCCCAGGTGGCCGGCTTCCTGCACGGCTTCCGGCTGGGCCAGCCAGGGATCCGGCGCGCGGAAGGAAAAGCTGGGCGAGCCTTCGTGGATCTCGTCGCAGGACGCGCATTTGAAGCTGAAGATGGCCGCCATTGGTTTGTCATTGCAGGAATAATTCCCAAGTGTAGCAGCGTGGAAGCTGCAACCGGCATGCCGGCACGTTTGTCCAAGTTCAAACCCATGCGCTGCGGATGCCGCAGTGTGGACACACCCCAGACACGAGGATGCCATGCATGACGATTCCCTGGCCAATGTGGAGCGCCCGGCCGGCGCCCCGCCGCGCCGCCCGGTCCGCCATCGGCGAGGGACTGGCGCCCGCTGCTGGCGCTGCTGGCCTGGTGCTGCGCCTGCCTCGCGATCCGTCTTGCCGAACACGGCACGCTCGAGCGCGACGAAGCGGAGATCGTCTATCTCACCCAGCAGCTGCGGCTCGGCTACGGCACCCAGCCGCCGCGGCGCCCTGGCCGTGACCGCCTCGCTGGCGCTGTTTCCCCAGCTCGGTTGGGAAGCGCTGCGCATCCAGACCCATTCGGTCCTGATGACCGCCCTCGCCTGCGCCACCCTGTGGCTCTATTTCGCCCTGCTGCGGCGGCCGACGCTGGCGCGCCATATCGGCTTTGGGGTGCTGTGCGGGCTCGGGCTGCAGACCAAGTACAACTATGGCGTGTTCCTGGCCGGCCTGCTGGTCTTGCCGCACGCCGCCTGGATGGCCGGGCATCCCGCGCTGGACTTCGGCGGCACCTTGCGCAAGATGCAGGACGGCGCCGCGGACGCGCCCTGGCTGGGGCGGGTGGGGCAGGGAGGCGTGGGTGTGCTGGAAGCGCTCGCCTCCTTCGTGGCGTTGCCTGTGCTGGCCTGGGCGGTGGTGTGCTGGCGCCGGCGCGCGCTGTGGCGCGGCCGCCTGCGCTTCGACCGGAGCGCGCCGGCCAGCCGCTTCTTCGCCTGCCTGTTTGGCGTCTGCGGGGTGCTGCTGGTGGCGCTCGCGCTGACGGGGGAGGTCGGCACGATCAAGGAACGCTGGATGATCCCGCTGCTGTTTTCGCTGCCGCTGGGCCTGTGCGTGATGTTTCCGGCGCTGGACAGGGAGGCGATCCATGCGGACATCCTGCGTATTGCCACGGTGGCCGCGCTGGGCCTGCTGCTTCTGCTGCCGGCGCGTACCTGGCTGGGCCCGGCCTTCGGCAAGATCATGACGCGCCGCGCTGGTGACGCATGCCCAGGACGCGCCGTCTGCGCTGGCGGTCTTCCATGCCGCCTGGCCGCAGGCGAGCCTGGCGCGGCGCGAGGTGGTGAGTTTGGCGCTGGAAGATGGCAGCGGCCGGCGCATGGACTTCATGCTGGCCTGTGTCGCAGGGGAAGCGCCGCGCTAGAGCTGGCCGTGCTCCGCAAACGAGTGCGCCAGCGGCCCGGCGATGATGAAATGGTCGAGCACGCGGATATCGACCAGGCCCAGCGCCTCGGACAGCGTGCGGGTCAGGCGCTGGTCGGCGTCGCTCGGCTCCGGCGAGCCGGACGGGTGGTTGTGGGCCAGCAGCACGCCGGCGGCATTGCAGGCCAGCGCTTCCTTGACCACTTCGCGCGGGTGGACGCTGGCGTGGCTCAGGGTTCCACGGAACATTTCTTTATCGGCAATTAGCCGATTCTTGATGTCTACAAACAACACCACGAAGGATTCGTAGGGGCGGCCGCCCAGCTTGATCCGCAGGTAGCGCTTGACCGATTCCGGCGAGGACAGCAGGTCGCCGGCCTGCAGCTGCTCGGCGATCGCGCGCCGGGCCAGTTCCATCACGGCCTGCATCTGCGCATACTTGGCCATGCCGAGCCCGTGCACCTCGGAAAAATCGGCCAGGGTCGCGCCGAACAGGCCGTGCAGGGAGCCGAAGTGCTGCAGCATGTCGCGCCCCAGGTCGACCGCACTCTTGCCGCGCACGCCCACCCGCAGCATCAGGGCCAGCAGCTCGGAATTGGACAGCGCCTGCGGCCCTTCGCGCACCAGGCGCTCGCGTGGCCTTTCCTGTTCGGACCAGTCATTGATACCCATTTAATCTCCCGAAGTGGAATAAAGAGGTCCTTTCGGGCGCGACAGGTGGGTTCGGCTTACAATAGCGGTTTGCACGTTACGCACACGCACAATCCCGCAATGTCCACCACCAACGCTCCCATCGTCACCGAATCGGCTTACCTGACTCTGCATTATCGTCTCGCCACCGCCGACGGTACTGATATCGTCACAACCTTCGGCAGCACGCCGGCCACCCTGTTGCTGGGCCAGGGCCAGCTTGCGCCCTTCCTCGAACAGCGCCTGCTGGGCCTGGCGGAAGGCACGCACACGAGCTTCGAGCTGAGCGCCGCCGAAGGTTTCGGCGAGCGCAACCCGGAACTGATCCAGGCCGTGTCGAAGAAGACGCTGGACGACAACTCGGTGCCGGACGCCGATTACCAGGTCGGCGACCTGGTCGATTTCGCGGCGCCGGGCGGCGGCCGCTTCGCCGGCGTGCTGCTGCAGATGCGCGAAAACGACGCCCTGTTCGACTTCAACCACCCGCTGGCCGGCCAGCCGCTGAAGTTTGAAGTGCAACTCATTTCCGTACTCTAAGACATGGACAACGAAATCCTGTTAGCCCAGCCGCGCGGCTTCTGTGCCGGCGTCGACCGTGCAATCGAGATCGTCGAGCGTGCCCTGCAGCAGTTCGGCGCGCCCATCTACGTGCGCCATGAGATCGTGCACAACGCCTATGTCGTCAACGACCTGCGCAACAAGGGTGCGATCTTCATCGAGGACCTCGACGACGTCCCGGCGGGCAACACCCTCGTGTTCTCGGCCCACGGCGTGTCGAAGGCGGTGCGTGACGAAGCCGAATCGCGCGGCCTGAAAGTGTTCGATGCGACCTGTCCGCTGGTCACCAAGGTCCACGTCGAAGTCGCCAAGATGCGCAAGCAGGGCGCCGAGATCGTCATGATCGGCCACGCCGGCCACCCGGAAGTCGAGGGCACCATGGGCCAGGCGGAAGAGGGCATGCACCTGGTCGAGACGGTCGAGGACGTCGAGAAGCTGCAGGTCGCCAATCCGGACCTGCTCGCCTACGTGTCGCAGACCACGCTGTCGGTCGACGACACCGCCGAGATCATCGCCGCGCTGAAGAAGCGCTTCCCGAACATCATCGAGCCGAAGAAGGGCGACATCTGCTACGCCACCACCAACCGCCAGGAAGCCGTGAAGTTCCTGGCGCCCCAGGTCGAGGTCGTGGTCGTGGTCGGCAGCCCGAACAGCTCGAACTCGAACCGCCTGCGCGAGGTGGCCGAGAAGAAGGGTACCCCGGCCTATATGGTCGACAATGCTTCCGCCATCGATCCAGGCTGGATCGCCGGCAAGAAGCGCATCGGCGTGACCGCCGGCGCCTCGGCCCCGGAAGTGCTGGTGCAGGCCGTGATCGACCGCCTGAAGGAACTCGGCGCCGCCAGCGTGCGCGCCCTCGAAGGTGTGGAAGAGCACGTCACCTTCCCGCTGCCCAAGGGCCTGACCGGCGATCCGGCGGCTGACGCGTCGGCGGCGGCCTGAGCGGAAAGACGATGGCTTTCGATTCGATTCCGCTGGAGTTCTTCAAGGACTATCCTGAGCCGGGCGTCAATTTCATCGACGTCGGCTGCATCTTCGACAATCCGGTGCACTGGCAGGTTGCCATCGACACCCTGTACGAGCGCACCGCCGAGCTGCATTTCGACTTCATCGTCGCGATGGATGCGCGCGGCTTCATGATCGCCGGCGCGCTCGCCTACAAGCGGGCGATCGGTTTTGCGATGGCGCGCAAGCCCGGCAAGCTGCCGGGCGAGGCGATCAGCATCGAATACAGGCGCGAGTACGGCAGCGCCACCATCGAGATCCAGCCGGCCCGCATCAAGGGCGAGCGCGTGCTGATCGTCGACGACGTGCTGGCCACCGGCGGCACCATCGAGGCGGCGGCCAGCCTGCTGCGCCGGATGGACAAGGAAGTGGTGGGCGCGGCGGCCCTGTTCGACATCGCCTTCTTCCAGGACAAGCGCACCCTGACCATGCCGGTCATCACCCTGCGCGACGTGTAAATCCGCGCCCTGGCGGCGAAACCAAAAAAGCCGGCGTCCCCGCGAGGAGGCGCCGGCTTCGTTCATTCAGCGGCCGCTCAGAACTTGTAGCTGTAGGCCAGGCCGATCAGCTGCATATGGGTCTTCCAGGTGCCGCGCGTGGTCTCGCCGTTGCCGGTGCAGGCGGTGGCGACCGGGTTGCAGTTATTGGTATAGCTGCCCGGCGCATCCTTGAAGTCCAGCCAGGTGTAGGCCAGGTCGAGCGACGAGGCCGGGCCCAGCTTCCAGTTGGCGCCGAAGGACAGCTGCAGGCGGTCGGCGTCGGGCAGGGCGGCGTGGCGCAGTTCGGTGCTGCGTACCGGGGCGTCGTCATGCGCGATGCCGCCGCGCAGCGTCACGTTCTCGTTCAGCTTGTAGTTGGCGCCCAGGGCCACGCGCACCGTGTTCTTCCACTGCTGGCGGATCACCTCGTCGCCTTCGCCGGTGCCGACGAATTCGATGTCGATGTTCTGCATGCGCGAGTTGCGGGTCCAGGTCACGTCCGCCATGCCGGCCCACTTTTCGTCGAACTGGTGGAAGGCGTTCAGCGACAGGGTTTCCGGGGTGCGGATCTCGACGCGGGCGGCCGAGTTGGCGCGCCGCGCGGCCGCCTGCAGCACGCCGTTGACGACCTTGTCGCCGCTCACGGTCGAGAAGTCCCACACCGCGCCGCCCTTCAGCTCATGCTTGATCGAGGAGCGGTAGGCGATGCCGAAGCGGGTGTTCTGGTCCAGCGAGAACAGGTAGCCCAGGTTGAAGCCATAGCCCCAGTCCTTGCCTTCCACGCCCGCATGGGCGTCGCCGGCCGATGCCAGCGCGGCAGGGTTGCCGCCCATGGCCGCGATCTGGCGGGCCAGCGCGGCGCCGGTACCGGCGGCCTGGGCGGCCGCGATGGTGCCCGGCACGTCGACGGCCTGGCCCAGGCGGGCCTTCATGTATTCGATGTCGATGCCGAAGCCGAAGGCGTGCCGCTCATCGAGCTTGAACGCGACCGAGGGGTTCAGGTTGACGGATTCCAGCTTGATGTTGGTGAGCGAATAGCGGCCCGCCCAGTTGCTGTCGTAGTCCAGCTTGGTGCCGTAGGGGACGAAGATACCCAGGCCGGCGCTCCACTGGCCGTCGATCTTCTGGCTGTAGTACAGCGAAGGCCCGGCGACCACGCCCGGCGCGTAATCGTCCTGCGAAGACAGGCCGCCGGTGGGCGTGCGGGTGAAGCGGGTCGAGCCGGCATCCAGATAGCTCGAGTGCGGCACGACGGCGGTCACGCCGCCCATGATCTGCCTGCCTTCCAGGCGCGACAGGCCGGCCGGGTTGGCGAAGATGGTGGAGGCGTCGGCGGCTTCGGCGCCGTTGGCTTCCGCGGTGCCCTGGGAGGACACGCTCTGGGAGCCGAAGCGGTAGCCGGAGGCGGCGGCGGTGGCGGAGGCGCCGGCCAGGGCCACGGCGACCATCAGGGTCAGGTATTTTTGTTTCAAGTAAGTCTCGCTGATTGTTGTATTGACTATGCGCGGCCCCGGCATGGGTATGGCTGAGGTCGCGAGGCGCGGAGCATACTACAGACGGCAAATTTGTGACGGCGGCATGGCATTTTTTTCATGCGTGGGTCATGGATGTAATATGATGATGTCGCTCGGAAATGTGGTCTGCCGCCGCGCGGCGCAACAAGAGAAAGAGAAAACCCACGATGGAAACTTTTATCCAGCAGATCCTGAACGGACTGGTGCTGGGCAGCATGTATGCGCTGATCGCGCTCGGCTACACCATGGTGTACGGCGTGCTGAACCTGATTAACTTTGCCCACGGCGACGTGCTGATGATCGGTGCCATGGTCGGCCTGAGCATCCTGAAATTCCTCGACGCCAGCTTCCCCGGCATGGCCGGCGGACTGCAGCTGGCGATCGCCATCGTCGGCGCGATCCCGGTGGCGATGCTGGTCAACGTGCTGATCGAACGCATCGCCTACCGCCGCCTGCGCAACGCGCCGCGCCTGGCGCCCCTGATTACCGCGATCGGCGTCTCGATCCTGCTGCAGACGATCGCGATGATGATCTGGGGCCGCAGCCCGCTGCCTTTCCCGCAGCTGCTGTCCTCGGAACCGATCATGGTCGGCGGCGCCGTCATCTCGCAGACCCAGGTGCTGCTGCTGGTGCTGGCCGCTTGCGCCATGATGGGCCTGGTGTTCCTGGTCGAGAAGACCAAGATGGGCCGCGCGATGCGCGCCGTCGCCGAGAACCCGCGCGTGGCCGGCCTGATGGGCGTGGATTCGAACCGCGTCGTCGTCACCACCTTCGCCATCGGCGCGGCCCTGGCCGCCGTCGCCGGGGTGATGTGGGGCGCCAACTATGCGTCGATCCAGTTCGCGATGGGCACGGTGCCGGGCATGAAGGCCTTCTCGGCCGCGGTGCTGGGTGGCATCGGCAATATCTATGGCGCGATGATCGGCGGGATCGTTCTCGGCATCATCGAGAGCCTGGGCGCCGGCTATATCGGCGACCTGACCGGCGGCTTCCTCGGCAGTAACTACCAGGACATCTTCGCCTTCATCGTGCTGATCCTGGTGCTGACCGTGCGCCCGTCCGGCATCATGGGCGAACGCGTGGCCGACCGCGCCTGAGGAAAGGAAACGACAACATGGCTCTCCTGACCTTCGACACCGCCGACAAACCGCGCCAGGCCTATGCCAGCATGGCCATCCTGCTGGCGGTGATGCTCGTCTTCCCCTTCGTCGCCAGCCAGTTCGGCAACTCCTGGGTGCGCATCCTCGACATGGCCCTGCTGTACATCATGCTGGCGCTGGGCCTGAACATCGTGGTCGGCTTCGCCGGCCTGCTCGACCTCGGCTACATCGCCTTCTTCGCGGTCGGCGCCTACCTCACCGGCCTGATGGCTTCGCCCCAGTTTGCCTCGCTGCTGGAATCGGTCGTCAACTATTCGCCGGCGCTGGGCGATTCGCTGACGGTGCTGTTCGGCGAGAGCATTCGCACCGACGGCATCCACCTGTCGGTGTGGGCGATCGTGCCGCTGGCGGCCCTCGTGGCGGGACTGTTCGGCGCGCTGCTCGGCGCCCCGACCCTGAAGCTGCGCGGCGACTACCTGGCCATCGTGACCCTCGGCTTCGGCGAGATCATCCGGATCTTCATGAACAACCTGAACGATCCGATCAATTTCACCAACGGTCCGCAGGGCATCAACCTGATCGATCCGATCCGCATCTTCGGCGTGTCGCTGGCGGGCAAGGCGGGCTCGCGCGCCACGGTCTATATCGGCGGGCTCAAGCTGCCGTCGGTGAACGCCTACTATTTCCTGTTCCTGCTGCTGTGCATCGTCACCATCTTCATGACCAGCCGCCTCCAGCATTCGCGCCTGGGCCGCGCCTGGGTGGCGATCCGCGAGGACGAGATCGCCGCCAAGGCGATGGGCATCAACACCCGCAACGTCAAGCTGCTGGCGTTCTCGATGGGCGCCTCCTTCGGCGGCGTGGCCGGCGCCATGTTCGCGGCCTTCCAGGGCTTCATCTCGCCGGAATCCTTCTCCTTCACCGAATCGATCGCCGTGCTGGCGATGGTGGTGCTGGGCGGTATCGGCCACATCCCCGGCGTGGTGATGGGCGGCGTGCTGCTGGCGGCGCTGCCGGAAGTGTTGCGCCACGTGGTCGAGCCGGCCCAGCGCACCCTGTTCGGCAAGGTGCTGATCGAGGCGGAAGTGCTGCGCCAGCTGCTGTACGGCCTGGCGATGGTGGTCATCATGCTGTACCGCCCGGCCGGTCTGTGGCCGTCGCCGCGCAAGGAAGACCGTCCGGCCGCGGCGCTCGCGAAAGCAGAAGCGGAGGAGGCGGCATGAGCGCGACCATGACGACTGCGCTGCTGAACATCTCCGGCGTCAACAAGCGCTTCGGCGGCCTGCAGGCCCTGACCGACGTCGGCATCCGCATCGAGCAGGGCCAGATCTATGGCCTTATCGGCCCGAACGGCGCCGGCAAGACCACCTTCTTCAACGTCATCACCGGCCTCTACCAGCCGGATACCGGCAGCTTCGAGCTGGGCGGCAAGCCCTACTCGCCGTCGGCGCCGCACGAGGTGGCGAAGGCCGGCATCGCCCGCACCTTCCAGAACATCCGCCTGTTCGGCGAGATGACGGCGCTGGAGAACGTGATGGTCGGACGCCACGTGCGCACCCGCCAGGGCGTGATCGGCGCCATCCTGCGCCACAAGGCGGCGCGTCTCGAAGAAGCGGCGATCCGCGCCAGGGCCCAGGAATTGCTGGACTTCGTCGGCATCGGCCAGTTCGCGAGCCGCACCGCGCGCTATCTGTCCTACGGCGACCAGCGCCGCCTCGAGATTGCCCGCGCGCTGGCCACCGAACCGCGCCTGCTGGCGCTGGACGAGCCGGCGGCCGGCATGAACGCGACCGAGAAGCTGGCGCTGCGCGAGCTGCTGGTGAAGATCCAGGCCGCCGGCGTCACCATCCTGCTGATCGAGCACGACGTCAAGCTCATGATGGGCCTGTGCGACCGCATCTCGGTGCTGGAATACGGCAAGCTGATCGCGGAAGGCCTGCCGGCCGAGATCCAGAAGAACAAGGCGGTGATCGAGGCTTACCTCGGCACCGGCTCAGTGTGAAAAGATAGTCATTGATGAGCGAGAACATTCTTAAAATTGCCGGCCTCAAGGTCGCCTACGGCGGCATCAAGGCCGTCAAGGGCATCGACCTCGAGGTCAATCGCGGCGAGCTGGTGACCCTGATCGGCGCCAACGGCGCGGGCAAGACCACCACCCTGAAAGCCATCACCGGCACCCTGCCGGCCTGCAAGGTCGAAGGCAGCGTGTCCTACCTCGGCCAGCCTCTCGGCAGCGCCAAGTCCTTCAAGCTGGTGCAGAACAAGCTGGCGATGGTGCCGGAAGGTCGGGGCGTGTTCACCCGCATGAGCATCCACGAAAACCTGCTGATGGGCGCCTACACCCGCGACGACAAGGCCGGGATCGAGGCCGACATCGACAAGTGGTACACGGTATTCCCGCGCCTGAAAGAGCGCGCGAACCAGCTGGCCGGCACCCTGTCCGGCGGCGAGCAGCAGATGCTGGCGATGGCGCGCGCCCTGATGTGCCATCCGACCCTGCTGCTGCTGGACGAGCCCTCGATGGGCCTGTCGCCGATCATGGTCGAGAAGATCTTCGAGGTGATCCGCAACGTGTCTTCCCAGGGCATTACCGTGCTGCTGGTGGAACAGAACGCACGGCTGGCGCTGCAGGCTGCCAGCCGTGCCTATGTGATGGAGTCGGGGGCGATTACCATGATGGGGAATGCGGCGGACATGTTGAATGATCCGCGGGTGCAGGCGGCTTACCTGGGCGAATGATCTGCTTCTACGTATAGGGAATGACGCAGCATAAGCTCGCGGGATGACGGCAGAAAAACAACGGCCCGGACCGCTCACGCAGTCCGGGCCGTTCTTTTGCCAAACGGCAAAAATTAATCAGGCAGCGTTGGCAGCGCCGTTGGCGGCCTTGCCGGCAGCCTGGGTGAACTGCGACACGGCGGCGTTCAGGTTCGACTCGATCGCTTCAGCGGCCTGCTTGGTGGTCTTGGTGAACTGCTCGTAACCGGCGTTGGCGTTGCTGATGGCGGTTTTCAGGGCTGACACATAGGTCTCGGAACCGGCCGGGGCGTTCTTGGTCACTTCGTCGACCAGCGAGATCACCTTGCGGTTGACTTCGGCGAACTGGCTTTCGGCGGCGCGCGAGAACTCGGCGCCGGTGTCGGCGGCGATGGCGGCAACCTGGCGGCTGTACGACAGGGCTTTTTCAGCGTTCGGCTGGGCCTGGGCGGCGGTCACCGAAAAGAATTCCTGCGGATCCTTGGCGGCCAGCAGCTGACGTGCGGTTGCCGACGAATTTTCCAGCGCGGTCTTGGCGGTGTTGATGTTCAGGTCCACCAGCTTTTCCATGCCCTCGAAAGTCTTGGAGGTCAGGGCCGTCAGCAGGGCGAATTGGGAATCCAGATTAGCTTTGGTCGCGTTCGAAAACTGCTCGGGGAATGCAAACATGTAGTTCTCCAGTATTGGACAAATATTGAACTTGGGYGGACCCGGATGTTGCTCGGATGCATGCTAGCAGCGTTCTGAACCTCTTTTGTGCGCCGCAACATAATTCGATTTTACCGGGTTCCGATTATGCGTCAAGCACTTTTGATGCGGCGCACAACAGAAAGTGCTTGTTTTGAGTTATATCAATGCATGCAATCGTTTGCGTGGCATTCCGTTTGCACGGATACAACAATCGAGCTTGCAACTGGGCGGCCGGCCGCGACCCGGACAGCATGCTAGACTGGCAATCCGATGACCCCCGACACCTCTTCCGATACCGCCGCCACGCCGCCCGCCCAGGCTTCAACGGTCCCGTCCGCATCGCCGGCGCGCGCCGCCTGGCTGTCGCCGGTGCCGCTGTTCTTCGTCGTCCTCTGGAGTACCGGCTTCATCGCGGCCAAGTACGGCCTGCCGTATGCGCCACCGCTGAGTTTCCTGATCCTGCGCTGCGTGGGCGCGATACTGGTCCTGCTGCCGTTGGTGCTGCTGAGCCGGGCGCCATGGCCGCACGGACGTATCCTGCACGTGGCCGTCGCCGGGCTGCTGCTGCAGGCCGGCTACCTGGGCGGGGTCTGGAGCGCGATCAAGATCGGCATGCCGGCCGGGCTGTCGGCCCTGATCGTCGGCCTGCAACCGATCCTGACCGCCTTTGCCGCGCCCCTGGTCGGCGAACGGGTTAGCGCGCGCCAGTGGCTGGGCCTGCTGCTCGGCCTGGGCGGCGTGGCCCTGGTCGTCTACGCCAAGATCAGCCTGAACGGCCTGGCGCCCACGGCCATCGGCTTCTGCGTGCTGGCGCTGCTGTCGATCACCTGCGGCACCCTGTACCAGAAACGCTTTTGCCCGCACTTCGACCTGCGCACCGGCACCCTGATCCAGTTCACGGCCAGCGCCCTGCTGCTGCTGCCGCCCGCGGTGGCGCTGGAAGGTTTCGGCCCCTCGCTCGGCAACGTGCACTGGACCCCGCAGTTCCTCGGCGCGCTGCTGTGGTCCATCTTCGCGCTGTCGATCGGCGCCATCTTCCTCTTGTTCCGCCTTATCAGCCGCAACGACGCCACCAAGGTCACCAGCCTGCTCTACCTGACCCCGCCGACCACGGCCGTGATGGCCTGGCTGATGTTCGGCGAAGCGTTGAGCCCGCTCGGACTGGTGGGCATGGCGGTCGCGGTGATGGGCGTGGCCTTCGTCGTCAAAAAATAATCCAAGGAGATTTTCCATGATCACCAGCCCACAGCAACAGGCCGTCGACGCGGCCATCACCACGCGCCGTTCGATCCGCGCCTACCTGGACACCCCGGTCGCGCGCGAAGACGTCGAAGCCATCCTCGAGGTCGCGTCGCGCGCGCCGTCCGGCACGAATACCCAGCCCTGGAAAGTCTACGTGCTGACCGGCGAAGCCAAGGAGCGCCTGGGCAACGCGATCCTCRACGCCTACCGCGACCCCCAGCAGGCGAAGGAACACTCCGAGGAATACGCCTACTATCCGCGCGAATGGGTCTCGCCCTTCATCGACCGGCGCCGCAAGGTCGGCTGGGACCTGTACTCGCTGCTGGGCCTGACGCGCGAGAACAAGGCCGGGATGGCGGCCCAGCATGGCCGCAACTACCGCTTCTTCGACGCACCGGTCGGCCTGCTGTTCACGATCGACCGCGTGATGGAGCAGGGCTCCTGGCTCGACTACGGTATGTTCCTGCAGAACATCATGGTGGCGGCGCGCGGACGCGGCCTCGACACCTGTCCGCAGGCGGCTTTTACCCAGTTCCACCGCATCATTGCCGGGCAACTGGGCTTGCCGGACAATGAAATGCTGGTCTGCGGCATGGCGCTCGGTTTCGCCGATCCGGCCAAGATCGAGAACAGCCTGGTAACGGAACGCGAGCCGGTATCCAGCTTCGTGCGCTTCATCGACTAGTTCGGTATACTGATGCGGCAAGCTGTTGAATTATCAAGAGATTTCTACAACGTGAGAAAAATTGCGTTGTAGCAAAATGAGAGCGCAGGTGTTACATTCCTTGCGCTTCACTCGTGTTTCGCTACACTGCATTGTGTGCTCTTCAGTTCGCGTTCAAGGATTTTCAGATGCTCAAGCTCGCGTTGGCTGCCGCCATTTCCATGATGTTCCTGCTTGAACCCTCGCAAGCCATGGCCGGCACCAAGCACAAGGGACACACGGTAAGCACCAAGCGGGTGAAACACCCGCCCAAGCGCACCGACCTCGCCAAGTCCATCGCCGCCGAGAACCGCGAGCAGATGGTGCGCCGGATCGAGATGGTGCACGGCAAGCGCAGGGTGGTCTACCAGCGCGTGCGCCGCGCCGCGCCGGCCATCGCCTTCCTCAGCGCCGGCGACCTGGCCGGCCTGGCCAAGACCCACGATCCGCTCGAGCTGCGCTCCTCGGTCGCCTATGTGATGGACCAGGCCAGCTCGGAAGTGCTGTTCGAAAAGAATTCCACCGTCGCCCTGCCGATCGCCTCGATCACCAAGCTGATGACCGGCCTGCTGGTAGTCCAGGCCCAGCAAAGCCTGGACGAGGTGCTGACCATCACCGATGCCGACGTCGACAAGCACAAGTTCACGACCTCGCGCCTGCCCGTCGGCACCCGCATGACGCGCGGCAACCTGCTGCACATTGCCCTGATGAGCTCGGAAAACCGCGCCGCCGCCGCACTCGGCCGCAACTATCCAGGCGGTATCAATGCCTTCGTCGATGCGATGAATGCCAAGGCGAAAGAACTCGGCATGAACGACACGCATTATGTGGATTCGAGCGGCCTGTCGAGCCAGAACGTGTCGAGCGCGCGCGACCTGGCCAAGCTGGTCATGACGGCCCACCACGAACCGCTGCTGCGCCAGTACACGACGGATCCGAACTACGTGGTCGAAGCCAGCGGCCGCCGCATGCAGTACCACAACACCAACTATCTGGTGGCCATGCCGGACTGGAACATCGGCCTGCAGAAGACCGGCTTCATCAACGAAGCGGGGCGCTGCCTGGTGATGCAGGCCATGATCCAGGGCCGCAACGTGGTCATGGTGTTCCTGGATTCGAAAGGGAAGCAGTCGCGGACCGCGGACGCGGGACGGATGCGCAAGTGGCTGGAGGCATTGAAGCCGGCGGCGATTCCGGCGTCGGCTGCGGCTGGGGTGCCGGTGACGGTGTCGGCGGTGGTGCCGGGGACGACTGCGCAGTAATGCTGACCGCTAACTTGTAAACGTCGTCCCCGCGCAGGCGGGAACGACGGGCCTATGAAACCCGATGCCCCAGCGTCGCCGAAATCTGCGCCGCCGTGTTCACCAGATCTTCCAGCCACTCATCCTGCAGCCGGTCCGCCGGCGCCGAGATCGACAGGCCCGCGACCAGCTTGCCGCTGTCGTCGTGGATGCCGGCTGCCATGCAGCGCACGCCCAGTTCCAGTTCCTCGTTGTCGCGCGCATAGCCGCGCGAGCGCACCAGCGCCAGTTCGCGTTCCAGGCGGCCGAGGTCGGTGATCGAGTTCTTGTTGTGGCCGGCGAGGCCGGTGCGGGTCGCGTAGGCGCGGATCGCCTTCGGATCGTCGATCGACAGGAACAGCTTGCCGGTCGAGGTCAGGTGCAGCGGGCCGCGGCCGCCGATGGCGCGCACCACCTGCATGCCGGAGCGCTCGGAGAAGGCGCGGTCGATGTAGACGATCTCGTCGCCCTGGCGGACCGACAGGTTGACCGTCTGGCGGGTCTTGTTGTGCAGGGCGCGCATCAGGTCGACCGCCGCTTCGCGCACCGACAGCCGGCTCTTTACCACATTGCCCAGTTCCAGCAGGCGCATGCCGAGGCGGTAGGTGCCGGGCTCGACGCGGTCGACGAAGCGCGTCACGACCATGTCGTTGAGGATCCGGTGCGCGGTCGAGGGGTGCAGGCCGGATACTTTCGACAATTCCTTCAGGCTCACGGGGTCCGTATAGCTGGCCAGGACGTCGAGCAGGGCAACCATGCGTTCGATCACCTGGATGGAAGTTTTCGCCGGTTCGAGAGTTTCCATTTTCATGTTGTGCTTGCTGCGGTGCGGTATATTTCTCTACTTTATACCATAATGTGAAAATTGTGTTTAACGCGTTGTTTCGGAGTGGGGCATAATGCCAATCCTGCAAGCAATCACGACACCCATGGATCAACCAAGCAGCGAGTTCAAGAGCAAGGGCGGACTGGCGCGGATCGCCGGCGCTTTCCGTTATTCGATCGAAGGCTTCAAGACGGCCTGGCGGCATGAGCATGCTTTCCGCCAGGAACTGATGGTGGCGGTGCCGGCGGCGATCGTCGCGCTCTTGCTGCCGGTGTCCGCCTTCCAGAAGCTGGCCCTGATCGCGGTGCTCGGACTGGTATTGCTGGTGGAGCTGATCAACGCCGCCATCGAGGCGGTGGTCGACCGTGTGTCGCTGGAGCGCCATCCGCTGTCCAAGGCCGCCAAGGACCTGGGCAGCGCGGCGGTGGCACTGGCGATCACGATGGCTGCCGCGACCTGGGCCGTGGTCTTGTACAACCGCTTTTTTTGACCGCAGTTTCAGTCCCTTAACCTGAAGGAGATCAGCATGACTTTACGCCTGGGCGACACCGCTCCCGATTTCGAGCAGGACTCCACCATTGGCCGCATCCGCTTCCACGACTGGGCGGGCGATTCCTGGGTGGTACTGTTCTCGCACCCGGCCGACTTCACGCCGGTGTGCACGACCGAGCTGGGCCTGACCGCAAAACTGAAGCCGGAATTCGACAAGCGCAACGTCAAGGCCATCGCCCTGTCGGTCGACCCGGCCGAGCAGCACAAGGCCTGGATCAAGGATATCGAGGAAACCCAGCAGACCGTGGTCGGCTTCCCGATCATCGCCGATGCGGACAAATCGGTCTCCGAGCTGTACGACATGATCCACCCGAACCAGTCGGCCACCGCCACCGTGCGCTCGCTGTTCGTGATCGACCCGGCCAAGAAAGTGCGCCTGATCATCACCTACCCGATGAGCACCGGCCGCAACTTCGACGAAGTCCTGCGCGTGATCGACGCCCTGCAGCTGACCGACGGCTACACCGTCGCGACCCCGGGCAACTGGAAGGATGGCGACGACGTCATCATCCCGCTGACCATCCAGGATCCGGAACAGCTCAAGCAGAAATACCCGAAAGGCTATTCGGCGCCGCGTCCTTACCTGCGCCTCACCCCGCAGCCGAACAAGTAATGCTCCCCGTGCCCATGCGCAAGGCTTGCATAAGCAAAGAAGTAATCTGTTGTTTGCTTTACGGTTGAGGCACTTTACCCTTGGAGCCAATCTGGGGGTAAAGCATGTCCTTAACGTATATCCTGTCGGGGTTCGCCGTCGGTTTGCTGGTCGGAATGACCGGCGTCGGCGGCGGCTCGCTGATGACGCCGCTCCTGACGCTGCTGTTCGGCGTCACGCCGTCGGTGGCCGTCGGTACCGACCTCGCCTTCGCCTCGCTCACCAAGAGCGCCGGCACCATCACCCACCGCAAGCGCGGTAACGTCCAGTGGCACATCGTCGGCCGCCTGTGCATGGGCGCGCTGCCCGCCGCACTGCTGGCCACCCTGGCCCTGCAATACCTCGGTCCCCTGAACGCCGCCATCGGCCAGGTGATCCGCTATTCGATCGCCGTCTCCGTGCTGCTGACCGTGGTGGCGATCCTGTTCCGCACCCGCATGCTGGCCTGGGTCCACGCCAGACCCGGGCGCCAGCTGCAGGGCAGGAGCCTGGCGGCCGCCACCATCGCCGCCGGCGCCATCCTCGGCACCCTGGTCACCGTGTCCTCGATCGGCGCCGGTGCGATCGGCGCCACCCTGCTGGTGATGCTGTATCCGAAGCTGAGCCCGGCGGAAGTCGCGGGCACCGACATCGCCTATGCCGTGCCGCTGACCGCGATCGCCGCCTTCGGCCACTGGTGGCTGGGCTCGATCAACTGGATGCTGCTGGTGACCCTGCTGGTCGGTTCGGTACCGGGCATCACCCTCGGTTCCTGGGCCGCGAAGGCGGTGCCGGAAGGCTTCCTGCGCGGTTTGCTGGCGATGACCCTGGCCGGGGTGGCGCTGAAGCTGATCTACTGAGGCGGCGGCCTCATACCGAAATCTTCTATACAAATAGAAAATGCTTCGTTTGTAATATGTAATTCGCGTGCAATTATGGCGCCCTATTAGAAGAAATTGTAATAAGGCCCTTCCATGAATACGCTAGTGACCAGCCGCAGCAGCGCCAACCGGGTGATTCCCGGCTTCGGGCTGTCGCTCGGCTTCACGATCTTCTACTTGGCGCTGATCGTGCTGATCCCGCTGTCGGCGATCTTCCTGAAAACCTTCACCATGAGCTGGGACGCGTTCTGGAACGCCGTCACCTCGGAACGCGTGATGGCTTCCTACCGCCTGAGCTTCGGCGCGGCCCTGATCGGCGCCGCCATCAACGTCGTATTCGGCGGCATCGTCGCCTGGGTGCTGGTGCGCTACCAGTTTCCCGGCAAGCGCTTCATCGACGCCCTGGTCGACCTGCCGTTCGCGCTGCCGACCGCGGTGGCCGGCATCACCCTGACCGCCCTCTATTCGAGCAACGGCTGGATCGGCAAATACCTGGAACCGCTCGGCATCAAGGTCGCCTTCACCCCGCTGGGCGTGGTGGTGGCGCTGACCTTCATCGGGCTGCCCTTCGTGGTGCGCACCGTGCAGCCGGTGCTGGAAGACGCCGAACGCGAGCTGGAAGAGGCCGCCGCCAGCCTGGGCGCCAGCCCCTGGCAGACCTTCACCCGCGTGATCCTGCCGGGCATCGTGCCGGCGCTGCTGACCGGCTTCGCGCTGGCCTTCGCGCGCGCCACCGGCGAATACGGCTCGGTCGTCTTCATCGCCGGCAACATGCCGATGGTCTCGGAGATCACGCCGCTGTTCATCATCACCAAGCTGGAGCAGTACGACTACACCGGCGCCACCGCGATCGCCGTGGTCATGCTGGTCGCGTCCTTCCTCCTCCTGCTGGCCATCAATCTGCTGCAGGCCTGGGCACGCAAACGGGCGGGCAAGTAAATGAGCGCAGTCCTCGACGACATCAAACCGGCCGACGCGGCCGCCGCACGGGCGCCGCGCAAGGCCACCAATACCCTTGAGCCGGGCTGGGTGCGCTACGCATTGATCACGGTGGCGCTGCTGTTCCTGACCCTGTTCCTGTTCGTGCCCCTGGTGGCCGTGTTCGCCGAAGCGCTGAAGAACGGCTGGTCCACCTACAAGGAAGCGATCCTCGATCCGGACGCGCTGTCGGCCATCAAGCTGACCCTGATCGCGGCCCTCATCTCGGTGCCGCTGAACCTGGTGTTCGGCGTGGCAGCGGCCTGGGCCATCGCCAAGTTCGACTTCCGCGGCAAGAGCATCCTGCTGACCTTGATCGACCTGCCGTTCTCGGTCTCGCCCGTGATCGCCGGCCTGATCTACGTGCTGATGTTCGGTTCCCAGGGCTGGTTCGGCCCCTGGCTGATGGACCACGACATCAAGATCCTGTTCGCGGTGCCGGGCATCGTGCTGGCGACCGTCTTCATTACCTTCCCCTTCGTGGCGCGCGAGCTGATCCCGCTGATGCAGGCCCAGGGCAGCGAGGAAGAAGAGGCGGCGCTGGTGCTGGGCGCGTCCGGCTGGGCGACCTTTCGCCGCGTGACCCTCCCCAACATCAAGTGGGGCCTGCTGTACGGCGTGATCCTGTGTAATGCCCGCGCGATGGGCGAGTTCGGCGCCGTGTCCGTGGTGTCGGGCCACATCCGCGGCGAGACCAACACCATGCCGCTGCAGGTCGAGATCCTCTACAACGAATACAACTTCACGGCGGCGTTCGCGATCGCCTCGCTGCTGGCCCTGCTGGCCCTGGTCACGCTGGCGGTGAAATCCTTTATCGAATGGCGCTTGCATCAAAGCCGCAAAGCCAACATTTCGGAGCAATCGGCATGACGATCGAAGTCCAACACATCCGCAAGCAGTTCGGCCAGTTCACGGCCCTGGATGACGTTTCCCTGCAGTTCGCGGACGGCGAGCTGACCGCGCTGCTCGGGCCTTCCGGCTGCGGCAAGACCACGCTGCTGCGCATCATCGCCGGCCTGGAGTTTCCGGACGCCGGCCGCGTGCTGCTGGACGGCGCCGATGCCTCCGCCAGCCACGTGCGCGAGCGCCAGGTCGGCTTCGTGTTCCAGCACTATGCGCTGTTCAAGCACATGACGGTGTTCGAGAACGTCGCGTTTGGCTTAAGGGTGAAACCGCGCAAGGAACGCCCGAGCGAAGCCCAGATCCGCGAGAAAGTGAAAAAGCTGCTCGAACTGGTGCAGCTCGACTGGATCGCCGACCGCTATCCGCCGCAACTGTCCGGCGGCCAGCGCCAGCGTATTGCCCTGGCCCGTGCCCTTGCCGTGGAGCCGCGCGTGCTGCTGCTCGACGAACCCTTCGGCGCGCTGGACGCCAAGGTGCGCAAGGAACTGCGCCGCTGGCTGCGCCAGCTGCACGACGAACTGCACGTGACCTCGATCTTCGTCACCCACGACCAGGAAGAAGCGCTGGAAGTGGCCGACCAGGTGGTCCTGATGAACAAGGGCCGCGTCGAACAGCTCGGTACGCCGGACGCCGTCTACAACCAGCCGGCTTCGCCCTTCGTCTACGGCTTCCTGGGCAACGTCAACCTCTTCCACGGCCGCGTCAACGACGGCGTGCTGGCCAGCGGCGATGCGAAGTTCCATGCGCCCCAGTATGCCGGCGTGCAGAACGGCGAGGGCATCGCCTATGTGCGTCCGCACGACCTCGAGGTCGAGCGCTTCGTGCCGGGCGGCGAGGGCGTGCCGGTCAAGCTGCGCCGCGCGCATGCGATCGGCCCGCTGGCCCAGCTCGATCTGGAGCGCGCCGACAATGCTCAATTGATCGAAGCAGTGATACCAAATGAGCAGTTCCGCGCGCTCAATCTGCGCGACGGCGAGACCCTGCTGGTGAAGCCGCGCCGCATGCACGTTTTCGTCGATCAGGGTGAGGGAATATGAACTTTCAGCAGCTGCGTTCGGTGCGCGAGGCGGCGCGCCGCAATTTCAACCTGACCGATGTGGCGAACGCCCTGTTCACCTCGCAGCCCGGGGTGTCGCGCCAGATCCGCGAGCTCGAGGACGAGCTGGGCGTGGTCATCTTCGAGCGCAACGGCAAGCGCCTGACCGGCATGACGGATCCCGGCAAGGGCATCCTCAAGATCATCGAGCGCCTGCTGGTCGAGGCCGAGAACCTGCAGCAGGCCAGCAGCGAGTACGCGGCCCAGGACAGCGGCACGCTCACCGTCGCCGTCACCCACACCCAGGCCCGCTATGCGCTGCCGCAGGTGGTACAGGCCTTCCGCACCAGCTTCCCCGGCGTGCGCATCGCCTTGCAGCAGAGCGCGCCGGACCACATCGCCGAATGGGTGCTCTCGGGCCGCGCCGACATCGGCATCGCCACCGAGGGCCTGTCGACCTTCCCCGACCTGGTCTCCTTCCCGTGCTACCGCTGGAGCCACCTGGTGGTGGTGCCGGACGGCCATCCGCTGCTGCAGAAAAGCCCGATCAAGCTGGCCGACCTGGCCGAGTATCCCCTGATCACCTACGACGTCGGCTTCACCGGCCGCGGCCACATCGACGCCGCCTTCGCGGCCGCCGGCGTGAATCCGGACATCGTCCTCACCGCCATGGATTCGGACGTGATCAAGCAGTATGTGTCGCTGGGGATGGGGGTCGGTATCGTCGCTTCGATGGCCTTCGACCATGGACGTGACCGCGGGCTGCGGGCGATCGAGTCCTCACACCTGTTTGCGCCGAATGTGACCCGGCTGGCGGTGCGCAAGGGGGCTTACCTGCGGGCGTATGCGTATGACTTCATCGAGCGGTTTGCCCAGGGCTTTACGCGGGCGGATATCGAGCGGGCGCTGCATCCCGTCGTGGCGGAATAGTTACCGCCGTCATTCCCGCGCAGGCGGGAATCCAGGTTCGGTGGTCGGCTGCCAACCTGGGTCCCCGCCTGCGCGGGGACGACGGTCAGAAGTTACTGGCCGGGATTTGTATACCGCCCATGAATCTCATCGATCGCCTTCATCACTTCGACCGGCAAGACGGTGCTCTCCGCATCGATGTTCTCCTTCAGCTGCGCCAGCGTGGTCGCCCCGATGATGGTCGACCCCACGAACCAGCGCGAATGGCACCACGCCAGCGACATCTGCGCAGGGCTCAATCCGTTGGCACGCGCCAGTTCCGCATATTCCTTCACTGCCGCGAACACGGCCGGACGCAAGTAGCGCGGGCTCCAGGTCGGCGGATAGATCGTGAGGCGGCCGCGTGCCTGCGGGTTGTCGACGTACTTGGCGCTCAGCTGGCCGAAGGCGAGGGGGCTGTAGGCCAGCAGGCTCACGTCTTCGCGGTAGCAGACTTCGTCCAGCAGCGTGGTTTCGAAGGCGCGCGCGGTCAGGTTGTACAGATTCTGGATGGTGGCGATGCGCGGCAGGCCCTTCATCTCGGCCTGTTTGATGTACTCGCACACGCCCCACGGGCTCTCGTTCGACACCCCGATGTGGCGGATCTTGCCTTCCTTGATGAGTTCGCCCAGCACGGCCAGCGTGTCCTCGATCGGCACACCGGCGCGTTCCTTCTTCGGCTCGAACTGGTTGGCGCCGAAGATCGGCACGTTGCGGCTCGGCCAGTGCAGCTGGTAGAGGTCGATGTAGTCGGTCTGCAGGCGCTTCAGGCTCTCGTCGACGGCGGCGCGGATGTTGTTCGCATCCAGGTTGTGCCGGCCGCCGCGGATCCAGGTCTGGTTCGCGTTCGGGCCGGCGGCCTTGGTGGCCAGCACGACCTGGCCGCGCTTGCCGGATTTCCTGAGCCAGCTGCCGATGAAGCGTTCGGTCGAGCCCTGGGTGCCGGCGCTGGGCGGTACCGGGTACATCTCGGCGGTGTCGATGAAGTTGATGCCGCGTTCGAGTGCGTAGTCGAGCTGGCTATGCGCGTCGGCTTCGGTGTTCTGTTCGCCGAAGGTCATGGTGCCGAGGCAGACGCGGGAGACGGTGAGGTCGGTGCGGCCGAGTTTGTTCGTCTTCATTCGGATCCTTTCAGCTTGCGCGGCTGAGCACCGGGTTCTGCTCCCTGAGCGCGTCCGCACACTCCTTCACCAGCCCCGGCCCACGGTAGATCAGTCCGCTGTACAACTGCACCAGCTGGGCGCCGGCCGCGATCTTGGCCTTGGCGTCGCGGCCGCTCAGGATGCCGCCCACGCCAATGATCGGGACCGCATCGCCGACTTCCTTCTTGAGCGCGCGGATCACGATGTTCGACAGGTCGAACACGGGGGCGCCGGACAGGCCGCCCTGCTGGTTGGCGTGGCGGAGGTTCTCGACGTCGCGGCGGCCGAGCGTGGTGTTGGTGGCGATCACGCCGTCGATGCCGTGGCGCAGCAGGGCCGCGCCGATGTCGCGGATCTGGTCGGCGTCGACGTCGGGCGCGATCTTCAGGGCCAGCGGCACGTAGCGGCCGTGCTCGTCGGCCAGGCGCGACTGCTCGCCCTTGAGCTGGCCCAGCAGGGCGTCGAGTTCGGAGGCGCCCTGCAACTGGCGCAGGTTCTTGGTGTTCGGCGACGAGATGTTCACCGTCACGTAGCTGGCGTAAGGGTAGACCTTGCGCAGGCAGTGCAGGTAGTCCTCGGCGGCGCGTTCGATCGGGGTGTCGGCGTTCTTGCCGATGTTCAGGCCGAGCACGCCCTGCTGCTCCAGGTAGAAGCGCGAAGCGCGCACGTTGGCGACGAAGGCGTCGACGCCGCCGTTGTTGAAGCCCATGCGGTTGATGATGGCGCGCGCGGCGGGCAGGCGGAAGATGCGCGGCTTCGGATTGCCGGCCTGCGGGCGCGGCGTCACGGTGCCGACTTCGATCGAGCCGAAGCCCAGGGCCGCCAGGCCGTCGATATAGGCGCCGTCCTTGTCGAGGCCGGCGGCCAGGCCGACCGGGTTCGGGAAGGTGATGCCCATCACGGTGCGCGGGTCGGGCCTGGGCTTCCTGACCAGGCCGGTCAGGCCGAGCGCGTGCGCGCGGCGCAAGGCGGGCAGGGTCAGGTTGTGGGCCGTTTCGGGATCGAGGGAAAACAGCAGCGGGCGGGCGAGGGCGTACAAGAGTTTGTCGGACATGGCTGGCCAAAAGTGAGTTGCCGACATTCTACCTTGTACGGGTGGGTCTGGCGCACCGCCCGGGGTCAGGGTTCCAGCACGCCCCACACGCCGTCGATGCGCGCCTCCAGCGGCCGGAAATTGATCTTGTACGCCATCTTGGGGCTCTGTTCGATCCAGTAGCCCAGGTAGACGTAGGGCAGGCCCAGCTCGCGCGCCTGCTCGATCTGCCACATCACGTTGAAGGTGCCGAAGGAAGCGCCCTCGACGTCGGGATCGAAGAAGGTATAGACCGATGACAGGCCGTCGGAGAGCACGTCGATGATCGACACCATCCGCAGCGTGCCGTCCGGCTCGCGGAACTCCACCAGGCGCGTATTCACGCGGCTCTGCAGCAGGAACTGGGCGTACTGGTCGCGGCTGTCCTGGTCCATGCCGCCGCCGACGTGGCGGGTGGTCTGGTAGCGCAGGTAGAGCGCATAGTGCTCGTCCGAGAACGACAGGTTGGCCACCATCGCGGACAGGTCCGCGTGGCGCTTCCAGGCGCGGCGCTGGCTGCGGTTGGGCGCGAAGTCGTTGACGGCCACGCGCACGGGGATGCAGGCGCGGCAGCCGTCGCAGTAGGGCCGGTAAGTAAAGATCCCGCTGCGGCGGAAACCGTTGCGCACCAGTTCCGAATACACGTCCGCGTTGATCAGGTGCGAAGGCGTGGCGACCTGCGAGCGCGCCTGGCGCGCGTCGAGGTAGCTGCACGGATAGGGCGCCGTGGTATAGAACTGCAGCGTGGAAAAGGGCAAGTCATTTAAGTGCGTCATGCAATGCTCTCGAGACGACGTGTTTGACCCATTGTAGCCAAAGACGGCGCGGCGCACCGTTAGGTGGTCAACGGTGACGTAACTTCCCACCTCTCGATGGGGGGCTCGGCGATCGCCTGCCGCAGGTGGTCGAGGAAGACCTTGCGCGGAATCGGGAAGGCGCCGAGCGAGGCCAGGTGGCCGGTCTCCTGCTGGCAGTCGAGCATGCGTACGCCATGGCTGCGCAGGAAAGCGACCAGGTAGGCCAGCGCCACCTTGGAGGCGTCGGACACGCGCGCGAACATCGACTCGCCGTAGAACATGCGGCCGATGCAGACGCCATAGGCGCCGCCGACAAGTTCGCCGTCCAGCCACACTTCCGCCGAATGCGCGTAACCCATCCGGTGAAGGCCGGTATAGCCGGCGATGATGTCTTCGGAGATCCAGGTGCCGGGCCCGTCCTTGCGCGGCGCGGCGCAGGAGCGCATCACGGATTCGAAGGCGCTGTCGAAGCGCACCACCCACGGGCCGTCCTCGCAGCGCGAACGTTCGACCTTGCGCAGGGTCTTTTTGAGGCTGTCGGAAATCTTGAAGTGGTCGGTGTACAGCACCATGCGCGGATCGGTGCTCCACCACAGGATGGGCTGGCCTTCCGAGAACCAGGGGAAGATGCCGTTGCGGTAGGCCTGCAGCAGGCGCTGGGGCGAGAGGTCGGCGCCGGCCGCGAGCAGGCCGGGCGCGTCGGTGGTCAACGCTTCGGATACGTCGGGGAACGGCGTATTTGCCTCGAGCCAGGGAATCATGGTGCGGGATGGGTCAATCGGGTTCGACGGGGGCTCGCATCGGCCTCGTGATGTCGCGGCTGTGAAAACCGTAGCTGCCGCCTTCGAGCACCTTGCGACGGTCGGCGAAGAACAGCTCCAGCGTGGTGCGGATGGTCGGGAAGGCCAGCTCGTCCCAGGGGATCTCGTGTTCGGCGTACAGCTGCACGTCCAGACTCTCGATGCCGGGCGCGAAATCCAGGTCGAGCAGGCGCGCCAGGTAGAACAGGTGGACCTGGTGCACGTGGGCGACGTTGAGCAGGGTGAACAGGTCGCCGAGTTCGACGTTGGCGCCGGCTTCCTCCTCGGTCTCGCGCACCGCGGCCTGGCCGGTGGTCTCTTCGTTTTCCATGAAGCCGGCCGGCAGCGTCCAGTAGCCGTAGCGCGGCTCGATCGCGCGCTTGCACAGCAGTACCTTGAGTTCGCCGTCCTGTTCCCAGACAGGAATCGAGCCGATCACCATCTTCGGGTTCTGGTAATGGATGGTGCCGCATTGGGTGCACACGTAGCGCGGACGGTTGTCGCCTTCGGGGATGGCCACCGTCACCGGATGGGCGCACTCGGAGCAGAATTTCATGAAAAAAGTAGGTAGTAACGTTGCCCTTACTTTACCACCGTATCGTGCCGGCTGTGCCGCAATCCGTACGCGCTGCGAGGCCCCATGCAGGCAGCTTATGCCGCCCCCGGCCCGGCAAACCGGACCGGCATTGCGCAAATGGCCGGAGCTGCGTATAATACGAACCATCAGACGCGGGGTGGAGCAGTCTGGCAGCTCGTCGGGCTCATAACCCGAAGGTCACAGGTTCAAATCCTGTCCCCGCAACCAGATTCCAAGGCCGTTGATCCTGTTCAGGATCAGCGGCCTTTTCATTTTCCCTGCCGGCCCCGGCAGCGCCTGAAGCGCCTCAATCCCCATCTCCTTCGCCGCAACCCCTGCGGCCCAGTCCGGTCGAAGACATGTCGGCCGAATGCGGAGTCTTTCGATGATAACTGTGGACGAGATTAACGAAGCCTGGGGCTGGACCGGCCTGAACGCCGTGGAAGTGCTCGGGGAGAATGCCTTCGGCAACCTGATCATCCGCGACGACGAGGACCGCTACTGGCGCCTGTCGCCGCAGGACCTGTGCTGCGAACCGGTGGCCGAAGACCGCGCCGCCCTCGATGCCCTGTCGTATAACCAGGAATTCCTGAACGACTGGTATATGCCCGAACAGGTGCGCCTGGCCGAATCCACGCTGGGTCCGCTCAGCGCCGGCCGCAAGTACTGCCTCAAGATACCGAGCGCGCTGGGCGGCCATTACGGGCGCGACAACCTGGCCACCGTGCCCTTGTCCGAACTGATCCGCTTCGCCGGCGAAGGCGCCCAGCAGTTCGACGGCCTGCCGCGCTGGAAGTGAGCAGCCGCACGGAGGCTGCGAACACACTTAGAAGTCCTTCAGGAATCCCACCTGGAACAGGTCGCGGTCGTCGGTCTGGCGGAAGGTCTTGACCCGGTTGAAGTTCGCGAACACGCGCGCGTGGCGCGACACGGCGTGCTCGGCCTGGAAGGTGATCAGCAGGTTGCCGTGGGTGATGTTGTCGTCGCGCCGGTTGCGGGCGACATAGGGGCCGAGTCCGGCGCTGATCGCGAAGCGCGGCGTGACCCGCTGCACGTAGAACAACTGGGCGGCCACGCCGCGGCGATCGACCCGGGCGCCGTCGTCGCCTTCGAACAGGAACTTGCCGGACACGGCCCAGTGCTCCATGCGCTCGCCCAGGTAGCGGCGCGCTTCCAGCACGGCGGCCAGGGCGGCGTCGGTGCCGGACATATTGGTGATCGAGTTGCCGCCCGAGATGCCGAACCAGGTCTGGCCGTCGGCGGGGTCGGTTTCGGGATCGGCTTCCGAGCGGCCGAACTGGCGGCCGATGCCGATCATCAGCGCATCGGAGCGGTGCACATTGCGCATCTGTACGTGGTTGTAGCCGATGCGCAGGTGGGTGCCTTGCGGCATGAAGTTCAGCGGCAGCCGCAGGCCCACGCTGGCCAGCGCGCCGACGTTGGCGTCGTCGATCTGGCGGCCGTCGATGACGGTCGTGTTCATGCTCAGGTAGGGGCCGATGCCCAGCTCGATGGCACTGCCCGCGCCCAGCTGGCGCACCATCAGCCATTGCACGGCGAAACCGTCGCGGTGGTTGTTGTCCGGATGGCCTTCGTTGTAATGGACGAAGTCGATTCGTTCGCTGAGCGTGTCCGGCAGGGGCGAACCGAACAGGGTGCGCTGCTGGCGTCCCGCGCGAACCTCGAAGGTGCGTCCGCGCATCCAGACGTTACCCTCGGCATTGCCGCCTTGGATGCGGCCGTTGCCGAATATCGCCGACAGGTAGGCGCCGTGGTCGTCCGGGGCATCGGTGATGTCGGTCGGTGCGTTCTGGGTACGTTGAGCGCTCTGGGCCTGGGCGGGGCTGGCGCATGCGAGCAGCATGGCGAGCAGGGAAACGGATAAGGTCGGTTTAATGTTCATGACCTAAGTTTAATACCGCTTGCGTATCCCCACCAGAAACAGATCGCGGTCGTCCATCCGGACAAAGGTTTTTACGCGTCCGAAGTCGAAAAAGACCTGGATATCGCGCGACAGGGCGCGCTCGGCCTGCAGGCTGATCAGGAGGTTGCCGCGCACCGGGGCGTCGGTCTGGTCGCGCTCGCGGCGGTTCCTGGCGAAATACGGACCGATTCCTGCGCTCATCGAAAAGCCCGACGTGACTTCCTGCACGTAGCGGAGCTGGCCCGCCAGGCCGCGCCGGTCGACGCGGCTGCCGTCGCTGCCTTCCAACAGGATCCGCGCCGACCAGGCCCAGTGCACGGCGCCGTGGTCGAGGTCGCGGCCGGCATCGAGCACGGTGACGCGGCCGGTGGCGGTGCCGGGCATGCTGGTGACCGCTGCGCCGCCCGACACGCCGAACCAGAGCGGCGTGGACGCTTCGCGGATCGGCCCCTGCGCAACCGGCCCGAACTGGCGGGCGACGCCGAGCATCAGGGCATCCGAGCGGTGCACGCCCGGCATCTGGGCATGGTTGAAGCCCAGGCGCACATACGTTCCCTCCGGCGCGGAGAACAGCCGCATGCGCAGCGCCGCGCTGAGCAGCAGGCCCCAGCGGGTATCGTCGAGCTGGCGGCCGTCGAGGAAGGTCGTGTTCATGCTCAGGTAGGGGCCGACGCCGAACTCGGCGGACATCCGCTCGCCGGCGCGCCAGACACCCGCCCATTGCAGGGCGAAGCCGTCGCGGTGATTGTTGTCGGGGTGGCCTTCGTTGTAGTAGACGACGTCGATGCGGCTGCCGGCAGCCTCGTTCAGCGGCCGGCCGATGCGCAGTTCGCCGGCGCGGCTGCGCATCCAGCGGTTGCCGACGGCCTGGCCGCCCTCGATGCGGCCGCCGCCGTGCTGCACCGAAAGATAAGTGCCGCTGTCGGCCGTCTCATCGCCGGCCTTGGCGCTGCCGGCCCAGGCCAGCAGCAGTACGCAGATGCATGCTCGTGCTTTCATTCCCGACCCCCGTAGCTGACGACCTCATCAGTCTCACCAGGCGGGATGCCGCCGCCTTGTGTTAGCTCAGGCTCGCCCACAGGTGGGCCGCGGCCATGGTGCGATGCGGGCGGCAGTTGGCGAGAAAGGCCGCGGCTTCCGCCAGGTTCGGGCGTTCCGCCGTGCCGAGCAGGCGGGCGATGGCGGTCCGCACGGCAACGTCGCCTTCGAGCGAGCAATCGGCAAAGCCATAGCCGCGCAGCAGGCCGTAATTCACGGTCCAGGGACCGATGCCCTTTACCGCCAGCAGGCGCTCGCCGACCTCGTGCAGATCGGCATCGCGGTCCAGGGGAAGCAGTCCGTCGGCCAGCAGGCGCGCCAGCCGCAGCAGGGTCTCGGCCTTGGCGCGCGAGAACTTGCGGCTGGTGAGCTGGTCGAGGTCGAGGCGGGCCGCATCCTCCGCGTCAGGATAGCACCACAGGCCGTCCGGGTGCGCGCAGCCGGCCAGCGAGATGAAGGTGCGGCGCAGGGAGATCGCGAACGCCAGGTTGATCTGCTGGCCGATGACGGCCCAGCTCAGGGCTTCGAAGACGCTGGCCGACTGGATCACGCGCAGCCCGTGCTCACGCGCCACCAGCGGCGCGAACAGGGGATCGTCCGCTACCTGCGCCTCGAACGGAGCGGGATCGATGCGCAGGCCCAGCACGTTGAGCAGCATGCCCTCCACCTGGGCCGGCAGCCGGGCGGCATCGATGTCGACCGTGCACAGGGCCCGGTCCGGATGCGTGCCCAGGTCGATGCCGAGCACCGCCGGCACGCCGTCGACCATCACGCCCTTTCGGATGGTGCGGGCGTCGATGCGCTCGGCCAGGCCTTCGGCGTCACGGCCGTGGAAGGTGAAGACGTCCTGCCGGCGGTAGTCCGGCGGCAGCGCGATGGCCAGTTCGAAGCGGCTCATTTACCTGCTGCCGGTGCAGTGGAGCGCCGCTCCGCGCCGCGGCCGAAGCGCGGCACGAAGCCCGTCACCAGGGCGGTGCCGAGCAGCACGATGGCGGAGCCGGCGATGGTGTACCAGCCGATGGTCTCGCCGAGGAAGAGGGCGCCCCACAGGATGCCGAATACCGGGTTCAGGAAGGTGACCGTCAGGGCCGACGTGGTGCCGACTTCCTCGATCAGGCGGAAGTAGAGGATGTAGGCGATGCCGCTGCACAGCACGCCCAGCGCCACGACCGCGCCGACGATGCCTGGTGTCGGCGTGCCCGTCATCGGGAAGAAGGGCAGGGCCGGCAGCACCATCAGGCTCGAGGTCCACATGGTGCCGTGGGCGTTGGCGAAGGGTTCGACGCTCTTCGCCGAGCGCGCATACTGGCTGGCGATGCCGTAGCTCAGCGCGGCCACGAGGGCGGCGGCCACGGCCAGGCCGGCGCCCGGCTTGCTGGAGACATGATCGAAGCCGACCAGCAGGGCCACGCCCGCCGTTCCCAGCAGCAGGCCGAGGGCGGTGCGCAGGCCGATCGCATGGCGGGTCCAGATCGCGCCGACGATCGCGCCCCACATCGGCGCGGTGGCGTTCAGCACCGACAGCACCGATGCCGACAGGGTGCGCGCGCCGAACGCGAACAGCAGGAAGGGCAGGGCGGAATTGAAGAAGCCGAGGATGAAGAAATGTTTCCAGTTGGCGCGCAGGTCGAGGCGCTTCTTCAGCACGAAGCCGACCGCGGCCAGGAACAGGGCGGCGAACAACACGCGGAACTCGATCAGTACCGCCGGCCCCAGCACGGGGGCGCTGATGCGCATGAAGAGGAAGGAGCCGCCCCAGATGGCGGCAAGGGAGATGAGGCGCAGCAGGTTGGCGGTGTTCATTGCGTTATTCCGTGTGAAGCGTCAGGCATGATGGCCTGATGCGGCGCCGAAGGCTCTCCGTTTCTTGCTGCCGAATTGGAAAGTGCGGCGGGGAACTGGCAATGATACAAAAAATGCTGGGCAGCTGCTGACGGCCCGGGAATGACGGTTACAGGCTTACGGCACCAAGGCCTTCTTCGCCGCCTTCTTGGCCTTGATTTCCGCCTGCGCCTTCTCGATCGCCGCCAGGCGTGCCGCGATGGCCGGGTGGTTGGCGCTGTAGCCGTTCAGCACCGTGGCCGGATGCGTTTCGTTCAGGCGCTTCCAGAAATTGTCGGCGTTGTCGATGCCGTAGCCGGCGCGGGCGGCCAGGTAGAGGCTGAGGCGGTCGGCGGCGGCATCCATCTCGGGCGGCATGGCCTTGACGCCGCCGCTGCCGATCAGCATCGAAGTGTCCGGCGTGACGCTCTTGAGGTTGTCGATGATGCTGCCGATGGTCGACACGTTGCGCTGGGCGGCGGCGTGGCCGAGCATGTTGTGGGCCATGGTCTTGGCCAGCACGTAGGCCAGTTCCTCGTCGTTGCGCGTGAAGTTGATCATGCCGCGCGTGACCAGCACGCGCGAGCCGTCGGCATAGGCGTTGACGTTGTCGGCGTTGCCCAGTTCGATCGCGAAGGCGCAGGCGCGCGTGACCGGAATCGAGAGCTGGCGCTCGCTGTCGTGGCGTTCCACCGTCATCGGCAGCGTGGCCTGGGAAGCGATGATCTTGCCGAAGATGCTGCCGGCCTGGCTCAGCGCGTGCTGGCCGGTGGGCAGCGGCTTGCCGCCGGCGGAGAGCAGCACGTCGCCGGTCTGCAGGCCGGCCTTGGCGGCGCCGCTGCCGGCCAGCACGCTGGTCACCTGCAGGCGTTCGTCCATGCCGAAGGCGACATGCGCGGCCTCGTTGTAGTCGCCCGGGTAGGACCAGCGGTTCTTGGCGGTAAAGCCGAGCAGGGCCCTGGCCTGGCCCTTGCACAGTTCGGCGTTCTGGATGAGGAGGGGAGCGGCCACCTTGTACAGGCGATTTTGCAGGTCCGCCATCTTGGTCAGGGTGTCGGCGGCGGCGGCCATCTGCGGGTTCAGTACAGGCGCCTCGGGCGTGCGTTCGACGACGCGCGGTACCGTTCCTGGCTGCTGCGGTGCCTGGGTGGCGCAGCCGGTCAACAGCAGGGCGATGGATGTGGCGAATGCAGCCGCGAAGCGATTGGCGCTCATGTGCTCCTCATGTCTGGTTTATTGTTTGCCGGTGCTGCCGAATCCTCCGGCGCCCCGGTCGCTCGATGCGAACTCCTCCACGACGTTGAAACCAACCTGAACGACGGGAACCACGACCAGCTGCGCAAGCCTGTCCATCGGCTGCAGCGTGAACGTGGACTGGCCCCGGTTCCAGGTCGATACCATCAGCTGGCCCTGGTAATCGGAGTCGATCAAGCCTACCAGATTGCCGAGAACGATGCCGTTCTTATGGCCGAGGCCACTGCGCGGCAGGATCATTGCCGCATGGCCCGGGTCGGCGATGTGGATGGCGAGGCCGGTCGGCACCAGCACCGTCTGGCCCGGTTCGAGCACGAGCGGCGCATCGATGCAGGCGCGCAGGTCCAGGCCCGCGCTGCCGCCGGTGGCGTAGGCGGGCAGGAAGTCCTTCATGCGCGGGTCGAGAATCTTGAGGTCGATCTGTTTCATGGAGAGTGATGCGTGGAGCGTGAAGCGTTGATGGGTGGATCAGGTAAGCAGCGACCGCTGTTCGAGGCGCTTGGCGATTTCCGAGACCAGCTGGCGCGCCAGCTGCAGCTTGCCCGCCTGTGGCAGCACGGTGTGGCCGCTGTCGTCGAACAGGACGATGGCATTCTCATCCTGCCCGAAGGTATGGTGGCCGATATTGCCGACCAACAAAGGGATGCCTTTCTTCTCGCGCTTGGCGGCGCCGTATTCGATCAGGTTTTCCGACTCGGCGGCAAAGCCGACGCAGTAGGGCCAGCCGCTCAGCGAGGTGGTGGCGGCGACGGTCGCGAGGATGTCCGGATTCTGCGCGAACTGCAGCTCCGGCGTGCCGCTGCCGTCCTTCTTGATCTTCTGCGCGCTGGCATTCTCGACGCGCCAGTCTGCCACCGCGGCCACGCCGACGAAGATGTGCTGGCCGGCGATGCCCGCCATGACGGCGTCCAGCATCTGCCGGGCGCTCTGCACGTCGATGCGGCGCACGCCGTGCGGCGTGTCGAGCGCGGTCGGACCCGATACCAGGGTCACCTCGGCGCCGGCTTCGCGCGCGGCGCGCGCCACCGCATAGCCCATCTTGCCGGACGACAGATTGGTGATGCCGCGCACCGGGTCGATCGCCTCGTAGGTCGGACCGGCCGTGATCAGCACGCGCTTGCCCGCCAGGACCTTGGGCTGGAACGAGGCCACCAGCTCTTCCAGCAGCTCGTGCGGCTCCAGCATGCGGCCCATGCCGGTCTCGCCGCAGGCCTGGGAGCCGGCGGCCGGACCAAAGATCTGCACGCCGTCTTCGCGCAGCTGCGCGACGTTGCGCTGGGTCGCCGGCTTTTCCCACATCTCGACGTTCATGGCCGGCGCCACCAGCAGCGGCACCTGGTGCGGGCGCGCCAGGCACAGGGTCGACAGCAGGTCGTCGGTGGCGCCGTGGGCCAGCTTGAACAGGAAGTCGGCCGAGCAGGGCGCGACCAGGATCGCATCGGCGTCGCGTGTCAGGTCGATGTGGGCCATGTTGTTGGGGACGCGGCCGTCCCACTGGTCGGTGTAGACGGTGCGGCCGGACAGGGCCTGCATCGTCACCGGACCGATGAAGTGGGTGGCGGCATCGGTCATCACGACCTGCACGCTCGCGCCTTCCTTGGCCAGGGCGCGGCACAGTTCCGCGGCCTTGTAGCAGGCCACGCCGCCGGACAGGCCGAGGACGATCTTCTTGCCCTTCAGGTCCATGCTCATGGGAAGCTCCTTAGTGCTTGTTCACCCGGCGCAGTTCGTCGAAGATGAACAGGACCGCACCGATGGTGATCGCGCTGTCGGCGATGTTAAAGGCCGGGAAGTGGCCRACGCCGGACAGGTGGAAATCGAGGAAGTCGATCACGTGGCCGTAGGCCAGGCGGTCGATCAGGTTGCCCAGCGCGCCGCCCATGATCAGGGCCAGGGCCCAGCAGAACATGCGCTGGCCGGCGTGTTTGCGCAGCAGGTAGATGATGAATACCACGGCGGCGATGGCGATGCCGGCGAAGAAGTACTTCTGCCAGCCGCCCTGGTTGGACAGGAAGCTGAAGGCGGCGCCCGGGTTATACGCCAGCACCAGGTTGAAGAAGCTGGTGATCGGCTTCTCTTCGCCGTGCATGAAGGTGCGGGTGATGGTGATCTTGCTGATCTGGTCGAGCAGGATCACGATGAAGGCAATGCCAATCCAGGGCGCGAGGCTGGCGCCGGAGCTGGATTTGACAGCGGTGAAGCTTGGTTTGGTTTTTTTTGTGGCCATGGCTTGGACGATGAGGGAGGGGGTGCCCGCCCGCGCGGCCCTGTCGGACCGCATGCGGGCGGCGGCTTCTCAATGCTTAGGCAAAGCGGCGCTGCTCACCGCTGCCGAACAGATTGCTCGTGCAGCGGCCGCACAGGCCCGGATGCGCATGGTCGTGGCCGACGTCGCGGCGGTAGTGCCAGCAGCGCTCGCACTTTTCCGCTTCGGACGGGGTCACGGTCACCGCTTCCTGGGCCGCGTCCTCGACCTTCTCGACGCCCGCCTGCGAGGTGATGAAGACGAACTTCAGGTCGTCTTCCAGGCTGGCCAGCGCGTCGTACTTCTCGCCGGCGGCCTTGAGCGCCAGTTCCGCCTGCAGCGAGGAGCCGATCGCGCCGGATGCGCGCACTTCCTCGAGCTGCTTCGTGACGTCGGCACGCACCGCGCGCAGCAGGGCGTACTTGGCCACCAGGGCGTCGCGGCCGGCGATCTCCGGGAAGTTCCAGAGGGTCTGGGTAAAGATCGTCTCGTCGCTTTCCGCATAGGCTTTCTCGCCGGCGAACACGGCCCAGGCTTCCTCGGTGGTGAAGGACAGGATCGGCGCCATGATGCGCAGCAGGGCGTGCGCGATATGCCACAGCGCGGTCTGCGCCGAACGGCGGGAGAGCGAGTCGACGCCGGTCGTGTACAGGCGGTCCTTCAGGATGTCGAGGTAGAAGCCACCCAGGTCTTCCGAGCAGAAGTTCTGCAGGCGGGCGACCACCGGGTGGAACTCGTAGCGTTCGAAATGGGCTGCGATGTCGGCTTGCAGCTTCTCGGTCTCGGCCAGCGCGTAGCGGTCGATCTCCAGCATCTCGGCCACTGGCACGGCGTTCCTGGCCGGATCGAAGTCCGAGGTGTTCGCCAGCAGGAAGCGCAGGGTGTTGCGGATGCGGCGGTAGGACTCGGTCACGCGCTTGAGGATCTCTTCGCCGATCGACAGCTCGCCGGTATAGTCGGTCGAGGCCACCCACAGGCGCAGGATGTCGGCGCCCAGCGTATCCGAGATCTTCTGCGGCGCCAGCGTGTTACCCAGCGACTTCGACATCTTCTTGCCGTTTTCGTCGACGGTGAAACCGTGGGTCAGCAGCGCCTTGTACGGCGGACGGCCGTTCAGCATCGACGAGGTCAGCAGCGAGGAGTGGAACCAGCCGCGGTGCTGGTCCGAGCCTTCCAGGTAGAGGTCGGCCGGGAAGGCCAGCTGTTCCTTGTGCGAGCCGCGCAGCACGGTCTGGTGGGTGGTGCCGGAATCGAACCAGACGTCCAGGGTGTCGCGGTTCTTCTCAAAGATCTCGGCGTCATCGCCCAGCAGCTCGCGCGGGTCGAGCTGGTGCCAGGCGTCGATGCCGTTCGCTTCGATCAGCTTGGCCACCTGCTCCAGCAGTTCCGGGGTGCGCGGGTGCAGCGCGCCGGTCTCCTTGTGGATGAAGAAGGCCATCGGCACGCCCCACTGGCGCTGGCGCGACAGGGTCCAGTCCGGACGGTTGGCGATCATGCCGTGCAGGCGCGCCTGGCCCCAGTCCGGGAAGAATTTGGTGGCGTCGATGCCGGCCAGCGCGGTCTCGCGCAGGGTCGGGCCGCCGTCCGCAGGTAGAACGTCCATGCCGGCGAACCACTGGCTGGTGGCGCGGTAGACGATCGGGGTCTTGTGGCGCCAGCAGTGCATGTAGCTGTGGTCGAACATCTTCAGCTCGAACAGGGCGCGCGCTTCGGTCAGGGCGGAGCAGATCGGTTTGCTGGCTTCCCAGATCGTCATGCCGCCGAACAGCGGCAGGGTCGAGGCGAAGCGGCCGTCGCCCATCACCGGTTTCAGGATTTCGTCATCCTTCATGCCGTGCGCCTTGCAGGACTGGAAGTCTTCCAGGCCGTAGGCCGGGGCCGAGTGGACCACGCCGGTGCCGCTGTCGGTGGTGACGTAATCGGCCAGGTAGACCGGCGAAGTGCGGTCGTAGAAGGGATCGGCCTTGTGCAACGGGTGCTTGAAGCGGATGCCTTCCAGCTTGGCGCCTTCGGTGGTCGCGACGATCTCGCCTTCCAGCTTGTAGCGCTGCAGGACGGATTCCGCCAGGTCTTTCGCGATGATCAGCAGGACCGGCTTGCCGTCCTTCTCGGTCTTCACCAGCGCATACGTCACTTCCGGGTGCACGTTCAGCGCCTGGTTCGACGGGATGGTCCACGGGGTGGTGGTCCAGATCACGATGAAGCCGTCGCCTGCCGGCAGTTCGGCCAGGCCGAAAGCGGCGGCCAGCTTTTGCGGTTCCGCGAACGGGAAGCCGACGTCGATCGCCGGATCGCGCTTGTCCTGGTATTCCACCTCTGCCTCGGCCAGCGCCGAGCCGCAGTCGAAGCACCAGTTCACCGGCTTCAGGCCGCGGTAGACGTAACCCTTTTCCAGCAGCGTGCCGAGGGCGCGCAGTTCGTCGGCCTCGTTACCGTAGGCCATGGTCATGTAGGGATTGTCCCATTCGCCCAGCACGCCCAGGCGGATGAAGCCGGCGCGCTGGCGGTCGATCTGCTCGAGGGCGTAGGCGCGGGCTTTCTGAAGAACTTCGGCAGTCGGTAGATTTTTGCCGTACAGTTTTTCGATCTGGATCTCGATCGGCATGCCGTGGCAGTCCCAGCCCGGCACATAGGGCGCGTCGAAACCGGCCATGGTGCGCGATTTGACGACCATGTCCTTCAGGATCTTGTTGACGGCGTGGCCCAGGTGGATGTCACCGTTGGCGTAGGGCGGACCGTCGTGCAGCACGAACTTCGGACGGCCGGCAGCCGCCTTGCGGACGCGCTCGTAAATCTTTTTCTCTTGCCATTGCTTGACCCAGCCCGGTTCGCGCTTGGCGAGGTCGCCGCGCATCGGGAAGGCGGTATCGGTCATGTTGACCGGATATTTGCTGTCGGGCTTGTTGCCCCCTTGTTTGGCGCCTTTCGGGCCGTTCTTCGTATCGGACATAGGATTTTTCTAAAGTGGACTGCTGTTGTGCGTGAAGCGTGTAGAGCGGACCACGCCGCGTCAGGCGGCATGGCCGGGGTCGTTCACGTTCAAATTCGGTCGGTGGCGGTGAGGGCAGCGCGGCGCTGGGCGAACCAGGCCCGTGCCTGCTGGGCGTCACGGTCGATTGCCGCGGTCAGGGTCGGCAGGTCGACGTATTTTTCTTCGTCGCGCAGTTTCTTCAGGAATTCGACGCGCACCAGCTTGCCGTAGCAGGGCTGGTTCCAGTCGAACACATGGACTTCGAGCAGCATGCGGCCCGCATCCTCGACGGTCGGGCGCACGCCCAGGCTGGCGACGGCCGGCAGCGGCTGATCCGCCAGGCCATGTACCTGCACCACGAAGATGCCGGCCAGGGCCGGGCGGTGGGCGACACGCAGGTTCAGGGTCGGGAAGCCCAGCGTACGGCCGAGCTTGGCGCCATGGATCACGTGGCCGGACATCGAATAGGGATGGCCGAGCAGGGCGCGGGTGGCGTCGAAATCGCCGGCCGCCAGCGCGGCGCGCACGGCCGAGGACGAGATCCGGGTGGCGTCGTGCAGCACGGCGGGCAGGCTGTGCACCTCGAAGCCGTATTCCTTGCCGGCTTCAAGCAACTGGGCGACATTGCCGGCGCGGCGGGCGCCGTAGCAGAAGTCCTCGCCGACCATCAGCCACTTCACGTGCAGGCCTTCGACCAGCACCTTTTCCGTGAATTCCCTCGGTGACATCGAGGCGAAGTGCTCATTGAAATGCTCGACGATGACGCGGTCGACGCCTGCCTCGGATAGCGATTCCAGCTTGTCGCGCAGGTTGGCGATGCGGGCCGGCGCCTTCGACAGGTCGTTTGCCCGGCGGGCGAAATATTCGCGCGGATGCGGCTCGAAGGTCATCACGGCGGATTCCAGTCCAAGGCGCCGTGCGGCCGCGGTCACGTGCGCCAACAACGCCTGATGTCCGCGGTGGACACCGTCGAAGTTGCCGATCGTGAGTGCGCAAGGGGCGCGCGCCCTGTCGTTGGGAAGTCCGCGAAATACCTTCATTGGATGATTCGTGCTCCGAGGCGAAATACCAGATTATACGGCAAAGGACATGTTGCACAGCGCAATGCCCTCAATGCCCTATATGACCATGGGAAAGAAAAAAGCGCCGCCTGCAGGGCAGGGCGGCGCTTTTCAGCGATGCGGGAAGAAAGTCGGGGCTCAGGCCGCCGGCTTGTTGATCGCCATGATGAAGTAACGGGCCAGGTCGGCCGTGCCATCCTTGCCGCCCACGGTTTTGAACGTGTTGATGGCCTGCTGCTTCTTGCCGGCGGCAGCATAGGCCTCGCCCAGGTGCAGCTTGGCATCTTCCGGATACTTCAGCTTGCCCGACTTGATGGCGGCTTCCATCATTTTCAGGCCCTTGTCGGCCTGGCCGGCCTGCACCAGGGCGTAGCCCAGGGCCAGCAGGCCGTCCTCGTCGCCCAGCTTGGTCAGGTCGGCTTCGGTGGTGGCCAGGTTCTTGTTCTGCTCTGCCAGGTTCTTCTCGGCCAGGTCCTTCAGGCGCTGGTGACGATCGGCATCCGGACCCGTGCCCAGGGCGCCGGCCTTGTAGCCCTTGTCGACGACCTTCACGGCTTCAGCCGGCGCTTTCGATTGCAGAACGAGCTGGGCCATTTCCATGAACTCGCTCGGCTTCTTCATCAGGTTGTTGGCCAGTTTCAGGCGGTAGACGTCCACCGACAGGCGGCTCGCGAAGCCCGGCTTGCTCTGCACGCGGTTCAGCAGGTCGGTCCAGTACTGGGCTTTCGGATAGTTGGCTGCCAGTTTTTCGATGGTGTTGACGTAGCCGGCCTTGTCGTTCTTCTTGAGCTGGATGTTGGCCAGCATGCCCAGCTGGTCTTCGCTCAGCGAACCACGCTTCTCGGCGGCGCGCAGCTCGTTTTCCAGCGCGGCGACGTTGCCCTGCTTGTAGTAGTTCTGCAGCAGGTAGGCGCGTAGTTTCGGATCGTCACGCTCTTTCAGCTGCTTCTCGATCGCGGCATTCGCCTTGTTCAGGTCGCCGGCACGCATGTAGATGCCGATCAGGCCTTCGGAAACCTGCGATTTTTGGGCGGCGGACAGCTTGCCGGAGGCGAGCAGGGTCTCGGAGGCCTTGGCGGCGGTGTCGTAGTCACCGGCCTGCACGGCGGCGCCGAGACGGGTCATTTCGATCAGATAGGTTTCGTTGGCGGATTTGCCGCTGACGCTGTCGAGCTGGCGCAGTGTCGCCAGAGCTTCCTTGTTCTTGCCCGACTTCATCTGTTGCTGGGCTTGCTGCAGCGGTTTGCCGATTTCCGGACGGACCGTTTCGGCGGCGTAAGCCGGAGCCAGGCCAACCACGGGAGCGGCAGCGGTGAATCCGAGTGCGGCCAGTGCGAGGCCGAGATGTGCGAGGCGGAACTTGGACATTGTTAGATTTCTTCCTTCAAAATAGACACGGCAGGGAATCCCTGCCGTGTTCATTATAGCCAAAGTGACTTTACTGGAACTGTTCGTTACCGACCATACCGATCTTGGTAACGCCCAGGCGCTGCGCCGTCGCCATGACGCCAGCAACCGCCTTGTACTCAACCAGCTTGTTCGGACGCAGATGCACTTCCGGCTGGTTAGGCATTGCAGCGATGCTGTTCATCTTGGCTTCCAGAGTTGCACGATCAGGAATCGCTTGGCCATCCCAGAGGATGGTGCCGTCGAAGTCCACGTCGATCGTGACCACTTGCGGTTTTTCCGTCTGCGGCGGCGGGGTGCCAACCGGCATGTTCAGATTGACCGAGTGGTTTTGCTTCGGAATCGTGATGATCATCATAACGATGAGAACGAGCAGGACGTCGATCAGCGGCGTCATGTTCATTTCCATCATTGCTTCCGGCTCTGCGTTCCTGGCGGAGCCGCCACCTACGTTCATACCCATGGTGTTTCCTTTCAAATGTCGGGGCACGGCGGTGGCGCCGGGCTAGCCCGGCGCCACCGAGGGGTTTAGCCCTTGTCAGGCGGTTCGATGATGAAACCGACCTTCTGTACCCCAGCACGCTGTGCCGTATAGATCACCCGGCCGATCGCTTCGTAGCGGGTGGTCTGGTCGCCGCGAATCTTGACTGCAGGCTGCGGCACCTTCACCGACTGTTCCGCGAAGAACTTGAACAGTTCATCCGTGTTAGCGATGTGTTTCTGATTCCAGTACATCTCGCCTTCGGAGGTCACAGTGATGTTGATGTCTTCCGGCTTGGTCTTGGTGACCTGGTTCGCTTCAATCGGCAGGTGGACATTCTTCAACTTCAGGACCACCGGGCTGGTGACAAGGAAGATGATCAGGAGAACCAACATGATGTCGACGAGCGGCGTCGTGTTGATCTCTGACATCACGGTATCTTCATCTCCGGAATCGGAGCCGACACTCATTGCCATAATTTATCCCACTTTCTTGGCGCTCGCTGCCGCGCGACCAGCTTCCGAGGTCGACATTGCGCCCGAGATCAGGACCGAGTGAACGTCGGCGCTGAACGAACGGATGTCTTCCATGGCTGCCTTGTTGCGGCGAACCAGCCAGTTGTAACCCAGAACTGCCGGAACTGCGACGAACAGACCGAATGCAGTCATGATCAGTGCTTCACCGACCGGACCTGCAACCTTGTCGATCGAGGCGTTACCCGACATACCGATAGCGGTCAGTGCGTTGTAGATGCCCCAGACGGTACCGAACAGACCGATGAACGGCGAGGTCGAACCGACGGTTGCCAGGAACGACAGGCCATCCTGCAGACGCGACTGGACTTTGTCCACGGCGCGCTGGATCTGCATGGTCACCCAGGTCGACAGGTCGATCTGCTCGAGCAGGGCGCCGTCGTGGTGCTGGGTTGCCTTGGTGCCGGTTTCAGCGATGAAGCGGAACGGCGAGCCATCCTTCAGTTGTGCCGAGCCGGCAGCGATCGACGGAGCTTTCCAGAACTTCTGGGTGGTTTCCTTCGACTGACGCATCACTTTGGCCTGGTCCAGCAGCTTGGTGATGATGATGTACCACGAACCGATCGACATCAGCGACAGGATGATGATGGTGCCCTTGTTGACGAAGTCGCCTTCTGCCCACATTTTTGCGGGACCGTACGGGTTCTCGACCTTTTCCTTGGTGCCTTCGGCGGCCGGAGCGGCAGCCGGAGCTGCTGCGTCGGCAGCCGGAGCTGCTGCGTCGGCGGCCGGTGCGCTTGCCGCCGGAGCTGCGGCGCCTGCTGGTGCGTCAGCGAAGGCCGGTGCAGACACCAGGGCCGATGCTGCCGTTACCGAGAACAGGACTGCCGCCAGGAGAGCGGACAAACGGGTATTCTTAAACATGCTTCCTCCAAAAATTTAAAATGAACAGTTCGCTGAACAAATGACAACGAAATTTAAAACTTGAGACTTTCTTACGAGCGTCTCTCTTATTCAAGCGTCCAGACGTACTGCACCGGCTGCCATGCTTGCACGGGCACGCCATTCTCCGTTGCTGCCTTGAAGCGGCACTTACCCAGAGCTGCCTGAGCTGCCTTGTCCAGGTCACGGAAGCCGCTCGACTTCGTGATCTTGGAATCCATCACCCGACCGTCGGCACCGATCAGGAACGAAATAGTGGAGATACCAGTTTCCTCGTTACGCAGCGACGATTTCGGGTATTCCGGCTTCGCGCAGGTATTGAAGTCGGCCACTGCCTCGGTACGGCTCGGACCCTTGGACGGCGGAGCCGAAGGAGCCGGGTTTGCCGGAGGAGCGGGCGGAGCCAGGTCCCGGGACGGCGGAGGCGTGTTGGTCGCAGCCGAGATGGTGTTCTGCGGCGGCGGCGGTTGCTGCACCTGCACCT
>NZ_JBFTMX010000019.1:0-85457 GCF_056397205.1 Massilia sp. 05N420
GTGCTTGCCTTCCTTCAGCAGCGCCTTTGTGCTTGCCTTCCTTCAGCAGCGCCTTYTCCCARTCCTCCAGGCCTTCCATCGCCTCGTTGTACTTGTTGCGGTCCTTGTTGGTGACCGTGAAGTCGTCGTGCTCGTTGTAGAAGTCCTTGAGTTCAGGATGCGCATCGACGCGGCGCTCCAGCGTGCCCTTGTTGCGCTGGTCGGTGATCGACACCGGCTCCTGGTCCTTCAGGGATTTCTTCCACTTCTTCTCGATTTCCGGATCCTTGGTGCCGATCGTGTACTCGCTGATGCCGTCTACGCTCACGTCCACGTGATCGGTGGTGTAGAACCAGCCGCGCCAGAACCAGTCGAGGTCCGTGCCGGAAGCGTCTTCCATGGTGCGGAAGAAGTCGGCCGGGGTCGGACGCTTGAAYTTCCAGCGGCGCGCGTATTCGCGGAAGGCGAAGTCGAACAGYTCGCGGCCCAGCACGGTCTCGCGCAGGATGTTCAGCGCGGCGGTCGGCTTGGCGTAGGAGTTCGGGCCCAGCGCCGAGATCGACTCGGAGTTGGTCATGATCGGCTGCTGGTTCGCGCTCTTCATGTAGTCCACGATCGAACGCGGTTCGCCGCGCGACTGCGGATAGCCTTCTTCCCATGCCTGCTCGGCCAGGTACTGCACGAAGCTGTTGATGCCCTCGTCCATCCAGGTCCACTGGCGCTCGTCCGAGTTGACCACCATCGGGAAGTAGTTGTGGCCCACTTCGTGGATCACGACGCCGATCAGGCCGTACTTGGTGCGCTTCGAATAGGTGATCTCACCGGTCTTCTTGTCCTTGGTCGGACGCGGGCCGTTAAACGAGATCATCGGGTATTCCATGCCGCCCACCGGACCGTTCACGGAAATCGCGACCGGATACGGATAGTCGAAGGAGTACTTGTTGTACTGGTCGATGGTATGGATGATGGCCTGGGTCGAATAGCGCTCCCACAGCGGGTTGCCTTCCTTCGGGTAGTAGGACATCGCCAGCACATTGGTCGAATCCTTCTTGAAGCCCTGCGCGTCCCAGATGAATTTGCGCGAGGACGCCCAGGCGAAGTCGCGCACGTTCTTGGCCTTGAAGCGCCAGGTCCTGGTGGTGGTGGCGCGGGTCTTTTCCTTGGCTTCCGCCTCGGCCTGGGTCACGATGACGACCGGCTTGGTGGCGGTGCGGGCCTGTTCCAGGCGCTGGCGCTGGGTGGCGGTGAGTACGTCGCCCGGGTTCTGCAGCTCGCCGGTGGAGGCCACGATGTGGTCGGCCGGAACCGTGACGGAGACGTCGTAGTCGCCGAATTCCAGCGTGAATTCGCCGGTGCCGAGGAACTGCTTGTGCTGCCAGCCCATCACGTCGTAGTAGGCGGCCATGCGCGGGAACCACTGGGCGATCTCGAACAGGTCGTTCTTGTCTTCGTCGAACTTCTCGTAGCCGGAGCGGCCGCCGAGCACCTTTTGCTCGTTGATCTTGTAGCTCCACTCGACCGAGAACGCGACCTTGGCGCCAGGCTTCAGCGGCTGCGGCAGGTCGATGCGCATCATGGTGCGGTTGATGACGTAGTGGAGCGGGGCGCCATTGGCGTCCTTCACCGACTTGATGTTGAAGCCGCCGTCGAAGCTGCGCGCGGTCATCAGCGACTGCATCGCGTCGAATTTCATGCCGTCGTCCGGGCCGCGCGGCTTGTCCCAGGCGTCGCGCGAGCGGATCGTGGCGGTGGTGCGCGAATCCGAGTTCGGCTTGTAGATGTTCTGGTCGAGCTGGACCCACAGATAGGTCAGCGTGTCAGGGGAATTGTTGTGATACGTGACCGTCTCGGCACCGGTGATCGCACGGTTCGCTTCGTCCAGCGTGGCGCGGATCGTGTAGTCGGCGCGCTGCTGCCAGTAGGCCTGACCCGGTGCGCCGGACGCGGTGCGGATCGTGGTCGGCGTCGGAAGCAGTTCGTCGAGCTGGCGGAACTTGTCGTCGAAAGGTTCCGCTGCGATTGCGGACATGGTGAGGCATAGCGCCGCCAAGCTTATCGGCAAACGTATCATATTTACCCTGCAATAGAGGTTGAAAAGAAGAAAATATTCTAGTCTTACCTCTAGAACAAGGGTCCGCTTGATTTGTAACAAGCTTGTTACAAAGCACTAAAATGCCAAAATGTGGCGTTTTGGATACTTTTGTTGCTCTATATATGCATATGTTTATGCGCGGCGTGCCGCATTCGCCACCGTGCGTAAATAGAGGGTGGCAAGCGCAATCAGGATGCCCAGCAGTACCAGCACCGTGTTCATCCCCAGCTTGACCTGCAGCGCAAACGCATAGCTGGCCGTCATCGCCAGGATAGCCAGGTTTTCGTTGAAGTTCTGCACCGCGATCGATTGCCCGGCGCTCATCAGGCTGTGGCCGCGGTGCTGGAGAATGGCGTTCATCGGCACCACGAACAGGCCGGCCAGCACGCCGATCCCCAGCAGCATGGGCAGCGCGACCTGCAGCGTATGCACCAACACCATGGCGCACAGGCCGACGCCCATCACGATCCCGACCGGCATCACCGACATCGAGCGCACCAACGGCACCGTCTTGCCGGCGATCGCGGCGCCGATCACGACGCCGAAGGCGAACACACCCTGCAGCGCGGCGGCCTTGTCCAGCCCCAGGCCGAGGGCCGACTGGGCCCAGGCCAGCAACAGGATCTGCAGCACCATGCCGGCGCCCCAGAACAGCGAGGTCACGCCCAGCGAGACGCGGCCTTCGCGGTCGCGCCACAGGGTCGAATTGCAGCGGTAGAAATCGAGCAGCAGCGAAGGAATCGAACGGCGCGGCCTGGCATAGCGCGTGCCGGCGTTGACGATGCACAGGTTCAGCACGCCGGCCACGAAATAGGTCAGCACGATCACGAACGCCGCCGCGCTCACCGGCGTGTCGGCGATGCCGCCGTGGGCGGGCGCCAGCCGCAGCAGCCAGGCGATCGTGTGCTCGTTGGCGGAGATCAGGCCGCCGAGGATGGTGCCGAGAATCATCGAGACCACGGTGCTTCCCTCGATCCAGCCGTTCGCCGCCACCAGGCGCGGCGCCGGCAGGACCTCGGCCAGGATGCCGTACTTGGCCGGCGAATAGGCGGAGGCGCCGAAGCCGACGATGCCATAGGCGAGCAGGGGATTGGCCTTGGCCAGGATCAGCGAGCAGCCGAACATCTTGATCGTGTTCGTCACCAGCATCACCCGGCCTTTCGGAAACATGTCGGCGAAGGCACCGGCGAAAGGCGCCAGCAGGATATAGGAGAGCACGAAACCCATCTTCAGCATTGGCGTCATCCAATCCGGAAACGCGAGCGTCGTGACCAGCGACACGCACAGGATGAACAGCGCGCTGTCGGCCAGCGAGGAAAAGAACTGGGCCCCGACGATGGCGAAGAAGGCTGGTTTCATGAAATCGGCCGGTAGTGGAGTGCCTTGTATATCACAGCCTTGCTGGGCTCCGTTTTCGCTTGGATCACGCGCGGCATCAGCGCCGGGCGGAACGGGCGCGGCCGCGCCGGCGTGCATGGGGTGAATTTCGGGATGAGGGGGGCGCGACTGCCGGCGGTGGCTTGAGTGGCGCGTCAATCCGGTCAGCGGCCCAGGGCCTTTTTGTCATCACGGTACGCGTTTATTATTTTTCTTGATCGAAAAGGTTTTGCTCGGTGTGGACTCTTTGGAATTTTGTGCCTGAGGTATTTCTTTGGCTTCAGTCGGAGAAGTTGTCGATCCCAGGAGCCCGTTTTTTTTGATAAACGCAGCAAGGGTATCGAAATATTCTTCGAGAGCCTTTTGTCCTGCCATAAGGCTTTCGACGGTTGGCCATTCTGGCGTGGAAGCGGGTGCAGTGCCAGTATGCCCTGTAGCGCCCCGCTTCAGCGGCACGAACGCCACCTCCAAACCAAAAAACTCGCCGATCCGGTTCAGCGTCGCCACGGTCGGATTCCCCTGACCCAGCTCGAGCGTCTTGATCGCTCGCGCACTGACGCCGCGATGTTGCGCGAATTCTTCCTGCGTCATGCCGGCAATCGCACGCATCTCACGCACGCCTTCAGTGAGCGACAGTTCGGCCGCGGCAGCGGTTTCCAGCAGCCGATTGCGCCGTTCACGGGCTTGCGCCTTATCCATTGGTTTTCGTTTGCTCATGACGACCTCAATGCCAGAAGTTGGGTGCGTTGCCTGTCGATGCTTGGCCCGAGGAAATCGACGATGTCCTCTTCGACGCCGACTTCACGCATGCAGTCCTGCAGTCCGGCCAGCCGCTCGCCGAACCGCACGAGCGCCTCGACTAGCTGCTGGTGTTCAGACGCCGGCAGCGCCAAGTGCGGCAAGACGTCCTCCCAGCTCTGCAGCTCCCTGCCGGTCTCAGGGTGATACCAGCGCGACGCACGGGTAATGCCTTCAGGGTCCAGATACATCGGCGCGAAGTCGAACAGCGGCGTGATGCGGGTAACGCCATCGACGGTCTGCACAGCCGTGTTGCGGGCGTGGTTGTCGGTGTTGCGCATCGCCAGATTGAGTACGTCGCGCCGGATGAATTCGATGGTCTCGTCGATCGGTACGTCGACCACGCGGCGAATCGCCGCGAGCAGCTGGAACTGGTTGGCCTGGATGCCGAAACCGCCCAGCTTGGCGATCGAGGCCGCGCTCTCCTGATGGAAGCGCAGCACGCGTCCGTCCTGTGCGCGGCGGTCGAAGCGCGGAATGAACAGCATGTCGGCGTGCAGGGATGGCAGGTCGAAGCAGCGGATGCCGAGGCGCTGCGCGACTTCCATGTAGTGGACTTCGTTGCGCAGCACCTTGCGGTCGGCCTCCGAAGGACCCCGAGGAAGTTTGGCGATCCAGTGACGCCGCGCACGGGCGTCGGGAAGCGCCGCGTCGGGATACCAGTTGCCGTCGTCGGCTTCCGTCAGCAGATATTTGGGCGCCACACCCTGAATGCCGGTACCGCCGGCGGCAAGCATGCCGTGCACCATCATCGCTTCATGAAATTCGGGCGTGCGCGCCAGCAGTTCGTGAAAGTCCAGGCCATCGACAGCGAATCCATGGCGTTCCACATGCTGTTCGAAATACTCTACCGCCTCCCGGATGCGCAAGCGCCCGATCGGATTGAAGGCGCCAGCGCACAGCAAGGGCAGGTCGGAGGCCTGCGCATCCGGAAGCTGGAGACGGTCGAGCAGGAAACGGCGTCCGTTACCCTGCGGGACCAAGTCATATAGGAAGGCAGGCCAGGCTTGCAGGACATGACGGTCGGCATCCACCGGGAGCGTCAGTGATACCGGAGGCGGGACCTGGCTGAAGGCAAAATCCAGTTCGTACTCGAACACGCAGTCGCTCGCGCGGAAGCCATTGCGAATCACATCGGAAAAGCTGGCCAGCGCGGCTTCGAGCCACCGGTTTTCATGAAAAATCTCGATATGGCAGTCCATGCTCGGCTTTCAGGCGTCCTGATCTGCTTGTCTGATGCACGAAAAGTGCAATAAAAGATACCAGAGCAGTATATCAGTCGAATCCGCGTACCGGGAAACTCCCATCCCGCTGGATCCAGTTGCGCGACGAGTAGGCGGTGCGCGCATCCGTCGCATGCAAGGTGAAGGCATGCCGCGATACGGGTGAACGATTCGGCGCACTGTAATGCGGCAGCAGCCCATGGAAGCACACCAGGCTGCCGGCCTTGGCCTCCAGCGGCACCGCGGTGGCGTCGTCCGGCCAGGGCGTCGCATCCAGCTTTTCCATCGTGATCCGGTCGCCGTCGCGCAGGAAGCGTTCGCGCAACGGGCCGCGGTGGCCGCCCGGTTCGACCCACAGGCAGCCGTTGTCGATGGTCGCGTCTTCGAGCGCGAACCAGAAGGTGGTCACGCTGATCGGCGTCGAGTCGAAGAAGGTGGCGTCCTGGTGCCAGCGCACTTCGCCGCCAATGCCGGGCTGCTTGAAGATGTACATCGATTGCCAGACCTGGGGCTGCTCGAGTCCCAGCTCGCGCGCCACCGCCGCCAGTTTCGCGTCGCGCGTGAAGGCTTCGAAGACCGGATCGAGGTCGTGCATGGCGTGGCCGATCTTGTTGATCGACAGGGCCTTGGCCTGTTTCAGCTGGCCGTTCGCGTCGAAGGCTTCCTCTTCGAAGAAGCAGCGCACCGTGTTGTCCGAGCCGAGGAACCAGGCGTCGCTGGCGTTTTCCTGGTCGCGCGTGGTGAAGACGACGCGGGACGCCATTGGGTCGAAGGCGTCGACGATGGCTTCGGCGCGGGCGCGCAGGCCTGCGATCTCGTCCGGCGTCTTGAAATTCGGGATGACGAGGTAGCCGTCGCGCTGGTAGCGGTCGCGCTGTTCCTGGGTCAGCATGGTGGCAGGCTCCGTTGAGTAATCAAGGCATTCTACGCCGCCGACACCGTCCAGCCGCCATCGGCATACACCCGCTCACCGTCCAGGTACACCGCATCGGTCACCACGAACACGTCGATGTGGTAGCGCGCATCCTTGCGCTTGAATCCGGGCTTGGCGTACACCCCGTGCTTGGCGCCCAGCGACAGGTGGATGCCGCACATGCGCTCGTAGGTGCCGATGTCGTCGACCCGGCGCTCGCGCGAGAAGGCGCGGTTCATGCCGAAGCCGAGTTCGCGCACCCAGACCTCGCCCTCGTCGCGGCGGATGATGTCCAGCACCTGCTGGAACCCGGGCGTCACGTTCTCCGCACCGACCACGCGGCCGCGCTCGATCACCAGCGTGATCGGCGCCTCCGGACGGTTCACCAGATAGCTGGTATCGCCGAACACGTGGACCTGGGCGCGGCCGTTGACGGCTTCAAGGTCGCGCGCCTCGGTGAACACTTCGCCGATCGGGAACTGGCCGCCGACGTTGTTCATCGCGCTGTAGTCGCCGACATTCAGCTTGGCCGATTCGAAAGGCGAATCGAATACGAGCACGGCGTCGCCGCCATGGACTTCGGCGCGCGAGGCGGTATCGATGCGGCGCTTTAGCGCATGGCCGACGCCGCGGAAGTACCGAGGATCCTAGGCCAGCGACTCGATGTAGTGCTCGCCCTGAGCCCCCGGCATGCGCGACAGGTGCACGTGCTCGATCACCTTCAGTCCCAGCTTGAACAGCTCCACGCGCAGGCGGAAGCCGTCGAGGCGGAAGTTGGTCGACTGCACCAGCACCACCAGGTCGCCCGGCGCGTAGGTCTTGAACGCCGTGAGTACCGTGTCCGGCGTGACGGCGTCGAAGTCGATGAAGCCGGCCTCGGGCAGGTTGCGGCGGTAAGCCTCCATCAGGGCGCGCGACAGGCCGGTCCGGCGGTCGAACACGACCAGTGCGCGCTTGCCCGGCTCGTGTTCGAGCGCGATCGCGAGCACGTCGCGCAGGTGCGCGGTGGCGGCGTCGATGGCGGAGGAGGGCAGGTCGGGATTCGGGAGCTCGATGGCGTTCATGGCGTCGGACGATGGGAGGCAACCCGTCATTATAGCCTTGCCCCGGCCGTCCGGATGCCGGCGGCAGTGCTTGCGGCAGCTCACGGACACGAGGCCGGCTTTGCTGCACAGTTTTCCTGTCGGGGAGTCTTATCATGTTGATTCTAAAAGGAAAATTTCATTTCTTTAATTTATTTCCGCTGCTGCTGGCGTTGCTGCTGGCCGCAGGCTCGCCTGCGCAGGCGGCCGAGGCCAAGGCGGGCGCGGTCGCGCCGGACGTGGTGGCGGCCGAGTTCTACGGCTGGTACCTCGAGGCCCTGAGCGCCGACCAGGATCCGCTCAGCGACCGTTACGACACCTTCACCCGCTACGTGACGAGGGAGCTGGCGGCGCGGCTGGTCGAACGGCTGCAGGGCGGCCGGCTGCCGCAGCGCGATTACTTCACCCAGTCCGCCGGCTACCGGCCGGCCTGGCAGCGCAGCGTGCACGCGGCCACCATGCGCCGGCGCGCCGCCGCCGCCGATGTCGTCGTCACCCTCGGCGGCGGCGGGGAAACCGGCGAGGACCACGGCCCGCGCCAGGTGCTGGCCCTGTCGATGGTGCTGGAGAACGGCAGCTGGAAAATCCGCCAGGTCGTGTCCGTCGATGCGTCCAGAAGTTCCGCTGAACAGCCCRCCATTTGATCCCTGAAGCACTGCCGCCCGCTCCTTTCGTGAACGGGGCGCCATGGCGCCCATGCTGGCGCTATGATTCCAAAAGCACAACGGCCCCAGGAATGGTGCGGGCCGTCGCGTTTTTGACGACCGACAGCGGGGGACAATGGCAAACCCAGTGGCATACCGATGGGAAACTCCGGCCAGTGTCTGGCTGGAAAACGAGAACGGGCAGTTCGAGCTGGCCGCCAGCGAAGGCCTGGGCCGGATCGACTGGAGCACCCATGCGCGCGGACGCATGGCCGACTTCGCGCACCTGCTCGGCGCCTCCCTTCCATCCTGCGATGGCGGGAGCTGCGAGCACTCGCCCATCTATCCGGAAGGCTTCTCGTTCTGTCCCGAATGCGGGCGCCCCCTGGAGCGCCTGGCCGGACGCCAGCAGCGCCGCCCCGACTGGTGGGGCCCGCATGCCGACCAGCTGCTGCCGCGCCATGTGCCGCACGGCCTGCCCGTCACCTCGCTGCCGCTCGGCGACAGCCTGGAGGAACGTCCCGCCGCGCCTCACATCGGCCGCTTCGACACCTCGATGCCGCCGCCGCCCAACGCCCAGTGCGTGTTCATCGCCGCCGGCTACGGTTTTCCGGAACAGCGCCTGCTGGCCCTGGCACCGGGGCGCGGCGTGCTGCAGTACTGGGATCCGCTGGGCGCGCTGTGGCACGTGCTGGTGCCGGAAGAGGGTACGGCCGACCTGCGCTTCGGCGCCTCCGACTACGGCTGGCTGCCGGCCGTGGAGCCGCGCCGCGGCGAAGTCGGCCTGGTGCCGACCGCCCAGGGCCTCTACCGCCTGTGGATCAATCCGATCAACGAAACCTACCGCCTCGAACCGGTGCTGGCCGCGCCCCTCGTCGCCGCGCCCGGTCTCATGCGGCGCCAGCTCGCCTGCCTGGTGCGCGGGAATGCCGGCGTGCTGGTGCTGGCCTCGCTGGATGCCGACCTGGCGCCCGGCCCGCAGTATGCATGCGGCGCGCTGCCGCTGACCGGCTGGAGCCGGCCGATCGCCTACGACGGCCAGTTGTCCTGGCTGCATGACGAAGGCCAGCTGCTGTGGCGCCCGGGCGAGGCGCCGCGCTTCCTGCCCTGGCCCGACACCTGGCTGCCGCGCCTGCAGTTCGGCGGCCCGACCCTGAGCCGCGACGGCCGCATGTGGCTGATCGGGCACGACGGCCAGTCCTACTGCTTTCTCGAACTCGGGACGGAGAAGCCGCAGCGCGAGCCTATCGACGGCGCCCGCCTCGGCTTTGCCAACCTGCTGTTCCGGCGCGGCCATCCGGTGGTCGACGAGCCCTGGTCCGGCGAACACGTCGAAGACCAGAACGAAGACGATTCCCTGGTGCTGCCGCTGCTGCGCAGCTTCAACAACAACCGCAGCCAGCCCAGCGGGCTGGTGCTGCGCTTCCACAAATACACCGGCCGCGCGGAAGACGCGCTGGCCGACCGCGTGATCGCCCGCACCACGGTCGAATGGATAGGACGGCGCAACGTCATCCTCGACGAGATCGCACGCCTGTCGCGCCCGCTCGAGTGCCTGCCCTTCGTGTACGCCAACCATCTCTGGCTGCACCACCCAGACTGGAACCGGATCCGCGGCTGGAACCTGGAAGAGCCGTCGTGAGGCGCGCGCTCGCCTCACTTGCCACACGGTTGGCGACGCTTGCCGGCCTGCTCGGGCCGGCAGTGCCGGCCTTCGCCATCCCGCAGGTGGTGCTGGTGCAGAACTCGGGCTGGATGGAGCCCTTCTACAGCGATCCGGCGTCCGCCTTCAAGCCGCTGGTGACGGAACTCGTCGCCAGCGTGGTGCAGCCCGGCGACGCCCTGGTGCTGGCCGCCTTCAACCAGTCGCTGCCGGGCGCGCCGTCGCCGAAAGGGTTGCTGTCCGAGCAGGCCGACCCGAAGACCCTGCATGCCCACGTAGAGGCGGCGCTGGCCGGTTTGCAGACCGCGCGCAAGCCAGGCGCGGGCAGGTCGGGTGGCGCGGCCCTCGCCGACACCGACCTCGGCGAAGCCGTCGACGCCGCCCTGAACCAGGTCCTGGGAGGCAAGCCCGGCCTGATCTGGCTGGTGACGAACAACCGCAACAGTCCCAACAACGACCAGGCGACCGCCGCGCGCAACCGCGAGTTCTATGCGCTGATCCACCGCGGCGCCGCGATCGACAAGGCGCTGGCCTTCCCGCTGCGCATGCCGGTCAAGGGCGAGCACTACAGCGCGAACGGCCTGATGGTCTACGTGTTCGCGGCCGGGAAGGAAGGCGCCCGGGCGCTCGATGCCCTGCTGGCGTCCGGCCGCGTGCAGCGCGTGATCACCGAACCGCCGGCGCGCCTGAAACCGCTGGACCGCGACACCGTGCGCCTGGTGCCGCGCCGCGTCGAGGGCGCGGCCGGCGTCGCGCTGGCGATGGATGCCGGCGGCCGCCTGCATGCCGACGTCGAACCGGACGCGGTGGCGCCGAGCACCCGCATCCAGTGGCAGCTGGAGAACACGATCTATCCCTACACGATCGCCGGCGCCACCATCAGCGCGCGCTCGATGCTGGCCGGCGAGAACCGCCCGATCGAGCTGGCACGCAGCAGGATCGACCAGCTGGCCCCCGGCAAGGCCGAGCCGCTGGCGTCCAGCATGCAGCTGCCGGTGGCCAGGCTGCCGGGCAAATGGTCGATGGAGGCGATCAGGTCGGCCGGCTCGGCCTATGTGCTGCCGGGAAGGATCGAACTGCACCTGGCCGGCCAGAAGCTGGTGCTGTCGCAGGCTTTCCGCGAACGGATGGCGGCGCTGTTCCCCGGCGATCCGCTGCCCGAGATCTTCACACCGCCGGCCGAGATCCAGGCCTCGACCGCCACCTTGCCGCTCGAAGTAAGGGTGCACTACGGCTCGGGGCCGCTGGTGGCGCTGATCGGCGCGGCGCTGGCCCTGCTGGCGGCGGGCGTCGGCGCAGCGTACGCCTATGCCCGTCCGCGCCGCGTGCAGCTGACCGTGGAGGACGAGCTGCGCACCATGCACACGCGCGCCGGCGCCACCCAACCGATCTACGACAAGGCGGGCAGGGAAGTGGCCCGCCTGAAGACGACGCTGTTCGGCCACCAGCTGATCGACCTGCGCGAAGGCGCCCAGGTCAGGCTGGGGCGATAGAACGAGAACAACCCCGAGAGGACCCCATGCAAGATCAGAAAACCAGTCCAACGTCGACCGACCCCGGCTTCAAGCTGCCGGCCCAGACGACGCCCACCACGCCGCAGGACGGGATGCCGAAGACGGCGCCCGATACCGCCAGCCAGCCGGTCGAGATCGCACCGGGCGGCGCCACCAACACGAGCGCGGCGCCGCTGCGCGACACCTCGGCGCGCGACCTGGCCATCGGCGGCGCGGTGTTCGTGGTGCTGCTGGCGATTTACTTCTTCGTGCGAAACGCCTACGTGCACCACCTGGTCGTCAGGCGCGTGGCGCCGTCCTCGGCCGGCAGCGCGGGCTGGCTGATGTTCGTGGGCCTGGCCTTCCTGTCCTTCGCCGCGGTGCTGGCGATCATCAACGCGGCCAAGTACCTGACCCTGGCGATCACGGGCCCGCTGGTCGTGATCGGCGTGCTGGCCCTGATAGCGGCTTTGCTCATCGGCCGTCGCTAAGTGTACAAAATAAGTAAGGATGCATGACATGGCAGATTTTCCCGATCCCTCGGCCCTGAACACCACCGGCGCAGCCGGCCGGGCCGAACTCAAAGTCGACCTGCGCCCGACCCTGTTCATCGGCGCCGGCGGCACCGGCATGGAAGTCATGATGCGGATCCGCCGCCGCATCCTGTCGGCGGTCTGGAACCGCCAGCACCCGACCCGCGTGGAGTCGATCGCCGACTTCCCGGTGGCGCGCTTCCTGCACTTCGACCTCGACAACCAGGCCATCATCGACGAAGGCAAGTCGCAGCGCACCGACCCCTGGTTCGAACTGGTCAAGCTGACCGACGAGGAGCGCCTGGTCGAGCCGCTCGACCTGCCGCAGTACCACGAGTCCGACGACAGCCTGGCGCGCTTCCCCTTGATTGAACAATGGATGCCGCTGCGGCCGAAGAAGCTGCGCTCGCTGGGCATCGACCCGTCCAAGGGCGCGGGCCAGATCCGCGCGCTGGCGCGGCTCTACCTGTTCGACAAATATCCCAAGCTGAGGGGACGCATCAAGGGCGCGCTGAACTTCCTGAGTTCGAACGCCGGCATCGAGCGCAAGGAGAATTACCAGCGCCTCGGCCTGCAGGTCGATACCAGCAAGTTCCGCATCGTCGTCATCGCCTCCAATGCCGGCGGCACCGGGGCCGGCAGCGCCATCGACCTGGGCTGGATCGCCAAGGCCATCGCAAGCCAGGAGGTATCAAGCAGCCAGGTCGACCTGGTGATGTTCCTGCCTTCGGGCTATGCGAAGGCCAACAAGGAACGCACCGAGGCCAATGCCTACGCGACCCTGATGGAGCTGGAGACCAGCATGCGCGACATGAATGCGCGCGTGCAGTGGATGGATCCGGACAGCGTGGTCGGCCGCGGCGCGCCCTTCGACGACGTTTATTTCGTCGATACCGCCAACCTGGCCAACAAGGCGACCCAGGATATCAAGGACGTCTACCAGATGGTGGCGGACACCCTGTTCGAGGATTTCGCCTCGGCCGATTTCGCCAACCGCAAGCGCTCGGTGGCGGTCAACCAGCAGCAGCACAAGCTCGGACCCTACAACCCGCGYGTGCCGGAACAGCGCTTCGGCGACATGCGGCTGTCCTATTCGAAGGTGTACTCGGCCTTCGGCCAGGCCGTGCTCGACACCCAGCAAAGCTTGCGCGACGATATCCGCGCTTACGAGCTGGCGGCGCTGATGGTAAAGGCCTTCTTCGGTCTCGCCAGCACCGACGGAACGGCAGCGCGCCGCGCCACCGATGCGGAACGCGACAGCTTCATGCGCGAGCAGATGGGCATGGGGGAGCATCCCTTCTCGGAATTCCCGGACTTCCGCAAGGGCACGGTGGACGTCACGCCCTTCCAGGAATACGCACTCACCGACATGCTCCTGATGGACAAGGACCAGCGCTCGCTGCTGGAACGGGTCGAAAGCAAGGTGCAGCTCGAGATCGACCGCATCATGGCGTCCTACGACCTCAAATTGTGGCGCGAGAAGGTGGTCGAGCTGCTGCCGAACCTGGAGCGCGACGCCATCCGCGAAGCCGGCGCCACCGCCGAGACCAGCGAAGACCGGATCAAGCGCAAGACCGGAGAACTGCTCGGAGAACTGAGGTTGAACGTGCGCGGCCGCCTCTACATGCTGCTGGACGACCGCAAGCAGGGTGGGCTGGAATTCGTGCTGTCGCTGCTGGAGCAGGTGAAGGCGAGGCTGGCCCAGCGCGACCTCGCCAACGCCCAGCGCAACGGCAAGCGCTACCGCGACATCCGCGATGCCCTGCGTACCCGCCAGGTCGAGGAATCGCTGAACAACCTGTCGCAGGCCTCCGGCCGCCTGTTCGGCAAGGACGCCCAGTCGCGCGAGGTGATGAATCACCTGAAGCGCGACATCGCCGACTACCTGCGCTTCCATCTGCTGGCGGTGGCATCCGGCCAGACCATCGATGTCATGAACAGCATGTCGGCCTGGCTCGGCAACCCGCAGGGCACCGACGAGCAGGGGCAGGCGCAGTGGAGCGGCATCGCCGGCGAATTCCAGGACGGCCGGCGTTCGGTCCAGGCCATGCTGGCCGCCTGCGACCAGCGCATCGGCCAGTTGCGCGCCGACGCCCGCCAGGAACACGCCACCTACATCAAGCTGGCCAGCGACGTGCTGCCGCAGCCGGTCCGTCTCACCAGCGACGTCGGCGGCTGGGCCGAAGAAGTGCTGCTGGAATTCGGCGGCTCGGCCAAGCTGTTCCCGCAGCTGGGCGACGAGCGCCTGCGCGCCGATCTGCTGCTGAAGCTGTTCCGCCGCGCGCAGACCCAGCTGTCGACGATGCAGGCGGCCGGGCTGGAGCCGGCGCAAAGCATCGATCCGCTGCTCGAGCGCCTGAACGCCATGTCGCCCCAGGAGCGCCACCGCGTGTTCAGCGAATGGATCAAGAGCAGCATGCCCTGGATTAACGCGCGCTTCTCGGCCGAGTTCACGCCCAGCGCCGACCAGTTCAAGTGCTTCATCGGCGTCGGCGACCCATCCGCCTGGCGCAAGCTGGAACCCGAGATCCGCGCCGCCGTGCCGACCGGCTTCCTGCACGGCGACGCGGTCGCCATCGTCAACACCGGCGAGCCGGGGCGGGCGGTCTGCTACATCGAACTGTCCGGTTACCCGATGACGGTGCTGCGCGGCCTGCCGACCTGGCGCGCTTCCTACCAGATCGAGAACCCGAAGATCCCGACCCACCTGCATTTCGACTCGACCCGCTTCCGCCATCCGATCTCGCCTTCGATGGACGAGCTGAACCGCCTGGCCGACGACTACGAATGGTTCCTCCAGGCGGTGGCGCTGGGCGTCATCCGCCGCAAGCAGGATGCGGGCGACCGCGAGGCCGCCTTCCAGCCGCGCGGGCAATACCTGTTCGAGGTCGAGCCGGGTTCCGGCGAATGGCTACAGATCGGCAACGAGTACGCGATCCGCTCGAACGGCCTGCCGCCCTACTACCGCGAGCAGGTGATCGCCGGCGTGCGCCAGCGCCTCGGCACGATGGGCCCCTGCCGGCTGGCGCTGCTGGCGGCGCTGATGCGCCACTACCAGCTGCGCGTCTACGAGCCCAAGCTGGAAGTCGACGAGACCGGCGCCCAGCTGCCTTCGCCCTCGCTGCCGACCATCACCGCACGGCGCCTGTACGACCAGTGGATGCGGCGCGCCGCGACCATCCAGCCGGAGCTGTCGCCGGCCCAGGTCGAGGCGGCGCTGGCCCAGCTCGACCTGTGGAGCGAGACGGTGCCGGATTCCGCCAGCGACGCCTACCAGTGGGAAGTCGAGCGCCCGAGCGACAAGCGGGTGGTCCGGCCGGAGTTCCTGGCCAGCGAGGCGCGCGCGCTGCAGGCGCTGGAGCGGCGCTCGTCGGCGCCGGCCGTGGGCGGCCTGGCGGCGATGGAGTTGGCACATGCGGCGCACGCGGCGCCTGCCGCCGCCACCATCGTCAGTCCCTCGATGCCGCCGGCGCCGGCGGCGGCCGGCGTGCATCCGGCCGGCCTCGGACCGGCGGCATTCGTCGTCGGCGCGACCCCGATGTCCGCGCGCTACAAGCTGTTCGTGAACGGCGCCCAGCGCGGCCCGTATGCGCTGGAAGAGGTGGCGCAGCAGCTGGCGCGCGGCGAGATCGACTCCGGCACGCGCATCTGGAACATGCAGTGGAACCCGCGCCAGGACAAGTGGAAGACGGTCGGCGAGATCCCGGAACTGACGGACGGTATTGACGCCGCGATTCCCGATCCGGACGACGGGATCCCGGATCCGCAATAAGGGAGCGCCGTGCAAGACGAAGCGATCTACCGCTGTATCAACGAGACCTGCGGCCGGCCGGCGCCGCGGCCCGTGAACTACTGTCCCTGGTGCGGGACGGCGCAGGCGCACGCCGGTACGCGCACACCGTCGGCCGCGACCGGCTCCGCCGCCGCGGTCGCTGCGGCCGCAGGGGCGAGCGCGGCGGCATCGCTGTCCGGCTGGTCGGATGCGCCGCCGCCCGCCATCGCGCCGGAGATCAAGCCCGAAGCAAAGCCCGAAGCAAAGCCCGAGCTCAAGCCGCCCGTGCCGCCCACCCCGAGCGCGACCGCCTTCGGCCACAGCGCCAAGGGCGCTTCCACACCGCCGCCTCCGCCAACGCCACCGCCAGCGCCGCCGCGCCAGGAAGTCCCACGCCCGCCATTGGCCGCGCACCCGCCCCGGCGCAAGCCGATCCGGCTGCGCTGGTGGGTGCTGGCGCTGGTCGTGCTGTGGGGCGTGTGGCTGATGGCCAAGCCGTCGACCAAGAAGATCGACCGCCGCATCGACGCCGCGATCGCCCTGGCGCGCGAGTGCAAGGGCAGCGATGCCCAGGCCGAGCTGATCGCCCTGCGCAAGACCCGCGCCACGCCGGAACAGCTGCAGCGCCTGCAGCAGGCGCTGAACGACGAAGCGGCCATTTGTACGAAGCGGCGCCAGCGCGCCAGGGCATGGAGCGAGACCAGCGCCGCGGTCGAATCGGCGCTGGCGGCGGCCGGCTGGGACAAGGCACTCGCTCGCCTGCAGGCGTTCACGAAGCGCTGGGGCGAGGACGAGGACACGCGCGCGATGAAGGAAGGCATCGAGGCCGCACGCCGCGACGCCGCCCACCCGCTGGCCGTGCCGCGCAGTGCCGCCGGTTCTTCGGGCGGCGGGGCGACCGGCGCCGGTGGCGGCGACAAAGCCCAGTCCGCGTACAATCTGATCCAGAGCGCGCAACGCGACATGGCGAACGGCAATTACGGTGCCGCGGCCGACAAGATGACGCTATGCCTGACCATGGTCGATGCCGGCAACCGCGAGTGCCGGGCACTGAAGACCCAGGCCGAGCAGCAGGCAAAGTTCCCGTAACCGGAAAGGAGGAGCAGCATGAATCGCATATCGACTACAGCCATTTTGCTCGCGGCCTTGCTGGCCGGCTGCAATCAATCGACGTCCGGCGACGGCATCGGCCCGGCCCAGAAGGCCGGCAAGGCGGTCGACGATGCCGGCGYCAAGGTGCAGAGCGCGGTCCAGGACCAGGTGGTCAAGGCCGATGCCGCCGCCGAGAGGGCGCGCGACAAGGCGAAGGAAGCGGCTGCGGAAGCGAGCCGCAACCTGGATCATGTGACGGCGAAAGTCGGAGAGAAGGTCGAGAAGGCGGGCGAGAAGATGCAGGAAGCGGCGCGCTGAACGCTCGGCTYAGGAAACCGCCCGCAGCTCCGGCCAGTTGCCCTGCACCACAGACAGCTCGACGCTGCCGGCGCGCCACGCAGCCTCGATGTCCTGCTCGATCTGCTCCATGCTCATGCCGGTTTCGTGGGCGAAGCCCTGCACGCCGTAGGCGCGGTTGCGGCCGTGGCCCTTGGCCAGGTAGAGCGCCATGTCGACCAGGTTGACGGCGCGTTCCCAGGACATCGACTTGCCGCCCGGCGCAAGCGGGAAGGGCGCGAAGCCGATCGAGACGTTCACCGACAGCTGGATGCCCTGGTAGTCGATGGTGCGGGCCGGGATGCCGCTCAGCAGGCGGCGCGCCACATCGTCCAGGCTGCCGCGTGGTACCGCCGGCAGGAAGGCCAGGAATTCCTCGCCGCCCCAGCGCACGATCATGTCGGTCTCGCGCAGGATCTCGCGCAGGGCGTCGGAAATCTCGCGCAGCACCGCATCGCCGGCGCCGTGGCCGTAGGTGTCGTTGATGTGCTTGAAGTGGTCGACGTCCATCAGGTAGATCGCGCTGACCATCTCGTCGTTCGCGGAGGACGGGGTAATCTCCTGCTGGCCGCGCATGAATTCCTGGAAGTGGCGGCGGTTGTACAGGGCGGTCAGCGGATCGCGTGCGCTCTGCTGCTTGAGTTCCAGATTCTTTTCTTCGAGCTGGGCGTTGGCCTGGCGTACCTTGCGGTAGAAGAAGTAGACGATCACCGAGGACAGCGCGAATACCAGCGCCAGCAGCCACCACACGCGCTGCTGCAGGCGGCGGTTGTCGATCTCGGTGGTCTTGACCTGGTTTTCCTGGCGCAGCAGCTCGATCTGGCGCTTGGCCTTGTCGGCCTCGTACTTTTCCTGCAGCTCCATCACCGCCTTCTGGCGCCGCTTTTCGAACAGCTCGTTCGACAGGGTGCGCTCGCGATGGTAGGCATTCAGGGCGCCGGGCAGGTCGCCGGCGCGCTCCAGCGCGTCGCCGTATTCGGCCAGCACGGATTGCAGCTGCGGCTTGTCGCCCGACTTCTCGTACCAGGCCATGCCTTCTTCGATGCTCTGCTTGCCTTCGGCCAGGCGGCCGAGGGCCAGGTAGGCCTGGCCGATGTTCACGCGCGCCGTCGCCATCGAGCTTTCTTTATTGATCAGGCGCGCCTGTTCCAGCGCCTGCTGGCCGTAGGAGAGGACATTACGATAATCCTTCTCCTTCAGGTAGAAGTCGGAGAGATTGACCAGCGCGGTCGCGACCATCGGGCCGGCGCCGATCTTGCGCTCCAGTTCCACCGCCTCCAGCAGGGCCTTCAGTCCGCGCCGGGTCTGGCCGGAGTCCATCGACAGCGCGTACTCGGTAATCTTGAGCGTCGCCRGGCGCCCCGGGGAGTCGATGCTCTCCGCGGCGCGGTAGGCCTCCTTTAGCGCGTCGAAGCCTTTTTCGTATTCGCGCATCTGGTCGTACAGATTGGCCAGCGAGTTGTAGGCGATCACCATCAGCATCGGCTGGCCGCTCTCGCGTGAGAGGTTGGCCGCAGCCTGCAGCCTGGTCAGCGCCATCGGGRAGTTGCCGTCCTCGCCGAAGGACTCGCCGGAAGAGATGGTGACGCGCACCCGCAGGTCCATGTCGCGGCTGCCGGCAGCCAGCTTTTCCGCCTGCCAGATCAACTGGTGGGACAGGGCCAGTTCGTTCATCGAGAACTGCACATAGCCCTTGGCCAGCAGGCCGCGCGCGGTGATCGTGTTGTCGGCATGCTGCTGGCCGAGCTGGATCAGCTCGTCGCACAGCCTGTCGGCGACGTCGTTCTGGCCCAGGCTGTTGTGCGTCTTGCAGGCAAGGTCGAGGAAGGCGGCTTTCTCGGCCAGCGGCGCGGCGCGGCTTTCCCGCTCCAGTTTCATCAGCTGCGGCAGGGCGCGCTGCGGAACGAAGCGGCCCACGTCCTGGAGCGCGGCAAGGCGCTGGGCCAGCGGCGCGGGAGCGTCAGCGAAGGCCAGGCTGGATGCCAGGAATAGCGCCGCCAGCAGCCCGAGGCTGCGCCGGTGATGCGATCCGCGATGGTGGCCTGCCAGCATGGTTCCTCAGGGGAGTGACGATCGTCCCGTGCGGGACACAGCCGGTCATTGTACGCCGCTTGCTACAAAGAAATACATATTTTCCCGGGTATATGCGAAAAAGCTACATATGTATTCCTTGGGCTCATGGGCTGTATAGACAGGCGCTATCCCCCTGCTCAAACCGCCAGCTGCTGCAGCAGGTAGAGGCGCTGGTACAGGCCGCCTTCGATGCGCATCAGCTCCTCATGCTTGCCGGCTTCGCTGATGCGGCCGTGGTTCAGCACGATGATGCGGTCGGCGTCGCGGATGGTCGACAGGCGGTGCGCGATGGCGATCACGGTCACCTTGCCGCGCAGCCCGACCACGGCCTGCTGCACGATCTGCTCGGTCTGGCTGTCGATGCGCGAGGTCGCTTCGTCCAGCAGCAGGATGCGCGGCTTTCCGGCCAGGGCGCGCGCGATCGCGATCAGCTGCTTCTGGCCGGACGACAGGCGCGAGCCGCCTTCGCCCAGCGGCGTGTCGTAGCCTTGTTCGAGCGCCACGATGAAGTCGTGGGCATGGGCGGCGCGCGCCGCGGTCTCGATCGCCTCATCGGAGAGTCCGCGCCCCATGTCGATGTTCTCGCGCGCCGACGCCGCCAGCAGGAAGGGATCCTGCGGCACCAGCCCGACCTCGCTGCGGAAGCGTTCGTTGTCGATGGCGGCCAGCGGCTCGCCATGGATCTCGATGCTGCCGTTCCGTACCGGGTAGTAGCGCAGCAGCAGCGACAGCAGGGTCGACTTGCCGCTGCCGGTATGGCCGACGATGCCGAAGAAGGCGCCCTGCGGGATCTCGAGCGACAGGTGGTGCAGCACGGTCTGGCCTTCGACGTAGGCGAAGCTCAGGTTGCGCACCTGTACCGCCGGCGCATGCGGATCGATGTTCGCCGGACCATCGGCCGGACGGCCGCCGCTGCCCGTACGCCTGCCGTGTTCGGGTGCGTTCGTCTCGTCCAGCAGGGCCGCCACGCGCGCGGTCGCCACCACCGCCTGCTGCAGGCCGCTGAACTGCATCGTGATCTGGATGAGCGGCTCGACCACCCGCGCGATATAGCTGATGAAGGCGTACAGCACCCCGACCTCGACCGCGCCCATGCTCTGGCGGCCGAAGCTGAAGATCACCACCGCCAGCAGGATCACGTTGAGGAAGTCGAGGGCGGGGCGCAGCAGGAAGGCATTGGCGCGCAGCTCGGCCACGCGCGCCGTGTAGTGCTGGTCGTTGGTGGCGGCGAAGCGCTCGCCGAAGCGGTGCTGGGCATTGTTCGCCTGCAGCACGCTCATGCCGCCGATCGATTCCGCCATCTGGGCGTTGATGTCGCTGCGCAGGGCGCGGGCGCGGGTGACGGCCGGCGCGGAAAGGCGCTGGTACAGCCAGATGATGCCCAGCACGGCCGGCAGCAGGGCCAGCACGATCAGCATCAGGTGCCAGTCGAGCCAGGCCATCGCGATCGAGGTCCCGACCAGCACGATGCTACTGTCGAGGATCACGAACAGCACCTGGATATACAGGGTCTTCACCGCCTCGGTGTCGTTGGTCACGCGGCTCACCAGCTGGCCGGTGATGGCGCGGTCGAAGAAGGCCATCGGCAGGCGCAGCACGTGGCCGTACACCCATTCGCGCAGGCGCTGCACCGAGCGCATCGCCAGGCCGGACAGGCGCACCAGCTGCAGGAAGCGGATCCAGGACGCGGCCCAGCCGGTGACCAGCACGCCGCCCAGCAGCAGTGCCATGCGGGTCCAGTCGAGATGATGGGGCAGCAGGTGTTCGTCGATCAGCTTCTTGCCCAGCAGGGGGCCGAGCACTTCGAGGCCGGCGGCCAGGATCAGCCAGCCGGTGGCCCAGACCAGGTGGGCGCGGTCCGGATGCGCGGCGCGGCGCAGCAGGCCGGCCGCCTGCTTCGCCTGGGTATTTTTATTGAACATCGAGGCTCGCCTCCAGTTGTTGATAGCGCCACTGGCTGGCGTACCAGCCGTCTTCGGCGAGCAAGGCCTCGTGGGTGCCGGATTCGACGATGCGGCCATCCTTCAGCACGATGATGAGATCGGCCTTCACCACGGCCGACAGGCGGTGGCTGGCGATCACCGCCGACAGTTCCGGGCGATTCGCGCGCAGTTCGTCGAGGTGTTCGAGGATACGGGTCTCGGTGCCGGTGTCCACCGCCGACAGGGCATCGTCGAGCAGCAGCAACGGGCTTTGCGCCAGCAGCGAGCGCGCGATCGCCACGCGCTGGCGCTGGCCGCCGGACAGGGTGATGCCTTTTTCGCCGACCGGGGTGTCGTAGCCGTCCGGGAAGCGCAGGATGTCGTCGTGGATGTCGGCCATCTTCGCCGCCTGCTCGATCTCGGCGCGCGAGGCGCTCGGACGTGCCAGTGCGATGTTCTCGGCGATGGAGGCCGAGAACAGGAAGGATTCCTGCGGCACCCAGCTGATCCCGGAACGCAGGGTGGCAAGCAGGTATTCGTCCAGCGCGTAGCCGCCCCAGGTGACCGTGCCGTGCTGGGGCTCGGCCTGGCGCAGCAGCACCCGCAGCAGGGTCGACTTGCCGGCACCGGTGGGGCCGACCAGGCCCAGGGTCTGCCCCGGCGCCAGGCTGACCGATACCTGCTTCAGCGCCGGCTTCTCTTGTCCTGTGTAGGCAAAGCTCACATTGCGCAGCACCAGCGGCCCGCGCGCCAGCACGTCGACGGTGCCGTGGTCGTCGACCGTGAGCGGCGCATCCAGCAGCGGCTGCAGGCGCGCCAGGGCGGCGCGTCCGCGCTCGATCAGCGACAGCACCCAGCCGGCCGCGAACATCGGCCAGATCAGCTGGCCCAGGTACATCGTGAAGCTGGTCAGCGAACCGATGGTGAGCTGGTCGTTCCACACCAGGTAGCCGCCCAGGCCGAGGGTCAGGCCGGTGGCCGCGGTCAGGGTCAGGCCCACCGCCGGCTCGTAGGCCGCTTCCCATTTCTGGGCCGCCAGGCTGGCGTCGGCGGCGCGCGCGGCCAGTTCGCCGAACTGTTTTGCGCTGCGCTGTTCCAGGCCGAGGGCGCGCAGGGTGCGCACGCCGCTCAGGGTTTCCTGCACGTGGTCGTTGAGGGCGGAAAAGCGCTTCAGCGAATCGCTGGACGCGGTGTGGATGTGGCTCGAGATGCGCCAGAAGGCCAGCGCCATCAGCGGGAAGGGCAGCAGGGCGATCAGGGTCAGGCGCCAGTCTACGCCGAGGAACATGATCCCCAACACCATGACCAGGGTGAGGGTGCCGTCGAAGCCGGCCAGCATCGCCTCGCCGGCGGCCTGCTCGATGGCGTCGACGTCGTTGGTGGCGAGCGCCATCAGGTCGCCGGTGCGCTGGCGCTGGTAGAAGGCCGGGCCCTGTGCCGACAGCCGCGCATACAGCCTGGTGCGCAGCTCGACCCCGAGGCGGTAGGCGGCGGAGTACAGGCGCAGCCGCCAGGCCACGCGCAGGACGTAGATCGCCAGCCCGAGGCCGAGCAGCTGCAGTAGCTGGATCGTGAGTTCCTGTCCCTGGATGCGGTGCGCCGCCAGGGCGTCGATGGTGGCGCCGACCTTGCGCGGCACCAGCACCGAGCACAGGGCGACGCCGAACAGCATCACCGCCGACGACGCATACGAACGCCAGTGACGGCGTACGAAGCCGCCGATCAGCCTTGCCAAACCCATTGCGTGTCCCGTTATTCGTTCTTGTTGCGAGGACCGCTACTGTACTATTTTTGGCAGGGGCCTGCCCTGCTGCCTACTTCCTGCGCGAGCTGCGCGGCGGCCTGGCCGGGGCGATGCTTTCCGGCGGCGTCACCGGCGGCAGTTCGACCTTCGCTTGTGCTTCCAGCGGCACGGTGGAGGCGAGCGGATGCTCGGCGCCGGCCGGCATGGGCGAGACCTCGTGCAGTGCCTTGGCCAGCGGCTTCGGCTCGGCCGGCGGGAGGTCGTCGGCGATGGCGGTCTCGATGGCGGCTTCGGCCTGGGCCTGCCGGGCGTCGGCGGGCGCGGCTTTCGGCTGGGCGGCATCGAGCGCGGCTTCGGCATGCGCGGCGCCGATGTCCACGGCCGCGGCGGCGATCTCGCTGGTGATGGTGGCCGCATCGGCGGTGGCGATCGAGGCCTGTTCCATGATCTGCGAGTAGCTGGTCGGGACGTTGGCGGTCGGCGCCGGCGTGGCCAGCAGCGGGATGGTGGCCGGCAGCGCACGTGCGCCGACGGCGAGCCCGAACAGTTCGCGGCCGTAGGAGAACAGGGTATGCCATTGCCCCTGGGCGTCGGCGCCAAGGGCCATCAGGTCGCGCGGTTCGCGCGCTTCGAGCAGGTGCTTCACGGTGCCGGCCGCCTGTTCGATCGATGCGCGCGAGGTGCGCACGTTGAGCGCGGCGATCTGGCCGGCACTGTCGAGCGCACGGGCAGTAAGCTTGCGGAACAAGTCGAGCTGGGCTTCCCATTGAGCCTGGCGGACGGCGGCCAACTGGTCGGAAAATGGAGTCATCTGGATCCCTTTTTATTCAGTTATGACGCACTGCAATAAAGCCTAGTGTAAAGCTGTTCGGTAGTGTTGGAAAGAAGTATTTTGTGTTGTTTTTGCAAGGAAATCTTGCGTCGCAGCATAGTTTCTTAATCCAGATCATTGACAGTACAATCAATTACCTCATCGGGAGACCGTATATGGACTTAGTTATCCGCAACGCCACCCTGGCCGATGGCCGCCATTCCATGGACATCGCCATCGACGGCGAACGCATCGCCGAGGTCGGCCCGCAACTGGCGCTGACAGGCAGGCGCGAGATCGACGCCGGCGGCGACCTGGTGAGCCCGCCCTTCGTCGACGCCCACTTCCACATGGACGCCACCCTCAGCTACGGCCTGCCGCGCGTGAACGAGTCCGGCACCCTGCTCGAAGGGATCGCGCTTTGGGGCGAACTGAAACCGCAACTGCTGCAGGAAGACCTGATCGAACGCGCGATGCGCTACTGCGACTGGGCGGTGGCGCGCGGGCTGCTGGCGATCCGCACCCACGTCGACGTCTGCGACGACCGGCTGCTGGCGGTCGAGGCCCTGCTCGAGGTGAAGCGGCGCGTGGCGCCTTACATCGACCTGCAGCTGGTCGCCTTCCCGCAGGACGGCCTGCTGCGCAGCCCCGGCGCCTTCGACAACCTGAAACGTGCGATCGCCATGGGCGTGGACGTGGTCGGCGGCATCCCGCATTTCGAGCGCACCATGGCGCAGGGCGCGGAATCGGTGCGCCTGCTGTGCGAGTTCGCAGCTAGGCAGGGGCTGATGGTCGACATACACTGCGACGAGACCGACGATCCGCTGTCGCGCCACATCGAGACCCTGGCCTTCGAGACGCAGCGCCTGGGGCTGCAGGGCAGGGTGACCGGCTCCCACCTGACCTCGATGCATTCGATGGACAACTACTATGTCAGCAAGCTGCTGCCCCTGATTGCCGAATCGGGCGTGGCGGCGATCGCGAACCCGCTCATCAACATCACCCTGCAGGGCCGCCACGATACCTATCCGAAGCGGCGCGGCATGACCCGCGTGCCGGAGCTGCTGGCGGCCGGGGTGCCGGTTGCCTTCGGCCACGATTGCGTGATGGACCCCTGGTACGGCCTCGGTTCCGGCGACATGCTGGAGGTGGCCCACATGGGCCTGCACGTGGCCCAGATGACGGGCCAGGCCGCGATGCGCCAATGCTTCCAGGCGGTGACGGAGACGCCTGCGCGCATCCTCGGCCTGCGGGACTATGGTATCGCCCCCGGCTGCCACGCGGACCTGGTGTTGCTCGACGCCGGCAGCCCGGCCGAGGCGATCCGCCTGCGCGCCGCGCGCCGCCTGGTATTGCGCCGCGGACAGATCGTCAGCGAAGCGCCGCCGGCACACGCCAGCCTGCGCCTGCCGGGCCGGCCAGGCGTTGTAAATTTCCGTTTGACACGCAAGGAGTAAGAATGTTAGTCAACCATGTCTATACAAGGTAAACACAGGAGAATATCGGTAAACACGGCGAACAAACATCCTAGAAATTCGGAAAAAGTTGCTTACTGTAATTCAGTTTCTTTGTGTAAATGCGGTTACATTTTTCCCTAGCCGTGCGGACAATTCCCGGTTTAGAATCTTGCGCTTTCGTTACATTCGAGCAGGCCTGCAGTGAGAGACATCCAGATTCGACCAGCACGCGACGCCGACTTCAGTGCCATGTGGACCATCTTTCAGGCGCATGTCGCCACCGGTGAGACATTCGCCCATGGTCCCGCCACCAGCCGTGAAGACAGTCACGACTACTGGTTCGCGCCCAGTGCGACGACCTTCGTGGCGGTGAAGGGCGGCGAGCGCATACTCGGGATGTACAAGCTGCAGCCCAACCATCTCGGACGCGGCGACCACGTGGCCAACGCCTCCTATATGGTCAGCCCGAACGCCCAGGGGGTGGGTATCGGCCGCATGTTGGGCGAGCACAGCATCGAGGAGGCGCGCCGCCAGCGCTACCTGGCGATGCAGTTCAATTACGTGGTCAGCACCAATTCGCCGGCCATCAACCTGTGGAAGCGGCTCGGCTTCTCGATCGTCGGCACCCTGCCCAAGGCTTACCGGCACCGCCGGCTGGGGTATGTCGACGCCTATGTGATGTACAAATTGCTGGAAGACCCGGCCCGCTGGGACCATCCGGAGGAAGACTGAACGCATGGAGATCGCCCGGACCGCGCGCCTGCGGCTGCGCACCGCAAACCTCGACGACACCGCCTTCTATTACACGCTGGTCAACGACCCGGCCTTCATCGAGCACATCGGCGACCGCGGCATCCGCAGCCTCGACGATGCGCGCCAGGCCCTGCTGGCCGGGCCGATCGCGATGCAGGAGACGCGCGGCCACTCGCTGTACATGGTCGAATTGAACGAAGAAGGGAGCCCGGACGGGCACGTCGCCATCGGCATGTGCGGCCTGATCAAGCGCGACACCCTGGACGAGATCGACATAGGCTACGCCTACCTGCCCGACTGGCGCGGCCAGGGCTATGCCTTCGAAGCGGCGCGCGCCGTGCTGGACTACGCGCCGACCATCGGCATCCGGCGCCTGCTGGCGATTACCTCACCGAACAACCTGGCGTCGAACGGCTTGCTGCGCAAGCTGGGGATGAATTTCGTGCACTTTACACATCTGGTGCCGGACGATGCGGGGAGTAATTTGTACAGCCTGGAACTATAACGTCGTTCCCGCGCTTAAACCCGTCGTCCCCGCGAAGGCGGGGATCCAAGTTTATGTGAGTACGTGCAAAGTTAAACGCTGGTGGTACGCGACGAACTTGGGTCCCCGCCTCCGCGGGGACGACGTTTACCTGGCGCGGGAACGACGTTGTAAGGTTACTGCTTCGTGCTCCCCCAAGGGAAGAACCACGTAATCGGCTTCTCCACCCGCGCCGCCCAGGAAGCCTCGTTGTGCTTCCCGCCTTCGGCCTTGAAGAACATCAGGTCCTCGCTCTCCTTGTAGCCCTTGGCCCGCATGGCCTCGACCATCCTGGTCGTGTCGTCGAGGCCGTCGTCCCGGGTGCCGGCGTCGAGGTAGAACTTGACCGGCACGCGCGCCGGCAGCTTGGTGATGAGGGCGCCGTTGTTCCACCAGAAGGAGCTGGAGACGCCGCCCGCCTTCGAGAAGATGTCCGGATAGCGCTGCGCGATCGCGACCGAGGCGATCCCGCCCAGCGAGGAGCCCATGATCGCGGTATTCGCCTTGCCCGGCAGCGTGCGGTAGCTCCGGTCGATGTAGGGCTTGACGGTGTCGACGATGAAGGCGGCGTAGGCATCCAGCTTGCCGCCGCCGTATTTCGGGTCGCAGCAGGGCGTGTATTCGGGGATGCGGTCCGGCGTGTTGTCGATGCCGACCACGATCACCTCGTCCACCGTGCCCATCGCCACCAGGCGGTTCATGGTTTCGTCGACGCCCCATTCGACGCCGAAGGAGGCGGTCTTGGCGTCGAACAGGTTCTGGCCGTCGTGCATGTACAGCACCGGGTAGCGCTTGGCCGGGTTCTCCGCATAGCTGGGCGGCAGGTAGACGCGCAGCGAGCGGCTGTTCTTCAGCTGGGGCGAGGCGAAGTCCTTCACGATCGTCACCTTGCCGAAGGGCGCGCCAAAGAAGGGATAGATGTCGACGGTGGCGCCGGCCGGCAGCTTGTAGGCGCCGCCGATCGAGACCTTGTCCGTGCCCAGCGTCGGCTTCATCTGCACCTCGCCCAGCTCGTCCGGCCAGGTATAGGTCCAGACGTTCAGCGGGCCCTCGGGCCGCTGGGCCGGCACGCTCTTCGACCAGCTCATCGCTCCCTTGTCGCCGATGATGTGGATCTCTTCCTTGCCGGCCGGGTAGTGCACCCGCACCGTGGTGGCGCCGGCCTGGGAGGCCGCCAGCGCCAGCAGCGCGGCCATTGCCGCCGCTGCCATCGTCTTCATGCTGATTCGTTTCATGGCTTTCCTGTTCAGCGCACGCGCAGCAGGCGCACGCCATAGATGTCGAAGCGGTTGGATGGGCCATCGAGGCCGCCGGCCGCGCTGAAGCTGCTGTTGCTCTGCAGGTAGCTCATATTGTAGAAGTCGCTCATCTCGACGCGGTAGGCGCCGTTCCCTTTCAGCTTCACCGCCAGCGGCGTCGAATACACCGTCGGCGTATGCGCCTTCTCGATGCGCGCGTGCGGCAGCTGCACCACGCCCTGCGCGACGATGGCGCCCGACTCATCCTTGACCGTCAGCCATTTTACGCCACCGCTGATGCCCAGGTTCACCTGGTTGGCGCCGTTGTGATAACGGACCTGCACGGCGTAGTCGCCGGCCGCCGGCACCTTGATGTCCCTGACGCTGAAGCGGTCCTGCGGCTTGCCCCAGCCGGCCAGGCGGGCTTCGTCGAAGCGGGCGTTCGGTGCAGCCAGCGCCACGTCCGCGCTCACGCGCTTGTCCGTGGCCGGGATCTCGACGCCGGCATCCATGCAGCGCGGCCGGCTGTGGTGGCTGCGGTTGCCCGAGCCCGTGAATTCCGCCTCGACGGCATAGCAGGCGGTGGCGGAGGCCTTGCCGTCGACCCAGGCGCCGGCCGGCAGCTTCGAGGCCACCAGCTTGCCGTCGCGGTAGACGTTGTAGCGCACATTGCCGGTGTCCTTTGCCTGGATGGTCAGCGCGGCATGGCCGGCGCCGTCGCGCTTCAGGTCGGCGATGACCGGCTCGTGCGGGCCGAACACGGCCGGCGTCTCCACATAGGGATCGGCGTTTACGCGCCGGATCGCCTGCTCGCCGGCCTCCAGTTTGCCGAGCACGATCTCGATCCGGTTGTCCGCAGCCAGCGCGCCCCACGGGATGCTGCTGCCGGCCGGCTTGCCGTTCAGGAGGATGCGCTCGACGGTATATACGCCGTTCGCGCCGTTCGTGCCCGCCGCGGCGCGCGCGGGCAGGCGCAGGGTCACATCCAGCACATGGCCCTGCAGGCGCAGGTTGTTCAGCGAAGCCGCATCGCCGGCGGCGAACACCTTGGCGCCCAGCCTGGCCGTCACGAAGGGCTGCAGGGCGATGCCCTCATTGGTGGTCGAGACCCCGAACACGTTGCGCACCACCATGCCCAGGTAGGCGCCGACGGACCACAGCTGGCGCCGCGAGTTGATCACCGGTCCGATCAGGTTGGTATGGGCTTCGTCCAGCAGCAGCGGCTGGCCGGACAGCCACTCGAGGTTCTCCATGTTCGACATGTTCAGGGCCGCGCCGCGCATCAGCGAGTCGTAGGCGGCGTCGGCGACGGCCACGTTGCGGCCCGCTGCCGCGGCGCGCAGGCCATACGCCGTCACGAAGGGCCACATGGCGCGGTTGTGGTAGACCGGCATGTCGAGCTGCTGCGGCCAGATCACCGGCGCGCCCATCGGGCCGTGCGGATAGCTGGCCAGGATGCGGCGTGCGCGCTTGTCGTCGGCGATGCCGGTGAGGATGGCGAGCGACTGCCCCAGCCAGTCGAACTTGTGCATCGGCGCGCCGTCGAAATGGGCGGCGGTGAGGCTGCTGTACATGCCGGCGTCGTCCAGCCACAGGCGGGCGTTGACGGCGCGCTTCAGGTCTCTGGCCCAGCCTTCGTAGCGTGCCGCACGCGTCGGATCTCCCTGTTCGCGCGCCAGCCTGGCGGCCAAGCTCAGGGCCTTGTAGTGGCCGGCATTGGTCGACAGCGCCTTCGAACTCGCCATCGAGGCCAGGTCTTGCGGGATCCACGCAGCGTAGCTCTGGTCGCGCCAGTCGAGGAAGGATTCCTCGCCCGTGTACAAGCCGGTGGACTTGTCGAAGGCGGCGATGCGGTCGTTGGCTATCGTGTTCGACAGGGCCTTCAAGGCGGTGGCGGCGAAGGCCTTGCGCTCGGCGGGCGGCAGCGACTTCAGCACTTCCTCGGCGGCGAAGGCCCAGGTGATGCGGTCGGTGCTGACCGGCCAGCTGCCGCCGCTGCCGGTGTCCTGCACGATCTGCAGGCCGTCCGGCGTGCCGGCGATATGCGGCGCCTTCGGCACGCCGTCGCGCCAGCCGGACAGCTTGAAGAGCAGGGAATTGCGCACCCGCTGCGGGTCGAGCATGGCCAGGCCGAGGTCGGCCGCATAGGACAGGTCGCGGGTCCAGACGTAGTGCCACTTTTCTCCGGTCTCGAAGCAGTCGCAGGGAATCGCGTTGTTGCCGTTGTAGTTACCGTCGCGGATCTCCTGCACGGAATCCTGGCGCATCTCGTGGGCGGCCAGGGCGAACAGGGCATCGAAGGCCAGGTTCCCGCTGCGCACGCGGGGAAGCAGCGGGTCTTCCTGATATGTCAGGTATTGCGGTCCGGGATCGCGCAGCTGCATGGTGGTCGAGTGCGCGTAGCTGCGCAGCGGCGCCTGCGGATCCTTCACCGAGAAGCGCGCCGTTTCCTGTTTGCCGTCCCAGGTCGGGAAGCTGAGCGATGCGCTCGCGCCGGCGCCGGCGTGGGGATCGGCGGCCGGTCCGCTGGACGGCGTCTCGACGCGGCTGACGCTCAGCACCGGCCTGGCGGGATCGGAGGCGTCGACGCGGAAGCGGAAGGTCGCGGTCTGCCTGGTGAATAGATAGTCTTCGGGGCCGGCCTCGGTGGCGAGCGGATAGGCCTTGTCCGGCGCCACCGCCACGCTGGCCGACGGATTCGCGACCCACTCGGCGTTCCAGTCCTTGCTGCCGATCTTGAAGGCGTGGTTGCCSGGGCTGACCAGGATGTCGGTTTCGTAGATGCCCTTGCCCTGGTAGGCGAGCCGGTTGTCGGTGCCCCAGCCGTTGAAGGCGCCGCGGACGTAGATGTCGTAGCGCAGCGGCGGCGCTTCGGCGGCGATGGCGGGAAGGGTTTGCGCGGCGAAGGCCGCGGCGATGGCAAGAATGGTCGGCTTCATGGGTAGGGCGGGCACTACGTCAGAGTTCCAGGATGAGGGTCGATTTGGCCGGCAACCTGATCTCGTCCTTCAGGGAATAGGTCTTCCCGCTCAGGACATCGCGCCCGGACGCCACGCCCGACAGCATCTCGTGGAAGCGCCCCGCATCCAGCACGGTCTCCTTGTCGTTCGCATTGAAGGCCACCATCACCTTCTTGCTGCCGTCGTAGCGGAAGTAGACATAGGTATTGTTCTCCGGCCCATAGTGCATCAGCTTGCCGTGATGGATGACGGGGCTGTTCTTGCGCCAGTTGACCAGCTTCTTCACGAAGTCCTGGGCCTCGCGCTGGCGCGGCGTGAGGCCGGCGCCGGTGAAGGCGTTGACCTTGTCGCCGGCCCAGCCGCCGGGGAAATCGCGGCGGTAGCTGTTGTCGTCGCGTTCCTTGGTCGCGCTGGTCATCAGGATCTCGTCGCCGGTATAGAAGTGCGGGATGCGCGGCATCGTCATCACGAAGGCGATGTCCATCTTGTAGCGGTCGTAGTCTTCGCCGACGACGCTGTAGATGCGGGCCATGTCGTGGTTGGCTTCGAACAGTACCAGGCGGCTCGGGTCCGGATACAGGTGGTCGAGCGAGAGGGTTTCATATACGTCGCTGAAGATGTTCTTGCCATCCTTATCCGCCAGCGCCGTGCGCATCGCCTCCGTCAGCGGGAAGTCCATCATGCTGGGCATGTGGCTGACGTAGCCGTCGAAGTTCACCTTGCCGCGCTGCCAGTGCGAGACCACGGCCGGCAGCTTGCTCCATTCCTCGCCCACCATGTTCAGCTGCGGGTACTCGGCCATCAGGCGCTTCGTGTACTCGGTCAGGAAGGCGCCGTCGGAATAGCCGAAGGTGTCGATCCGCAGGCCGGAGAGGCCGGCGTATTCGATCCACCAGATATTGTTCTGGATGAGGTAATTGGCCACCAGCGGATTGGTCTGGTTCATGTCGGGCATGCCGGGGCTGAACCAGCCGGTGGTGAAGTTGCTGGCGTCTTCCTTCGAGGCGTAGGGATCCTGCACGGCGGTGCGGTGGTGCTGGGTCGCGACGAACTTGCCGGCATGGTTGATCCAGTCCGGCGTCGGCAGGTCCTTCATCCACCAGTGGTTCTTGCCGATGTGGGACAGCACCACGTCCTGGATCAGGCCGATGCCGTGCTTCTTCGCTTCCCTCGACAGGCGCAGGTAATCCTCGTTGCTGCCGTAGCGCGGGTCGATCTTGTAGTGGTCGGTGGCGGCGTAGCCGTGGTAGGAGGCGGCCGGCATGTCGTTCTCCACCAGCGGCGTCGGCCACAGCTGGGTGAAGCCCATGCCGGCGATGTAGTCGAGGTGGTCGATGATGCCCTGGATGTCGCCGCCGTGGCGGCCGTGGCCCAGCTTGCGGTCCAGTTTGTCGGCCATGCCGGCCACGCTGTCGTTGGAGGGATCGCCGTTGGCGAAGCGGTCCGGCATGATCTGGTAGATCGCATCCTTGGTATTGAAGCCCTTGCGCTGGGCGGAGCCGTTCTCGCGCGCCAGCAGGCGGTAGTCATACGAGGTGCTGCGCGCCGCCGCGTCGCCCTTGCCGCGCAAGTCGATGCGCAGGCTGCCCGGCACGGCTTTGCTATCGATGACCAGGTCGATGAACAGGTAGTTGCGGTTGGTGACCCGCGTCACCTGGGCGATGCGCACGCCCGCATAGTCGAGCGCCGGCTCGAGGTCGGCGATGGCCGGACCGTGGATCATCAACTGCAGGCGCTGGTCGTGCATGCCGGTCCACCAGAAGGGCGGGTCGAGGTGGTCGATGGCGGGCGCCTGGGCCCGCGCGGCGCCGCTGGCGAGGAAGGCGGTACCGAGGAGGAAGCTGACGAGGGTGCGGCGGATGGTGGCGGGCATGAAAGGTCTCCGTAAGTAGCGCAACTACATCGGCTGGCGGACGCAAGCGTCCTGGAAAGTGTGCCGGCATTGCATTATTGCCCAGAGAATACACCAGCAAAGATGTGTCTTCAACGACAGTAATTATTTGAACCTCTAGTTTTGCTACGCCATTTCTAAGGCATACATACGTGTCGCCGGGCACCTGCCTTGACATAGGCTGAAAATCTACTACGGAAATTTGCACCAAATTGGTGCGAAATCAAACATTCTTGGTGCAAAGTAATGTGTTTGTAGTACGACTACATCGTCTGTATGCGTGCTTTGTAGCTCGAATACAACGATATATGGCCTCACTCTAAGAAAAGCGCGTAAAAAATCGACATTCGCGTAGTCGAAGGCAAGTTCCGTTGACAGTGCATCTAGTTTTAGTACAGAATCGTTAGCAGAACGTCTAAGAACGTTTGCTTCTGGCTCCCGTAGTGATGGCTCTCCGGCTAGTGTTTTCGGGAAAAAACATAGATTTGAACGATTTGAGGGGACAAATGAACCTTATCAATAAGCGCGCGGCGCGCACTGTGCCGGGCAGCATTGCATTCAAGCTCAGCCCGGTTGCAGCAGGCTGCGCCGTCTTCATGGCCCTGAGCGGCCATGCCGCGCTCGCGCAGGACACCAGCAGCCAGGACGCTGCCGCTACCGGCGCCACCAATTCCGGCATCTCGACCGTGACCGTGACGGGTATCCGCCGCGGCATCGAGGCTGCCATCTCCGTCAAGAAGAACAACGACTCGATCGTCGAAGCGATTTCGGCCGAAGACATCGGCAAGCTGCCGGACCAGTCGATCGCCGAGTCGATCGCCCGCCTGCCTGGCGTGACCGCCCAGCGCGACGCCCACGGCAACGCATCCGTCATCTCGATCCGCGGCATGTCCCCGGACTTCTCGACCGGCCTGCTGAACGGCCGCGAGCAAGTCTCGACCGGCGACTCGCGCGGCGTCGAGTTCGACCAGTACCCGTCCGAGCTGCTGTCGGGCGTGGTGATCTACAAGACCCCGGACGGCGCCCTCGTCGGCCAGGGCCTGTCGGGCACCGTCGACCTGCAGACCGTGCGCCCGCTGGACTTCAACAAGCGCGTCATGGCGGTCAACTACCGCCGCGACAAGACCGGCCTGGGCATGGATAACGAAAAGGGCCACGGCAACCGCTTCACCTTCTCGTACATCGACCAGTTCATGAACCGCCAGATCGGCGTGGCCTTCGGCTTCGCTCGCCTGCAGGGCAAGAGCGGCGATACCACCCGCTTCGAAGGCTGGGGCAACGGCACCACCACCTACAACGGCCAGACCGTCAACGTCCCGTACAACGGCTTCAACTCCTGGACCGACAAGTACGAGCAGGACCGCAACGGCTTCATGGGCGTCGTGCAGTACCGTCCGAGCAAGGACTTCACCAGCACCGTCGACCTGTTCTACACCAAGTACAACAAGGACACCCGCACCCACGGCATCCAGATGCCGCTGTTCGACAATCCGGGCAATCCGCTGTACGACCGCCCGGGCCAGCTGGTCAACGCGACCCTGTCGGGCAACAACGTCACCGCCGGCACCGTCAACAACGTGCGCGCCGTCATCCGCAACGACGCCGTGGCATGGAGCGACACCAGCAAGTCGATCGGCTGGAACAACAAGCTGCGCCTGAACCAGGACTGGACCGCGAGCCTGGACCTGTCGTTCAACTCGGCCGAGCGTACCGGCACCAACATCGAAACCTATGGCAGCTCGCTCGCGACCAACCTGGCCAGCGTCCAGTTCACCGCCGGCAGCCACACCTTCGTGCCGAACCTGAACTACGCCGACACCAATGTCGTCAAGCTGACCGACCCGCAGGGCTGGGGCGGCTCCGACATCCAGGCCGGCTACGTCAAGTTCCCGCATAACTACGACAAGATCAACGCGATCCGCCTGGACGCTACGCGCGACCTGCCGGACGGTATGTTCTTCAGCAAGCTGACCACCGGCGTCAACGTGTCGAGCCGTTCGAAGACCCGCGAGTACACCGAGAACCTGCTGTCCGTGAAGGGCGGCGCCGGCAATCCCTACGCCAGCATCCCGTTCCCGTCGGGCAGCGGCTCGGCCCTGGCCGGCGACAGCGGCATCAGCGTGCCGACCTTCGACCCGGTCGCCAACATCGGCAACCTGTATGACCTGAAGCGCAAGGATCACCCGGACATCTGGAACAAGGACTGGATCGTCAACGAGAAAGTCGCGACCGCCTTCGCCAAGCTAGGCATCGATTCGCAAATCGGCGCGATCCCGCTGCGTGGCGCCCTCGGCCTGCAGATGATCCACACCAAGCAGGATTCGACCGCGTACTCGGTCGACAAGAACGGCGGCACCAGCGATGCCAATCGTCCGACCGCACCGGTTTCCGACGGCACCAGCTACAACGACTTCCTGCCGAGCCTGAACCTGATCGGCGACCTGGGCAACCAGCAAAGCCTGCGCTTCGGCCTGGCCAAGATCATGGCCCGTCCGACCCTGAACGACATGCGCGCCAGCGGCAGCTTCGGCCTCGACGCGACCCGCGGCATCTACAGCGGCAGCGGCGGCAATCCGAAGCTGGATCCGTTCCGCGCCAAGGGTGTCGACCTGTCGTACGAGAAGTACTGGGACAGCAAGGCCTACGTCAGCGCCGCGGTGTTCTACAAGAAGCTCGATACCTATGTCGTGAACGTTGCCCGCACCGTGGACTTCACGCCCTTCCTGCTGCCGAGCACCGTCAAGGCGCCGACCAATATCGGCCTGTTCACCTCGCCGGTGAACGGCAACGGCGGCAACCTGAAGGGTATCGAACTGGCCGCATCGCTGCCGCTGAACACCCTGACCCGTTACCTGGACGGTTTCGGCGTGGTGGCCAACGCTTCGCAGAACGCCAGCGCCGTCAACCTGCCGGACATCGCCCAGGGCGGTTCGGGCACGATGGGCCTGCCGGGCCTGTCCAAGCGCGTCGCCAGCCTGACCCTGTACTACGAGAAGAACGGCTTCTCGGCACGTGCGGCTGAGCGCTACCGCTCGGACTTCATCGGCGAAGTCTCCAACAACACCGGCGACCGCGAACTGAGCTACATCCAGGGCGAGAAGGTGCTGGACCTGCAGTTCGGCTACGAGTTCCAGAGTGGTCCGATGAAGGGTCTGTCCCTGCTGCTGGAGATGAACAACCTCAACGACGCGCACTACATCCGCTATCGCAAGACCAAGGATAACGTCATCGAGGACACCCGCTTCGGCCGTACCGTGCTGTTCGGTCTGAACTACAAGCTGTAATCCTGTGTTGGCGTGAGCCGATAGGTCGTATATAAAGCCTCTTGCCCGGCGTCGCCGCGCAAGAGGCTTTTTCCATATGCTGGCAGAACAATGAAAACCGAGACCCCCCTGAAGAACATCGTCATCGTCGGCGGCGGCACCGCCGGCTGGATGACGGCCGCCTCGCTGTCGCATCTCCTGCGCGGCAAGTACGCGATCCGCCTGATCGAATCGGACGAGATCTCCACCGTCGGCGTCGGCGAATCGACGATCCCGATGATCCGCCTGTTCAATACCACCCTCGGTATCAACGAGGATGAATTCATGCGCGAGACGAAGGCCACCTTCAAGCTCGGCATCGAGTTCGCCGACTGGGGCAGGGCGGGCGAGCGCTACATGCACGGCTTCGGCGTCCTCGGCCAGCCCTTGTGGACACTCGAATTCTTCCAGTACTGGCTGCGCGCCTGGCAGGCCGGCAAGGCGCCCGACCTCGAGCATTACTCGCTCAACCGCATGGCGGCCAGGGCCGGCAAGTTCATGCGGCCGCAGCCCGAGATGCCGAATTCGCCGCTGGCCGACATTCCCTACGCCTTCCACCTGGATGCGGGCTTGTACGCGCGCTACCTGCGCAAGTTTGCCGAGAGCCGCGGCGTGGTACGGTCCGAGGGCAAGGTGGTCGAGGTGCGCCAGCACGACAATGGCTTCATCGAATCGGTGGTGATGGAGAACGGCCTGGCGATCGGCGGCGACCTGTTCATCGACTGCTCGGGCTTCCGCGGCCTGCTGATCGAACAGACCCTGAAGACCGGCTTCGAGGACTGGAGCCACTGGCTGCCCTGCGACCGCGCCTGGGCCGTGCCCTGCGAGTCGAACGGGAAGCTGCAGCCCTATACGCGCGCCACCGCGCGCCCGGCCGGCTGGCAATGGCGCATCGGCCTGCAGCACCGCACCGGCAACGGCCACGTGTACGCGAGCCGCTTCATGAGCGACGACGAAGCCGCTTCCATCCTGATGAAGAACCTGGACGGCAAGGCCCTGGCCGAGCCGCGGATGCTGCGCTTCACGGCCGGCAAGCGCAAGCAGGTGTGGAACAAGAACGTGGTTGCGGTGGGCCTTTCGTCCGGCTTCCTGGAGCCGCTGGAATCCACGTCCATTCACCTGATCCAGTCGACCGTCTCGCGCCTGCTGAACTTCTTCCCGGACACCGGCTTCGACCAGGCCGACATCGACGAATTCAACCGCCAGTGCGAATTCGAGGTCGAGCGCATCCGCGACTTCATCATCCTGCACTACCACGCGACCGAACGCGGCGACACGCCGTTCTGGGACCATTGCCGTACCATGGACATCCCGGACACCCTGCGCCGCAAGCTGGAGCTGTACAAGTCGAACGGCCGCGTGATCCGCGAGAACAACGAGCTGTTCACGGAAGTCGGCTGGCAGCAGGTATTCCACGGCCAGGGCGTGCGCCCGCGCGGCCACCATCCGCTGGCCGGCCTGCTGGACGAGAAGGACCTGCTCGGCTTCCTCGGGAATATCGAGCAGGTGATCGGCAAGTGCGTCGACGTGATGCCGACGCACGACGATTTCATCGCCGCTATCGTTGCGGCGGCCCCGCCAGATACTGCTCGTCGCTGACCTTCTCCAGCCACACCACGTTCACGCCGTCCAGCGCCTCCTGGATGGCGATGTGCGTCATCGAGGTAGTCGTCGATGCGCCATGCCAGTGCTTGTGGCCGGGCGGACACCAGACCACGTCGCCGGCGCGGATCTCGACGATGTCCTCTCCCTCGCACTGGGTCCAGCCGCAGCCGGCGGTCACCACCAGGGTCTGGCCCAGCGGATGCGTGTGCCAGGCCGAGCGCGCGCCCGGTTCGAAGGTGACGCTGGCGCAGGACACCCGCGAGGGTTCGGGCGCGCTGTTGAGCGGGTCGATGCGGACGGTGCCGGTGAAGTACTGTTCCGGGCCCTTCATCGAGGGCTGGGAACCGACGCGTTTGAGATGCATGATCATTCCTTTCGTTTTGCGAAGACGTCCTTGAAGACCGGCATGGCCGAGAACACGTTCGGCCAGCCGGCGTAGAAGGCGAGCTGGGTCAGCGCCTCGGCGGCCTGTTGTTCGGTGAGGCCGTTGTCCATCGCGCGGTTGAGGTGGTAGGTGACCTGGGCGACCTGGCCGTTGGCGACCAGCGCGCTGACGGTGACCAGGCTGCGGTCGCGCGGCGCCAGGCCGGGACGCAGCCACAAGTCGCGGAACAGGGCTTCGGTCGTGTACTGCACGACACCCGGCGCCACCTTGCCGAAGTTTTCCTCGACGCCCCTGGCGCGCGCCGCCTCCGCCTTTTCGTCGAGCGGCAGCGGTGCAGGCCTGGCCGGCGGCAGCTGGGCCATGTCGATCTTCCGCTCCGCGAACACGGCGCGGGCGGCGGCATCGGCGGCGGTGGCGTTGGCCCAGCCCGAATAAAAGGCCAGGTGGGCGATCAGTTCGGCGATCTCGCCCGGCTCGAGGCCGCTGTCGAGCGCGCGGTTCAGGTAGAAGGGCAGTTCGTGGGCCTGGTTCTTCGCGACCAGCACCGACAGGGTGACGATGCTGCGGTCGCGCCCCGACAGGCCGGGGCGCCGCCACAGGTCGCCGAGTAGCAGGTGCCGGGTATAGTGGTCGAGTGCGGGTGTCATCGTGGATTTCTCCTTCTTGATCGGCGCGGCATGCCCGTCGGGCTGCATGAGGGCGCAGCAGAGCAGGGCGGCCAGGGCGATGCTGTTTGCCGTCATGAGCGGCTCCTGGCTGAAAATGCCACTATAGCCAGCGCCGACTCATGAGAGTAGTCGCTACTTATTCAATAGCGATATGAAGAAATTTCACTAATCCGCCCGATAACGCAGTGCGTCGACCACCAGCGCAAAGGCCGGCGACGCTTGCCGCCGGCTCGGATAGTAGAGGTGGTAGCCGGGATAGGTGGGACACCAGTCTTCCAGCACGCGCACCAGGCGGCCGGCGGCGACGTGTTCGAGCACCATGTCGTCCGGCAGCGTGGCCAGGCCGGCGCCGTCCAGCGCCGCCTGCAGCTTCTGCGGCGTGGTATTGAAGATGGCCTGGCCCTCGACCTGCACCTGCAGCGGCTTGCCGTCCCTGGTGAATTCCCACGGCGCCAGCCCGCCATGGGTCGCCAGGCGAAGGTTGATGCAGTTGTGGCGGGTCAGGTCCTGCGGCGTTTGCGGCAGCGGCCGTCCGGCCAGGTAGGCGGGACTGGCAACCACGGCCCGCTTCATGTCCGGCGAGATGCGAACGGCGATCATGTCCTTGGCCACCTGGTCACCTAGGCGCACGCCGGCATCGAAGCGCTCGGCGACGATGTCGATCAGGCCGTAGTTGATGCTGATCTCGACCCTGAGGTCCGGATAATCGGCGAGGACCTTCGACAGCTTCGGCCACAGGATGGTGCCGGCCGCGTGGTCGTGGGTGGTGATGCGGATGGTGCCGGCCGGCTTGCCGCGCGCATCGCCCAGCGCCGCCAGCCCGGCTTCGATGCCCTCGTAGTGCGGCTCCAGCGAGGCGTACAGCTTTTCGCCGGCCTCGGTCGGGGACACGCCGCGGGTGGTGCGGGTCAGCAGGCGCACGCCGAGTTTCGATTCCAGCGCGCGGATCGTGTGGCTGAGCGCCGACTGCGACACGCCCAGCTGGGCCGCGGCGCGCGTGAAGCTGCGCTCGCGGGCGACGAGGATGAAGGCTTGCAGGTGGTTGAAATCGGGACGGGACATGGCAGCTAGGGTGGACGGCTAGATCGCGAAGAGATGAATTATCGTAAAGCATCTGCCGTCCACGCGTGGGCGGCGCGAACGTTGTTGCGGGGCGCACTTCGGCGAAAAAGCCGCCCACCCGACGTAAATAATCGCGCTTCGCAAGCCATGAAAGAGTAAACTGCAGGTTTGCCTTCGATTTTTAAGAGAATTTCCTACATGCATGAAACCCCGCTCCCGACGTTTGCCGACCTGAACCTTCCCGCGCCCGTCCTCAAGGCGCTGAAGGACGTCGGCTACGAAACGCCGTCGCCGATCCAGGCCGCCACCATTCCCCTCCTGATGGAAGGCCGCGACGTGCTGGGACAGGCCCAGACCGGCACCGGCAAGACCGCCGCCTTCGCGCTGCCGGTCCTGTCGCGTATCGACGTCAAGAACCCCGCCGTGCAGGCGCTGGTGCTGGCGCCCACGCGCGAACTGGCGATCCAGGTGGCCGAAGCCTTCCAGAGCTACGCCACGCACATGAAAAACTTCCACGTGCTGCCGATCTACGGCGGCCAGGCCTACGGTCCGCAGCTGTCGGCGCTGCGCCGCGGCGCGCAAGTCGTGGTCGGTACGCCGGGCCGCGTCATCGACCACCTGGACAAAGGCACGCTCGACCTGTCCCAGCTGACCACCCTGGTGTTGGACGAGGCCGACGAGATGCTGCGCATGGGCTTCATCGACGACGTCGAGCGCATCCTGCAGGAGACGCCGGAGTCGCGCCAGACCGCGCTGTTCTCGGCCACCATGCCGCCGCAGATCAAGCGCATCGCCAACACTTATCTGAACGAGCCGAAGGAAGTGACGGTGGCCGCCAAGACCACCACCGCGGTCAACATCACCCAGCGCTACTGGCTGGTGGCCGGCCTGCAGAAGCTGGAGGCGCTGACCCGCATCCTGGAAGCCGAGCCCTTCGACGGCATGATCATCTTCGCCCGCACCAAGCTCGGGACCGAGGAGCTGGCCTCCAAGCTGCAGGCGCGCGGCTTCGCGGCCGCCGCCATCAACGGCGACCTGGCCCAGCAGCAGCGCGAGCGCACCATCGAGCAGCTCAAGAACGGCAAGATCGACATCCTGGTCGCCACCGACGTCGCCGCGCGCGGCCTGGACGTCGAGCGCATCACCCACGTGATCAACTACGACGTGCCGTCCGATCCGGAAAGCTACACCCACCGCATCGGCCGCACCGGCCGCGCCGGCCGCAGCGGCGACGCCATCCTCTTCATCACGCCGCGCGAGCGCGGCCTGCTGAAGGCGATCGAGCGCGCCACCCGCCAGCCGGTCGCCCCGCTGACCCTGCCGACCATCAAGGCCGTCAACGAAGTCCGCATCGCCAAGTTCAAGGACCAGATCGGCGAGGCCCTGGCCGCCGGTGGCCTGGAGATCTTCCGCCAGCTGATCGAAGACTACGAGCGCGAGCAGAACGTGCCGGCGATCGACATCGCCGCCGCCCTGGCCAAGCTGAACCGCGGCGACGAGCCGCTGCTGCTTGAGAAGCCGGACCGCGAGCCGAAGCCGGAGTGGAAGGAGCGCGAGCCGCGCCCGGAATGGCGCGAAGATACGCGTCCGGCCCGCGCCGGCCGTGAAAGCTTCGGCCGCGAAAACTTCGGCAACGACGAGCGCCCCGCGCGCCCGACGCGCGAAGGCTTCGCCCAGCCGCGCGAGAGCTTCAAGAAGGAGCGCGTGATGCGCGCGCCGGAACCGGGCATGGCGACCTACCGTATCGAAGTCGGCCACGCGAACAGCGTCAAGCCGGGCAATATCGTCGGCGCGATCGCCAACGAAGGCGGCATCCCGTCGAAGGAAATCGGCCGCATCGAGATCTACGACGACTACTCGACCCTCGACATGCCGGCCGACCTGCCGCAGGACCTGCTGCAGCACCTGCAGAAGGTGTGGGTGGCGGGCCGCCAGCTGAACATCACGCGTGACGGCGAGGAGCCGATCAAGGCGGCGCCGAAGAAGAAGTTTGGCGAGAAGAAGCCGTACAAGAAGGGCTGAGTTACCAGTCATTCCCGCGAAAGYGGGAATGACGTTTACACCTTGCTGGTCCGTTTTACACTTCAGTAGTCTGTTGTTTGACTACAAAATCACCCCGCCATCCTAGGTGTTGTCCTGATTGACACTCAACAATCCCCATGTTACTTTGCTACATGGAGGTAGTTCGGCACGAGTCCGGGCACCGTTAGGGGACACAGATGGAAATGCACACTCATTCGCTCAAGCCGCGCCTGTCGTTCTGGCAGTTGTGGAACATGAGCTTCGGCTTCTTCGGCATCCAGTTCGGCTTCGCCCTGCAGAACGCCAATACCAGCCGGATCTTCTCGACCCTTGGCGCTTCGCCCGACGACCTGGCGCTGTTCTGGCTCGCCGCTCCCGTCACGGGCCTGCTGGTGCAGCCGGTGATCGGCTACCTCAGCGACAATACCTGGCACCCGACCTGGGGCCGCCGCCGTCCCTTCTTCTTCATCGGTGCCATCCTTGCCGCGATCGCCCTGTTCCTGATGCCGAATTCCGCCGCCGTCTGGATGGCGGTGGCCGTGCTGTGGATGATGGATGCCGCGATCAACGTGTCGATGGAGCCCTTCCGCGCCTTCGTCGGCGACAAGCTCGATCCGTCCCAGCAGACCGCCGGCTTCGCGATGCAGACCTTCTTCATCGGCTGCGGCGCGGTGATCGCTTCGCTGCTGCCGCAGATTTTCGCGCATTACGGCGTCTCGAACGTCCCGCTGAACGGCGCGATTCCGGATACGGTGAAGTACTCCTTCTACGTCGGCGGCGCCGTGTTCCTGGCAGCCGTCAGCTGGACCGTGTTCACCGCCACCGAACTGCCGCCGCCCGACCTGGACAGCTTCAAGGTCCAGCGCCAGCACGCGCGCAGCTTCGGCGTGGCCCTGCGCGAGATCGTCGGCGGCTTCAGCCAGATGCCGAAGACCATGGTGCAGCTGGCCTTCGTCCAGTTCTTCACCTGGATCGCGCTGTTCGCGATGTGGATCTACACCGGTACCGCGATTGCCGACAACGTCTACGGCACCGTCGACGCGCAATCGGTGGCCTACCAGGACGCCGGCAACTACGTCGGCGTGATGTTCGCGGTGTACAACGGCGTGTCGGCGCTGGCCGCCTTCCTGCTGCCGGTGCTGGCGCGCGCCACCAGCCGCAAGACCTGCCACACGATCTGCCTGGCGCTCGGCGGCCTGTCGCTGGCCAGCATCTTCTTCATCCACGACAAGCAGGCCCTGATGCTGCCGATGATCGGCGTCGGCATCGCCTGGGCCAGCATCCTGACCATGCCGTATGCGATCCTGGCCGGCGCGCTGCCCGCCAACCGCATGGGCTACTACATGGGCCTGTTCAACTTCTTCGTCGTGATCCCGCAGATCGTCAGCGGCCTGCTGCTCGGCTTCTTTACCAAGCACTTCTTCGGCGGCCACACGGTGCTGACCCTGGTGCTGGGCGGCGCCTGCATGGTGCTGGCGGCCGTATTGACGATGTTTGTGACGGATCAGGCCGAGAAGTAAGCCTGCGCCATCATTTCGGCTCCTGTCCTATCATGAAGGTTTGACAACAAACCAAGCATCGATACAGGAGCACGAGATGACGATTCAGACAGTAGCGACCTCGCCGTTCTCCGGACAGCGTCCCGGCACCTCGGGTCTGCGCAAGAAGGTGACCGAGTTCCAGCAGCCCGGCTACCTCGAAAACTTCGTCGAGGCGATCTTCCTGACCCTGGGCGACTGCAGCGGCCGCACCCTCGTGCTCGGGGGCGACGGCCGTTATTTCAACCGCGACGCGATCCAGACCATCCTGCGCATGGCCGCCGCACACAAGATGGCGAAAGTGCTGGTCGGACGCGGCGGCATCCTCTCCACCCCGGCGGTGAGCTGCGTGATCCGCAAGCGCRGCGCCTTTGGCGGCATCGTGCTGTCGGCCAGCCACAATCCGGGCGGCCCGGACGGCGACTTCGGCATCAAGTACAACATCGAGAACGGCGGCCCGGCCCCCGAAAAGATCACCGAGGCGATCTTCGCGCATACCCAGGCCTTGAAGGAATACCGCATCAGCGACGCCGATCCGGTCGATCTCGACCGGATCGGTGCCAGCCGCCTCGAAGAGATGGAAGTCGAGGTCATCGACCCGGTCGCCGACTACGCCGAATTGATGAGCCGCCTGTTCGACTTCGACGCCATCCGCGCGCTGTTCCGGAGCGGCTTCACGATGCGCTTCGACGGCATGAGCGCGGTCTCCGGCCCCTACGCGAAAGCCATCATCGAAGGCATGCTCGGCGCACCCGCGGGCACCGTCATCAACGCCGAGCCGCGCGAGGACTTCGGCGGCCACCATCCGGACCCGAAYCCGGTCAACGCGGCCGAGCTGGTGGCGCTGATGAACGGCCCCGACGCTCCCGACTTCGGCGCCGCCTCGGACGGCGACGGCGACCGCAACATGATCGTCGGCAGGAACCTGGCGGTGGCGCCCTCGGACAGCCTGGCCATCATCGCCGCCAACGCCACCCTGGCGCCGGGCTACCGCGACGGCTTGAAAGGCATCGCGCGCTCGATGCCGACGTCAACGGCGGCCGACCGCGTGGCCGAAGCGTTGGGCATCGCCTGCTTCGAGACCCCGACCGGCTGGAAGTACTTCGGCAACCTGCTCGACGCCAATCTCGCCACCCTGTGCGGCGAGGAGAGCTACGGCACCGGCTCGAACCACATCCGCGAAAAGGATGGCGTGTGGGCCGTGCTGTTCTGGCTGAACCTGATCGCCGCGACCGGCAAGCCGGTCAACCGGATCGTGCAGGAACACTGGGCCCGCTTCGGCCGCAACTATTATTCGCGCCACGACTACGAAGCCGTCGATGCGGCCGCCGCCGACCGCATGATGGTCGACCTGCGGGCCGGGCTGGAATCGCTGGCCGGCCAGGTCTTCGGGAATTTTCGCGTCTCGCAGGCCGACGACTTCGTCTACACCGACCCGGTCGACCAATCGGTCGCCACGCGCCAGGGCATCCGCATCATCATGACCGATGGATCGCGCATCGTGCTGCGCCTGTCCGGCACCGGCACCGAGGGCGCGACCGTGCGCGTCTACCTCGAGCGCTACGAGGCGGACCCAAGGCGACATGATCTCGATACCCAGGACGCGCTGGCGCCCTTGATTGCGATTGCGGAGCAGGTGTCGGAGCTGAAGCAGCGTACTGGGCGTAACGAACCAAGTGTTATCACATGATCCGTAATTAACCATAAAGGACCCTGAATGAAATTCTCCGCCCTTGCCGTCTCCCTGCTGCTCGCCTTCGGCTCCGCGTCCGCCGCTCCGGACCTGTCGCCCATGAAAGGCAAGCCCTTTACCTGGGAGAACGCGACCGTCTACTTCCTGCTGACGGACCGCTTCAACAACGGCAACCCGGCCAACGACCACGCCTATGGCCGCAAGGACGACGCGGCCGTCGCCCGCGGCTTCATGGGCGGCGACCTGGCCGGCGTGACGCAGAAGATCAAGGAGGGGTATTTCGACGACCTGGGCGTGGACGCGATCTGGATCACGCCGCCGGTCGAGCAGATCCACGCCGGCACCGACGAGGGCACCGGCAAGTCCTACGGCTTCCACGGCTACTGGGCGCGCGACTTCACCAGCCTCGACGCCAACCTCGGGACTGAGAAAGACATGCACGAGCTGGTGGATGCCGCCCACGCGCGCGGCATCCGCGTGCTGCTGGACGTGGTGATGAACCACACCGGCCCCGTCACCGCGGAAGATCCGGCATGGCCAGCCGAGTGGGTGCGTACGTCTCCGACCTGCACCTACAAGGACATGGCGACCACGGTCAGCTGCACCCTGGTGAAGAACCTGCCGGACTTCCGCACCGAGAGCAACGAGAAGGTCGACGTGCCGCCGGCGCTGGTGGCCAAGTGGAAGCAGGAAGGCCGCTACGAGCGCGAAACCAGGGAACTGGACGACTTCTTCAAGCGCACCGGCTATCCGCGTGCGCCGCGCTACTACCTGATGAAATGGCATGCCGACTGGGTGCGCAAGTACGGCTTCGACGGCTTCCGCGCGGACACCGTCAAGCACACCGAGCCCGGCGTGTGGAAGGACCTGAAGAAGGTCGCGGGCGCCGCCTACGAGGACTGGAAGCGCACCCCGGCCGGGAAGCAGGCGGTGGCGAAGCTCGGCAACCTGCCGTTCTTCATGACGGCCGAGACCTATGGCTACTCGATCAAGGCCGGCCGCGAGTTCAGCTACGACGGCGGCACCAGGGTCGACTATTACGACAATGGCTTCGACAGCATGATCAACTTCAGCATGGCGCGCGACGCGGCCGGCGGCTACGAACAGCTGTTCTCCGGCTATTCGGCGGCGCTGAACGGCCCGCTGAAGGGTGTGTCGGTGCTGAACTACCTGGATTCCCACGACGACGGCCATCCTTTCGACGCCATGCGCGAACACCCGATGGAAGCGGCCAACAAGCTGCTGCTGGCGCCGGGCGCGGCCCAGATCTATTACGGCGACGAGACCGCGCGCGTGCTCAAGATCGAGGGCGCGGAAGGCGACGCCAACCTGCGCTCCTTCATGAACTGGGACCAGCTGAAGAACAACAGCCGCGTCGGCCTGTTCGGCGTGGCCGAAGTGCGCGATCACTGGGCGCGCCTGGGCCGCTTCCGCCACGCGCATCCGGCGGTGGGCGGGGGCGTGCACCAGATGCTGCAGTCCAGCCCCTACGTCTTCAAGCGCACGTATGAAAAGAATGGCGTGAGCGACCGCGTGGTGGTGGCGCTCGGGCTGCCGCAGGACCGCCCGGTGGCGATTCCGGTGGCCGGCGTGTTCTCGGACGGCCAGACGGTGCGCGACTGGTACACCGGCAAGTCCGCCATGGTCTCGGGCGGCAAGGTGAAGTTCGAGCTGGCGGCGCCGGTGGCGCTGATCGCGCTGGACTGATCCGCGCTTCGATCCTCGTATTCGCAGTTGGGGGCACAAAAGCGGCGCTTCGTTCCGCCGTTCTTGTGCCCCCTTGCCGTTTTCCCTACCTTGGGATGCATGACGATCCCACACTTGCTGAACATCCTCGTCCACGTCCTGGCCGGCAGCGCCGCCATCGTCCTCGGCATGTATGTGCTGTGGAAGCCGAAGGACGCAATCCTGCACCGCCGGCGCGGGCGCGTGTTCGTGCTGCTTACCGCGGTGGTCTGCCTGAGCGCCGCGATCGGCAATGCGGTGTTCCGCTTCCTGCCCCTGTTCGCGGTGCTGACCGTGCTGGTGTCCTACCAGCTGCTGAGCGGCTGGCACGTCATCTACACGCGCGGCGCCGGCCCGGACAGGCTCGATGCCGGCCTGCTGCTGGGCGCCGCCGCGCTCACCGCCATGCTGGTGCGCCGCCTGTTCGCCGATGGCGCCATGGTGGGCGCGTCGGCATCGGTCCTGTATTCGACCCTGGCGGCGGTGGCGATGCTGCTGGCTTACGATGCGGCGCGCTGGCTGTTCCCGAAGCGCTGGCATGCCAGGCTGTGGCGCTACGAGCATATCTACAAGATCCTCGGCTGCCTGTTCGGGATGCTCTCGGCGGCCGTCGGCAATACGGTCAGGGTAGGGCAGCCCTGGTCCCAGCTGGCGCCGACCGCGATCGGCCTGGCCGTGGTGGCGGTGTGCTGGGTAAGGACCCATCGCGAACAGCGCCGTATCGACGTGCTCTCCGATCCGGCTTTTCGACAGGCTGGACTGCGAAAATAGCATTCTGTCCTCATCGCCGTTGAGCTCCTTCTCTCTTCTCTCTACATTGACCGGCTACGACAACACCGTTCGAAAGGGGGAAGAGGATGGGCAAGTGGACCAAGTGGGGCTGGGGACTCGTCGCGGCGGTGCCGCTCGCAGTGCCTCTGACTGTGCAGGCGCAGTCGCCGATCGACCTGACGGCGCTCGACCGCGACATGACCGGAGCGCGCGCCCAGGTACTGGTGCTGGGCACCGTACACCTGCGCACCATGCCGAAGAGCTTCGACCCGAAAGCGCTGGACGGTGTGCTGGACAAGCTCGCGGCGTTCAGGCCCGAGATCATCACCGTCGAGAACGAGCCCGGCGAGGAATGCGACCTCGCGCTGCGCCATCCCGCCAAATACGGCGCCGGCTATTGCGACGCGCCCGAGGCGGCAAGAAAGGCCACCGGTCTGGACATCCCCGCCGCGCTTGCCGAGATCGCGAAGACGCTCAAGGCCTGGCCGGCGCAGCCGTCGCCGCCCACGCCGGCCCAGCGGCGCCACCTGGCCGCGTTGTTCCTGGCGGCGCACGAACCCGTCTCCGCTTATGTGCAGTGGCTGCGCCTGCCCGAGGCCGAGCGCCGCGGCGGCGACGGCCTCGACGCCGCGCTGGTCGAGCAGCTGGCGCAGATCGGCAAGCGCAACAACGAGAGCTACCAGATCGCCGCGCGCCTGGCCGCGCGCCTAAGCCTGGAGCGCGTCCACGCGGTGGACAACCATACCGGCGACAACATCGACGTGGCGGACGTCAAGGCCTACGTCAAGGCGCTCGAAGCCGCTTGGGCCTCCGACCGCGCGGAGCTGAACGCGCTCGAGAAACGCGAGGACGTCCTCAAGCAGGCGCCCGACCTGCTGCCGCTGTACCGTTCGGTCAACGACCCGAACAATCTGCGGATCCTTGCCGAGAACAACGTCGTTCCGTCGATGCGTTCACAATCGCCGGAAGGCTATCCGCGCATGTTCGTCGGCGGCTGGGAAGTGCGCAACCTGCGCATGGTCGCCAACATCCGCGAGACCTTCCGCGAACGCCCGGCTGCGCGCGTGCTGACCATCGTCGGCGCTTCGCACAAGCCCTGGTTCGACAGCTGGCTGGGCCAGCTGCAGGGCGTCGATATCGTCGATGCGGAAGCGGTGCTGAAGTGATTGCGCGGATAGGCTAGACTCGCAGGCATCGCAATCCGCCGAGGAAGCACGATGCCTGTCCATGTCGGTTCCACCGCACTGCTGTTGAGCCTCGTCCTGGGCGCCGCGCGGGCCGCCGAACCCGCCTACGGCCCCGAGCTCGAGGGCTTCGACTATCCCTACCCGGTGCAGCAGTACCGTTTCACCTCGCAAGGCCTACCGATGCACATGGCCTATATGGACGTGAAGCCGGCCACGCCGAACGGCCGCACCGTGGTTCTCCTGCACGGCAAGAACTTCTGCGCGGCCACCTGGCAAGCGTCGATCGAGGCCTTGAGCAAGGCCGGCTACCGCGTGGTGGCGCCGGACCAGATCGGCTTCTGCAAGTCGACCAAGCCCGAGCATTACCAGTACAGCTTCCAGCAACTGGCCGCCAACACGCATGCGCTGCTGGAAGCGATCGGCGTCAAGAAGGCGACCGTCATGGGCCACTCCACCGGCGGCATGCTGGCGGTGCGCTACGGCCTGCTGTATCCGGACCAGACCGAGCAGCTGGTGCTGGCCAATCCGATCGGCCTCGAGGACTGGAAGGCGCTGGGCGTGCCTTCGCTGGGCGTCGACAAATGGTACGAGCGCGAGCTGGGTCAGAACGCCGACAAGATCCGCAACTACGAGAAATCGACCTATTACGTGAACCAGTGGAAGCCCGGGTACGAGCCCTGGGTGCAGATGCTGGCCGGGATGGTCCGCGGGCCGGGCAAACAACTGGTGGCCTGGAACTCGGCCCTGCTGTACGACATGATCTACACCCAGCCGGTGGTCTACGAGTTCCCGCTCTTGACCATGCCGGTGCTGCTGCTGATCGGGACCAGGGACAACACCGCCATCGGCAAGGATGCCGCCCCGGCCGAGCTGCGGCCCAGGCTCGGCAATTATGCGGAGCTGGGCAAGCGCACCGCGAAAGCGATCCCGCATGCGACCCTGGTCGAGTTCGAGAACATGGGCCATGCGCCGCAGATGCAGGATCCGGCGGCCTTCCATACGGCCCTGCTGAAGGGCCTGGCGGGCAAGTAAGGAGAAACCTCATGTTCGTCAACGCAGACTTTTCACGGCGCGTCATCGTCGAACCCGGCCAGTACGAATGGGTCGCGTCGCCGCAGGCGGGCGTCGAGCGGATGATGCTGGACCGGATCGGCGAGGAGAAAGCCCGCGCCACCAGCATCGTGCGCTATGCCCCGGATTCGCGCTTCCCGCCGCATGCGCATCCGGGCGGGGAAGAGATCCTGGTCCTGTCGGGCACCTTCTCCGACGAGACCGGGGACTTCCCGGCCGGCTGGTATCTGCGCAATCCGCCAGGGACTTCCCACCAGCCCTCCAGTGCCGAGGGCGCGCTCATCTTCGTCAAGCTGCGGCAGATGATGCCGGATGACGAACGGCGCGTGCGCATCGATACGCGCGATTCCGCCGCCTGGCGGCGTGAAGGCGACAGGATGGTCTGTCCGCTGTTCTCGAGTCCTGCCGAGCAGGTATGCCTGCAGCGCCTGGAAGCGGGGCAGGTGGTCTTGAACGGGGTCGTTGGAGGCGCCGAACTGCTGGTGCTCGACGGCGAGATCGCCGATCGCGAGCGGCGTTATGGGCCAGGCAGCTGGATCCGCCTGCCTGCCGGCGAACAGGGTGACCTCATCGCCGGCCGGCAGGGAGTGAGCTTCTATTTGAAGACCGGACACCTGGCAAAGCCGGCGTGAAACGCAGGGCATCGACGACGAGGGCAAACGCGGACGACGGCTGGCGGCGACTCGGATAATAGAGGTGGTAGCCGGGGAAGACGGCGCACCAGTCCTCGAGCACCCGCACCAGCCTGCCGTCGGCGACATGGGTCTGCACGCTGTCTTCCAGCATGAAGGCCAGTCCCATGCCGCCCAGGACTGCCTGCAGCACCTGCGGAAAACCGTTCAGGATGAGCTGCCCTTCGACACGCACGTTCAGTTCGCGTGTCCCCTTCTTGAAATCCCAGGGCAGCAGGCCGCCGTGGGTGGGCAGGCGCACGTTGATGCATCTGTGATCGGTCAGGTCCTGCGGCTTCGTGGGGGCAGGATGCCCGGCGAGGTAGGCGGCGGAGGCGACCACCGCCATCCTGGCGTCGGGTCCGATGGGCACGGCGATCATGTCCTTTGCCAGGTGCTCGCCCAGGCGCACGCCGGCATCGAAACGCTGCTCGACGATGTCGATCATCCGGTAGTCGGTGTTGATTTCGAGTTCGATATCCGGATAGCTGGCCAGCAGCGGCATCAGCTTCGGCAGCAGGATCGTATCGGCGGCATGTTCCGATGCGGTGATGCGGATCGAGCCGGCGGGCTTGTCGCGCAGTTCGCTGAGTGCGGCAAGGTCGTCCTCGATGCCGTCCAGCCGCGGCCCCACCGTCATCAGCAGCCGTTCTCCGGCCTCGGTCGGCGCCACCTTGCGCGTGGTGCGCGTCAACAGGCGCAATCCCAGCCTCTCTTCCAGCGCCCGGATGGTCTGGCTCAGGGCCGACTGCGACACGCCGAGCTGCGCGGCCGCTTTCGTGAAGCTGCCTTCGCGCGCAACCAGCACGAAAGCCACGAGGTCATCCAGATCCGCCTTCATGATTCATTAGGTGAGCTAATCAAGGCATGCCGATTATACCGTCTTATCAAGCAATGCCTGCCTGGGTACAGTAGTCGGTACAGGAGGAAAAACGATGCAACAACGTGAACTTGGCAAGAGTGGTTTGAAGGTATCCGCAATCGGTCTTGGCTGCATGGGCCTCAGTTATGGCTACGGCCCGGCCGCGGACCGTGACGTGGCAATCGCATTGATCCGCGCCGCGGTCGAGCGCGGTGTCACCTTCTTCGATACGGCCGAAGCCTATGGCGCGAACGAAGAACTGGTCGGCGAAGCGCTGGCGCCGTTCCGCGGCCAGGTCGTGATCGCGACCAAATTCGGATTCCGAAATGGCGATGCGCATGCGGGCCTGGACAGCCGGCCGGAGCGCATCCGTGAAGTGGCGGAGCAGTCCCTCAGGCGCTTGAAGACCGAGCGGATCGATTTGTTTTACCAGCACCGGACCGACCCGAACGTGCCGATCGAAGATGTGGCCGGCGCGGTGCAGGACCTGATCCGCCAGGGCAAGGTCAAGCACTTCGGCCTGTCGGAAGCCGGCCCGCAGACGATCCGCCGCGCCCATGCCGTGCAGCCGGTGACGGCCCTGCAAAGCGAATACTCGATGTGGTGGCGCGAGCCGGAAGCCGAAATTCTGCCGCTGCTGGAAGAGCTGGGCATCGGCTTCGTGCCTTTCAGCCCGCTCGGCAAGGGCTTCCTGACCGGCGCCATCAGCGCGGCGACGCAGTTCGATCCGACCGACTTCCGCAACACCGTGCCACGCTTCAGCCAGGGCGCGCGCGCCGCGAACCAGGCCCTGGTCGATCTGCTCGCACGAATCGCCGGCGAAAGGAACGCGACCCCGGCCCAGATCGCGCTGGCCTGGCTGCTGTCGCGCAAGCCGTGGATTGTCCCGATTCCAGGCACCACCAGGCTGCACCGGCTCGACGAGAACATCGGTGCTGCGCCGCTGCAGCTGGAGGCCGGTGAGTGTCGCGACCTGGACGCGGCGCTGTCGACGATTGCTGTGCAAGGGGCGCGTTATTCCGCCGATCGTCAGGCCCTGGTCGGCAAATGAAAGGAGCAAGGACTATGCAGTATGTAGAGCTTAACAATGGCTTGCAGATGCCGGTAATGGGATTCGGCGTCTTCCAGATTCCCGATCCGAAGGCGTGCGAACGGGCGGTCGTCGATGCGATCGAGACCGGCTATCGCCTGATCGATACCGCAGCTTCCTACATGAACGAAGCGGCGGTCGGGGAGGGTGTGAAGAACGGTGGCGTGGATCGCGAAGAGCTGTTTATCACGAGTAAACTCTGGGTCCAGCACACCGGCTATGAACGCACGAAGGAAGCGATCGGGAATTCGCTGCGGCGGCTGCGGGTGGATTACATCGACCTGTTCCTGATTCATCAGCCGTTTGGCGACGTCCACGGTTCCTGGCGCGCGATGGAAGAGGCATATGGTGCGGGCAAACTGCGCGCCATCGGCGTCAGCAATTTTCATCCGGACCGGCTGATGGATATCATCGCCTTCAACGAGATACCGCCGGCGGTCAACCAGGTCGAAATCAACCCCTTCCATCAGCAGGCCGAGGCCCTGGCTTTCATGCGCGAGCACGGCGTTCAGGCCGAGGCTTGGGCGCCGTTCGCGGAAGGCCGTAACGGGCTCTTCGAGAACGGCGTTCTGATGGCGATCGCCGCCAGGCACGGCAAGACGGTCGGTCAAGTCGTGCTGCGCTGGGTGACCCAGCAAAACGTGGTCGCCCTGGCCAAGACCGTGCGCCGCGAGCGGATGCTTGAAAACCTCGACATCTTCGATTTCACGTTGACCGCTGACGATATGTCTGCGATCGCGGCGCTGGAAACCGGCAGCAGCTGTTTCTTCTCCCACCGCGATCCGGACATCGTGAAGTGGATGAGCGAACGAAAGCTCGACATTTGAAAGGAGCGGCAATATGAAAGAAGTCGTCGTCGTCATCGGCCCGGGATCGATCGGTCAGGCCATCGCCCGCCGCGTCAGCCTGGGCAAGCTCGTGCTGCTGGCCGGACTGGCATCAGCCCGGGGATCATCTTCACGCCGCTGGCGAAGGACGAATTCGCCGGCCCGCGCGGGCCGGGCTACAGGCGCATGATCGAGGTGTCGGCGGCGGGACGTGTCGGTACGCCCGACGAGGTGGCGAACGTCGCGGCCCTGCTGATGGGCCCCGATGGGGGCTTCATCACGGGCAGCGACTTCCTGATGGATGGTGGTGTGACGGCCGCCTGGCGGTACGGCGAGCTGGCGCTGAAGTGAGTAAACGCGCCGCCTGGGCTCAGCAGGCGCTCGGCTTCACCCGCTCGACCTCGAGGCCGAACAGCGGACGCAGGCGGGTGCCGAAGACGTTGCCGGCAAACGCGGCCACCAGCCACAGCCAGCCGTGCAGGCTGCCCGACACGATGCCGCTGAAGTAGGCGCCGATRTTGCAGCCATARGCGAKGCGAGCGCCGTAGCCCAGCAGCAGRCCGCCGACGACGGCCGCGATCAAGGAGCGCAGCGGCAGCTTCCACACCGGCGAGTAGCGGCCGGCCAGCGCGGCCGCCAGCATTGCGCCGAGCACGATGCCGATGTCCATTACCGACGTCACGTCATGCGAGACCGGCGCGGCCAGCGCGGCGGCGTTGGCCTTGGTCGACCAGTAGGCCCAGCTGGCGGTGTCGATGCCGATGCTTGACGCCGCTTTCGCGCCCCACAGCGCGAAGGCCGAGGTCACGCCCCAGGGACGGCCGGACAGCGCCAGCGTGGCGAAGTTGAGCACGACCAGCGCCAGGGCGCCGGCCACCAGTGGCCAGGGGCCGTGCAGCCAGGTGGCGGCGCGGTCCGCCGGCAGCTGCGGAGCGACCAGGCGGCCGTGACGACGCTTCTCGACGACGACGGTGATGGCCGCGATGGCCGCGAACACCAGCCAGTTGAGCAGCAGCGCGGGCGCCAGGCCCAGGGTCTTCACCAGCGAGACCGGCTTGAGCTGGGGCAGCGAAGTCCAGAAGGGCATGTGCGCGGTGGCGATCACGGAGCCGGCGATGAAGGCGACCAGGGTCACGATCATGCGCGTGCTGCCGCCGCCCACCGTGTACAGGGTGCCGGATGCGCAGCCGCCGCCGAGCTGCATGCCGATGCCGAACATGAAGGCGCCGATGACGACGGAGGTGCCGGCCGGCGACACCAGGCCGGTGACGGGATTGCCGAACAGCGTGCCGCTGGCCAGGGCCGGGAAGAACAGCGCGACGCCGACGGCGAGCATCAGCATCTGCGCGCGCAGGCCGGCGCCGCGGCCGTCGGCGATGAACACGCGCCACGACGAGGTGAAGCCGAAGGCCGCGTGATACAGCGAGAGGCCGAGCAACGCGCCGACCACGAACAGCGCGGAAATTTTGGCACTGACCGCCTGCGCGAGATACAGCGCGCCGAGGACGATCAGCAGCAGCGACACGCCGAGCGGCGCCGGATTCATCGCCGCGCGGCGGGGGACAGTCGAAGAAGCTACATTGGACATGGCGGAAAGGTATGGTCCTTGAATTCGTAAGTTCTTATTTTCGCTCGTTTTTTTGTTTTCTGCTGGGAGAGTACCTATCCCGGTGCCGGCGCATGTATGGACCTTGTTTTCGCTTACCATGAATGCAATCTCATATTCGTGGAACCATGGCCGTGCTGGATGAATCGCTTGTCGACTGGATCAGGGAGCGTGCGGAAGCACTCGATACGCGTGCCGATGAAGGGGATGGTTTGCTCGCGCGTTTGGCGCAATCCGGCCTGTTCGCAGCCGGTACGCCGGGCAGCGCCGTGCGCGTGGTCGCGGCGCTCGCCGAACATTCGCTCAGCGCCGCCTTCGTGTTCTGGGCGCAGCGCGCCTTCATGGAATGCCTGCTCGCCAGCCCGAACCGGGAACTGGCCGCACGCCTCATGCCGGACCTGCAACAGGGACGGCTCGCCGGCGCGCCGGGGCTGTCGAATGCGATGAAGTTCCTGGGCGGCCTGGATCGCCTGCGCACGTCCTTCACGACCGGACCCGGGGGCGTGCGCCTGCACGGCGCCGTGCCCTGGGCCAGCAACCTGCGCCGCCAGGGCTTCGTCGCCGCGATCGCGGCCGGGGATGCGCAGGGCTACAATCCCGCCGTGTTCGCCGTGCCGCACGATGCGCAGGGCCTGCGGCGGACGCCGGACCTCGAGCTGCTGGCGCTGCGCGGCACGAATACGGCGGCGCTGCACCTGGACGAGGTGCCGGTCGAAGAGTCCTGGCAACTGCATCCGCAGGCGCGGGTCTTCCTGCCCGCCATCCGTCCGGTCTTCGTCGGGCTCCAGTGCGGACTGGGGCTGGGCCTGGCGCGCGCATCGCTGCGGGCCGCGCGGGATGCGCTCGCCGGCGCGCAGTCCGCCGAGCTGGCGGCACTCGAATCGGCAACGCAGGATCTTGACGCGGCCCTGCTTGCGGGCCTGGACGGGGGCCGCCTGCGCGAACGGCCGCGCGGACTGCTGGAGCTGCGCCTGCGCATGGTCGAGATGGCGGCGGATGCGGTGCGGCTGGAGCTGCAGGCCCTCGGGGGACGCGCCCTGCTGGGCAGCGAAGGCAGGGACTTTGCCCGGCGCTCGCGCGAAGCGGCTTTCCTGAACGTCGTGACGCCCACCGTGGTGCAGCTCAGGAAGGACCTGGCGAAGCTGTGCTAGTCCTTGTAGCGGATCGCCTCGATCACCAGCGCCAGCGCGCGCGAGTTCTGGCGCCGGCTCGGATAGTAGGCGTGCAGGCCCGGGAAGCTCGGGCACCAGTCTTCCATCACGCTTTGCAGGCGTCCGGCGCGCACGTGGACGCCGGCCAGGTCTTCCGGGATGAAGGCCAGGCCGCAGCCGTCGAGCGCCGCATGCAGGATCTGGTAGGCGCTGTTGAAGGTGAGCTGGCCGCGCACCCGCACTTCCATGTCGCGGCCTTCGTGGCGCAGCTCCCAGGCATACAGGCCGCCGCTGCTGGCCAGGCGCAGGTTGATGCAGTTGTGCTTCATGAGGTCCTGGGCCGAGCCTGGCACCGGCCGGTGCGCGAAGTAGGCGGGGGTGCCGACCACCATCATCTTCATGTCCGGCGTCAGGCGCACCGCGATCATGTCCTTGTCGACCTGGTCGCCCCAGCGTACGCCGATGTCGTAGCGTTCGGCGGCGATGTCGACCAGGCGATAGTCCGAACTCATTTCCACGTGCAGGTCGGGATACTGCGGCAGCAGCGGCGCCAGGCGCGGCCACAGCACGCTGTCGACCACGTGGTCGATGGCGGTGATGCGCACCAGGCCGGCCGGCTTGTCGCCCAGGTCGCTGACGGCGGCGATCTCGGCTTCGATCTCTTCCAGCCGCGGTCCCACGTTCTGCAGCAGGCGCTCGCCGGCATCGGTGGGCGAGACGCTGCGCGTGGTGCGGGTCAGCAGGCGCACGCCCAGGCGTTCCTCCAGCCCGCGGATGATGTGGCTGAGCGCCGATTGCGTCATGCCGAGCTTGGCCGCCGCGCGCGTGAAGCTGCGTTCGCGCGCGACGGCAAGGAAGACGAGGATATCGTTGATGTTTTCGCGGGCCATTGATGACAGTTTAGCGTTAATTAGTCATTTGATTCATGAGCTGAATTCATAAGCCCATGCAATTCCGGCACCGTTTTGCGGTTCTGTTTGCTCGTATCATGCGCTCTTTGCGAACGAAAGGAACCAGCATGACTGTGAAAGCCTATGGTGCTTATGCCAGCGACAAGCCGCTGGAATCGATGGACATCACCCGCCGCGCGCCGGGTCCGCACGATGTCCAGATCGACATCGCCTTCTGCGGCGTCTGCCATTCCGACCTGCACACCGTGCGCGCCGAATGGGCCGGTACCCTCTACCCCTGCGTGCCGGGCCACGAGATCGTCGGCCGCGTCTCGAGCGTGGGCGACCACGTACACAAGCACAAGGTCGGCGACCTGGTCGGCGTCGGCTGCATGGTCGACAGCTGCCGGCACTGCGCCGACTGCGACGAAGGCCTGGAGCAGTACTGCGACGGCATGGTCGGCACCTACAACGGCCCGACCCGGGACGCCCCCGGCCATACGCTGGGCGGCTACTCGCAGCAGATCGTCGTGCACGAGCGCTTCGTGCTGAGCGTGAAGCACGCGGAAGACCAGCTGGCCGCCGTCGCGCCGCTGCTGTGCGCCGGCATCACCACGTATTCACCGCTGCGCCACTGGAAGGCCGGCCCCGGCAAGCTGGTTGGCATCGTCGGCATCGGTGGCCTCGGCCACATGGGCATCAAGCTGGCGCGCGCGATGGGCGCCCACGTGGCCGCCTTCACGACCTCGGAATCGAAGCGCAAGGATGCGGAAGCGCTGGGTGCGCACGAAGTGGTCGTGTCCAGGGACCCGGCAGCGATGGCTGCGCGTGCCAAGACGCTCGACCTGATCGTGAATACCGTGGCGGCGCCGCACGACCTCGACGCCTACCTGAACCTGCTGAAGCGCGACGGCACCATGGTGCTGGTCGGCGCGCCGGCCACGCCGCACCCGTCGCCGCAGGTGTTCAACCTGATCACCAAGCGCCGCGCACTGGCCGGCTCGATGATCGGCGGGATCCCGGAAACCCAGGAGATGCTGGACTTCTGTGCCGAGCACGGCATCGTGTCCGACATCGAGATGATTCGCGCGGACGAGATCAACGCCGCCTACGAGCGCATGCTCAAGGGCGACGTCAAGTACCGCTTCGTGATCGACAGCGCGACCCTGTCGGCTTGAGGAGACGGCTATGGACATGCGACTCCCTGCCGCTGCGGCGGAAGTGGAAGACAAGCCGGCGGCATGGGGCGCGGTGTTCGCGATGGCGCTCGGCGCCTTCGTGCTGGTGGCTTCCGAATTCATGCCGGTCAGCCTGCTGACGCCGGTGGCCGCCGACCTGCACATCAGCGAAGGCCAGGCCGGCCAGGCGATCTCGGTGTCCGGCGCGTTTGCGTTGGTGACGAGTTTGTTCATCGCGCCGCTGGCCGGACGGCTGGACCGCAAGGTGCTGCTGCTGGCCCTGACCCTGATGATGATGGTGTCGGGTACGGTGGCCGCCTTCGCGCCCGACTACACGGTCTTCATGGTCGGCCGCGCCTTCATCGGCGTGGCGATCGGCGGCTTCTGGTCGATGTCGGCGGCAACCGCAATGCGGCTGGTGCCGGAGCGCGCGGTGCCGAAGGCGCTGGCGATCGTCAACGGCGGCAACGCACTGGCGACCGTGGTGGCGGCGCCGCTGGGCAGCTTCCTGGGCGGCGTCATCGGCTGGCGCGGCGCCTTCTTCGCCGTGGTGCCGGTGGCCGCCATCGCCTTCGGCTGGAAGTTCTTCAGCCTGCCCAAGATGCATGCCGCGGGCGGGGCAGGGGCGGGCGCCGCCTTCCGGCTGCTGAAGCGTCCGGTGGTGGCGCTGGGGATGGCGGGCACCGCGCTGTTCTTCATGGGGCAGTTCGCGCTCTTCACCTACCTGCGGCCCTTCCTGGAGAACGTGACCCATGCGGGCGTGTCGATGGTCTCGGGCATGCTGCTGATCGTCGGCGTGGCCGGCTTCATCGGCACCACCCTGATCGGCGCGGTGCTGGAAAGGCAGCTGTACCGCACCCTGGTCGTCATCCCGCTTGTCATGGCGGCGATCGGCCTGGCCCTGATGGCCTTCGGTTCCTCGCTGCCCGCCACCGCCGCGCTGCTCGGCCTGTGGGGCCTGGTCGCCACCGCGGCGCCGGTCGGCTGGTGGACCTGGCTGGCGCGCACCCTGCCGCGGGACGCGGAAGCGGGCGGCGGCCTGATCGTGGCGGTGGTGCAGCTGGCGATCGCCTCCGGCGCGACCATCGGCGGCATCCTCTTCGATGCCAGCGGCTACCGGGCCAGCTTCGGCCTGAGCGCGGCGGTGCTGGTGGCGGGCGCGGTGCTGGCCTGGCTGGCGGGAAGGCAGGCCCAGTTGGAGAAGTAAGTCGTGCGCCGCTTGAAGCGGCGCGTGGTTTGCCGTAATATGGTTAGGTAGCCTACCTAATCTAATCATGACGACACGACAATCCGAACGCAGCGTGCAGCTCGCCGAAGAGCTGCGCGACGCCATCAAGCTGCTGGTGCGCGAAATCCGCCGCGACGCCGAGCGCCAGACCTCCGGGCTGTCGCTGATGCAGGCCATGCTGCTGGGCGCCGTCAGCCATCATCCGGGCATCGGCGTGGCCGAGCTGGCGCGCATGAAGCAGGTGCGCACCCCGACCATGAGCGCCCAGGTCAAGGCGCTGGAAGAGGCCGGCCTTCTGGCGCGCGGCGCCCCCGATCCCGAGGACCGCCGCCGCACCGGCCTGCAGCTCACCGAGGCCGGACAGGCCATCACCGACGAGATGCACGCGCAGCGCCTGGACTGGCTGGTCCAGCGCGTGGGCCGCCTCGACGCCGCGCAGCTGGATGCGCTGGCCGCCGCCATCGAACCCCTCAAGTCAATCGCGCGCCCATGACCCAGACTCCGCATACCACCGCTCATTGTCCCGCTCCGGCGCCGGTCTCCGAGAAGGAAATCCGCGCCGTCTACTTCGCCCTGATGGCCGTGCTCGGCCTGGGCGCCCTCGACCAGAGCATCGTCGCCACCGCGCTGCCGCGCATCGTCGCCGACCTCGGCGGCATGGCCCACCTGTCCTGGGTGGTGACCGCCTACGTGCTGGCCTCGACCGCCACCATGCCGCTGTACGGCAAGATGGCCGACCAGTACGGCCGCCGTCCGATGATCTTCACGGCCCTCGCCACCTTCCTGGTCGGTTCGGTGCTGTGCGGCCTGGCCGGCGGCATGACGGAGCTGATCGTGTTCCGCGCCATCCAGGGCATGGGCGCCGGCGGCTTCATGCCGCTGGCCCAGATCATCATCTCCGACCTGGTGGCGCCCAAGGACCGCGCCAAGCGCCAGGGCTCGATCGCCATCGTGTTCGCCGTCACCAGCGTGCTCGGCCCGGTGCTGGGTGGCCTGATGACCGACCTGCTGTCCTGGCACTGGATCTTCTTCATCAACCTGCCGGTGGGCGCCTTCGCCTGCTGGTCGATCGCGCGCTCGCTGCGCAAGCCCGTCGTCACGCACGCGCACCGCATCGACTACCTCGGCTCGGTCCTGCTGACCGGCAGCATCGTCTCGCTACTGCTGATCCTGGCCCTGGGCGGCACCGAGTGGGCCTGGAGCGCGCCGGAGATCAAGCTTTGCGCCGCGCTCACGGTGGTGCTGGGCGCCTGGCTGGTCGTGCACCTGCGCCGCGCCGCCGAGCCGGTGCTGCCGCCCGACCTGTTCGGCAACCGCGTGTTCAACCTGGCCAGCGCGGTGATGGCGCTGAGCTTCGTCGGCCTGATGGGATCGAGCGTGTTCTTCCCGCTGTTCTTCCAGCTCGTGATGGGCAGCAGCCCGGCGAATTCCGGCATGCTGACGGTGCCGATGATGGCCGGGATGATCCTGTCGTCGGCGGTGATCGGCCGCCTGGTTGCGCGAGCCAACAGGTACAAGGAGGTGCAGGTGGTGGGGCTGGCGGTGGCGGTGACCGCCTTCGGCATGCTGGCCTGGGCCATGGGCAGCGGCCGCGGCTACCTGTTCATCGAACCGCCGATCTTCCTGCTGGGCGCCGGCCTGGGCCTGGTGATGCCGAACATGACCATCGTCGTGCAGAGCGCGCTGCCGGTGGCGCGGCGCGGCGTCGGCACCGCCATGCTGACCTTCTTCCGCTCGCTCGGCGGCCTGCTGGGCGTGACCGGCTCCGGCGCGATCCTGGCCCACCAGTTGCACGCCCACGGCATCGAGGCGGCGGCCAGTGCCGGCACCGGCACGGTGCTCGACCCGGCCATGCGCGAGGTCTACCGGCACGCCATCGCCAACATCTTCGGCGCCGGTACCGCGATCGTGCTGGTGGCGCTGCTGATTTTGCTGTTCATGCCGGATGTGCGGGTGGAGGGGGCTTCGGTGCCGCAGCCGGCGCAGGCGGAGTAGTTAATAGCTCGTCGTCCCCGCGAAGGCGGGGATCCTAATAGCTCGTCGTCCCCGCGAAGGCGGGGATCCAAGTTTGTTTGCGTTTCGATAGCGCTGAGAGAACTTGGGTTCCCGCCTTCGCGGGAACGACGAGCGAGGCGTTTTGGCGCCAATCAATCAATGGTATCCTAGCGCAATGACCATCGAGCCCGACACCACCGAACAAAAGCAACCCCGCGCCGCCTATTCCGACGGCCCCCGCCTGCTGGCCGACATCGGCGCGACCCATGCGCGCTTTGCGCTGGAGAGCGCGCCCGGCGTGYTGCGCAACGTCGCCGTGCTGCTGTGCGACGACTATCCCGGCATCGTCGCGCTGCTGAACGCCTATCTGGCGCAGACCAACGGCGTGCGCATCAGCCATGCCGCCTTCGCGCTGGCGAATCCGATCAGCGGCGATTTCATCCGCATGACCAACCGCGACTGGCAGTTCTCGACCGACGAGGTGCGGCGCGCGCTCGGCCTGACCACGCTGCTGATCGTGAACGACTTCACGGCGCTGGCGATGGCGCTGYCTGGCTTCAAGCCGGAAGAGCTGCTGCAGATCGGCGGCGGCAAGCCGCAGCCGCATGCGGTGGCCGGCGTGCTGGGGCCGGGCACGGGTCTCGGTGTGTCGGGCGTGATCCCGACCGTCGACGGTTTCGTCACTCTCGGCAGCGAGGGCGGCCACGTCAACTTCGCACCGGCCGACGAGCGCGAATTCGCGATCCTGCAGTACGCCTGGCGCGAGTGGCAGCACGTGTCGAACGAGCGCCTGATCTCCGGCCCCGGCATGGAGATCATCTACCGCGCGCTGGCGCTGCGTAACAAGGCCGACGCGCCCAGCCGCAACGCCGCGGAGATCGTCAGCTGCGCGCTCGAGCAGAACGACCCGCTGTGCCTGGAAGTGCTGGAATGCTTCGCCGGCATGCTGGGCGGCGCCGCGGCCAACCTGGCGGTGACCCTGGGCGCCTTCGGCGGCATCTTCATCGGCGGCGGCATCGTGCCGCGCGTGGCGCAGTGGTTCGCCACGTCGCCGTTCCGCGCCCGCTTCGAAGCCAAGGGCCGCTTCTCGGATTACCTGGCGCAGATCCCGACCTACGTCATCATGACGCCGAATCCGGCCCTGTACGGCGTGGCGAGCATCCTGTCCGAGCACCTGCGCGGCCGCACCGGCGCCAACACCCTGATGGAGCGCGTGCAGCACCTGCAGCACGAGCTGTCGCCGGCCGAGCAGCGCGTGGCGACCCTGGTGCTCGAGCATCCGCGCAAGGTGCTGTCCGAGCCGATCGCCGAGATCGCGAAGCTGGCCGACGTCAGCCAGCCGACCGTGATCCGCTTCTGCCGCTCGCTGGGCTTTTCAGGCCTGGCCGACTTCAAGCTCAAGTTCGCGGGCAGCCTGACCGGCACCATCCCCGTGCGCCACAGCCAGGTGCGCATGACCGACAGCACCCACGACCTGTCGGCGAAAGTCATCGACAACACGGTATCGGCGATCCTGAAGTTCCGCGACCAGCTGGACGTGAACTCGATCGACCGCGCCATCGAGATTTTGCGCCGCGCCAAGCGGGTCGAGTTCTACGCGATGGGCAATTCGCGCGTGGTGGCGCTGGACGGCCAGCACAAGTTCTTCCGCTTCCGCATTCCGACCTCGTCCTATGGCGACTCCCACCTGTTCGGGCTGGCCGCCGAGCTGCTCGGTCCGGGCGACGTCGTGATCGCGATCTCGACCACCGGCCAGCTGCCCGAGCTGCTGTCGGCCGTCGACACCGCGCGCGCGGCGGGCGCCGACGTCATCGCCATCACCAGCAGCAAGTCGGCGCTGGCGCGGAAGGCCAGCATCTGCCTGGCGGTCGACCATAGCGAAGACAGCACGACCTTCCTCTCGATGATCTCGCGCATCCTGCAACTGCTCCTCATCGACATCATGGCGGTCGGGATCTCGCTGGGACAGGAGACCGGCGACAGCGGCGAAGGCGACAGCGAGCGCCGGCGCCTGCTGATCTCCCACCTGGACATCTGATCGACGGGTCCGGCTGGATCAAGAACGTTTCCGTATGGCATTCCACAATGAGGGATCTTCCCTCATTGGAGACTGCCATGATGCATCCGGATGACATCAAGCGGCTGGCGATCATGGCCACGCTGATCATGCTGTGCGCATTCTGTCCCGGCCCGGGCAGGGCGGCGGAACAGCCGTCCTCCGCTCCTTCAGAAGCTGGACTCGAGGGTCAGCTTCAGGCTCGGATGGCCGATGTTGGCGATCCGGTTGCGTAGGGTCGTCCCGCCGGCGAGGTCGGTGTAGCTGCGCTCGTTGACCATGTCCATTCCCAGCAGGTTGGCGGCGCTGATGCGCAGCCGGCTGCGCCTGTCGACCGGCCACAGCGCGTACAGTTCGAGATCGCGCTGTACGTGCAGCCAGGCCGCCTGGTTGGCCGCCACCGCCACCCGCCCGCCCTTGCGGAAGCCGAAGTTCGCACCTGCCGTCATCCGTTCGCCCTGGTAGTCGGCGCCGAGATTGGCCGACAGCGGCACCTGCTCGTCGAGCCGGTTATCGGGTCCCGGCACCCCATCCACATTGGACCAGTTGCGCGCGACGTTGGCGCGCAGTTCGAGCGGCGGCGCGCCATTCATCAGCGTCCGTAGCGGGAAGGCCGTCTCCACTTGCAGCGTACGGGTGCGCGCCTTGCCGACGTTGACGGGCAGGGCGATCCAGCGCGCGCCGTCGAACACCACCAGCGAGCGCGTGTAGTCGTCGATGCGGCGCATGGACGCGCTCAGCGCCAGCATCGCGCCTTCCGCCCAGCGGTGTTCCCAGGCGGCGTCGATGCCGAGCGCCAGTTCCGGTCTCAAGCTCGGGTTGCCCTCGGTATCCGGCTCGGCCGGGTTGTTGTTGACCGAGGTGTAGCGGTGCGGCAGCAGCTGCTCCATGCCGGGCGCCTTGTAGGTGCGCGCCACGGCCAGCCGCAGCTGGTCGTCCTTCATGCCGGGCGGCCTGTACAGCACCTGCAGCACCGGGCTGAAGACGCCTGAGCGCGAGCGCGCCGTGCCGAAGGTGTTGCCGTCGGCCTCGATGCGTACGCCCTCCCAGCGCGCGCCGAGGTAGAGCGAGAGTTGCGGTGTGAGCGTCCACTCGTCCTGGGCATAGCCCGCCAGGCGCGCCACGTGGCCGCTGTCATGTTCGTCGCCGGCGGGAATGGGCGCCGCGGGGTCGAGGTAGTCGCGCTCGCGCCGCGCATCGCCGCGGCGATCCCAGGCGCCATCCCAGCCCAGCGCCAGCGCATGGCCGTCGAACAGCGGCACCGTATATTTGCCGGTCGTGCTCAGGCCGCGGTCGCGGCCGCGCGAATCGATGCTGCGCGTGAGCGGCCCGACTGCCGGATTGCCGCCGGCCGTGCGCCGGGTCGTGTTGTCGGTGCGGCTGGCGGAGACGCCGAGCCTGGCCTCCAGCCGCGCGCCGGACGCCAGCGCATGCGTCCATTCCAGGGTGCTGCGCAGGACGTCGTTGTCGTTGGCCATCCCGAACTGCTTGTCCGGATAAGGCGGAAGCTCGCCGAGCACGGTGGCGGTGGGCGCATTCACGCCGATGCGGAAGCGGTTCAGGTTCAGGAAGGTCTCCAGGCCGAGCGTATCGCCGCCGTCGAGCTTCCACTGCAGTTTGGGTGTCAGGTTCAGGGTCGTCATCCTGCCGTCCTCGTGGCCGGCCGTGGTGCGCAGCAGGGTCCGGCGGCCGGCGGCGTCGGTGGCTTCATCGCGGCCCGGCGCCTCGCCGCGAAAGCCGTCGTGCACCAGGCTGCCCGCCAGTTCGTAGCCGAAGGCGCCGTCGCGGTCGGCCAGGCGCAGGCTGGCGTTCGGACTACGGGTGTCGCGCCCGATGCCGTAGCCGATCTTCAGCTCGCGTTCGGGCTTGCGCACCGTTTTCTTCAGCACGATGTTGATGGTGCCGGCGATGCCCTCCATCGAAAACTCGGCGCTGGCGGCGCGCATCACTTCGATGCGCTCGACCATCTCGGGCGCCAGGGTGTCGACCTGCATGCCGGCGGGCGGGCGTTCGCCGTTCACCAGCAGCTGCGTGTAGCCGCTGCCCAGGCCCTGCATGCGCACCTCGCCGCCACGGCCGGCGGCGCCGCTCACGGTCACGCCCGGGATGCGCTTCAGGACCTCGAGCAGCCTGGTGTCGCCGTAGCGTACGATCTCGTCGTGGCGGACGACGGTCTTCATGGCGGTATCGTCGCGGCGCGCATCGTAGGCGGCCGTGCTGCCTCGCACCTGCACCTGCTGGACCGCCGCGCCGGCGCCGGTTTGCTGGGCATGGGCGGAAAGTGCGGCGCCCAGGGCGGCGGGCAGGAGGGCGAGGCGCGACAGGCGGCGCTGAAGCATGGGGACAGGTCGGGCAGGCGGCATGGGCGGATTCTCCTTGTTGGTATGGCATTGCGTTACAAATGTAGCGTTAACTTCCATGTAATAGCAATGTAAATTTCTATCACATGGAAGGTTGCCACTTCGCCCCCGGCCAATCCCGTTTCGCCACAAAGCGTTTGCCCGGCCGTCCGGCTTCCTGCATCCTTGTTGCGCACAAACCAACAACGAGGGATGAAGCATGAAACGACGCGAGGTTTTGAAAGCTTCCCTGGGTGCCGCGCTGGTAGCGGGCGGCCTGCCCGGACTGGCGCGGGCGCAGGCGAAGGGGAAGGCGGTGCTGTACCGCGTGCGCCCCGGTACGCCCGGCTGGCCAGGCGCCGCCGACTGGGAAGGCCTGCGCCGCGCCACCTCCGGACGGCTGCTGAAGCTGGCCTCGCCCTTCGCCGGCTGCGCCACCGATGCCAGCGCCTGCGCGGCGACCCGCGAGCAGCTGAAGAATCCCTACGCCGTCGGCGACAATCCCGCGTTGACCCAGACCAGCGGCTGGCAGGACGCCTGGCTGTCGCAGCCGAGCGCCTATGCGGTCGCGGCGCGCAATGCGCTTGACGTCGCCGCCGCCGTAAACTTCGCCCGCACCCACAAGCTGCGCCTGGTGGTCAAGGGCGGCGGCCACAGTTACAAGGGCGGCTCGAACGCGCCGGATTCGCTGCTGGTGTGGACCCGCGCCATGAACGACGTCACCCTGATCGACGCCTTCGTGCCGCAAGGTGGCACGCAGGCCGAGGCGCTGCCGGCGGTGAGCGTCGGCGCCGGCGCGATGTGGATCGACGCCTACACGGCCGTGACCACCAAGGCCGGCCGCTACGTGCAGGGCGGCGGCTGCACCACGGTGGGCGTGGCCGGGCTGGTGACGGGCGGCGGCTTCGGCAGCTTCTCGAAGCGCTACGGCACCGCCGCGGCCAGCCTGCTCGAAGCGGAAATCGTCACCGCCGACGGCCAGGTCCGGATCGCCAACGCGCACACCAATCCCGAGCTGTTCTGGGCCCTCAAGGGCGGCGGCGGCGGCACCTTCGGCGTGGTCACGCGGCTCACCCTGCGCACCCACGAACTGCCGGCGACCTTCGGCGGCGTGTTCGGCGACATCACGGCGGATTCGGACGCGGCATTCAAGGCCCTGGTCGCACGCTTCATCGCCTTCTACCGCGAGCGCCTGTTCAACGAACACTGGGGCGAGCAGGTGTCCCTGCGCGAGGGCAGGAAGCTGCACCTGGCGATGGTCTTCCAGGGCCTGGACGGCGCCCAGGCGAAGGCGGTCTGGGCACCCTTCCTCGACTGGGTGCGCGCCAGCGGCGACTACAGCTTCAAGGAGCCGACCATCATGGCGGTGCCGGCGCGCCGCTTCTGGGACGCGGCGTTCTGGGAAAAGACCGCGCCCGCCATCATGGCGCGCGACGACCGCGAAGGCGCGCCGGCCCATCACGCCGTGTGGCAGGGCGACCGCGACCAGGTCGGCTGGTATATCCACGGCTACGAGTCGAGCTGGCTGCCGGCCGGCCTGCTGGAAGAGGGCGCGCAGGCGCGGCTGGTGGACAGCCTGTGCGCGGCTTCGCAGCAGTGGTGGGTCGGGCTGCACTTCAACAAGGGGATCGCCGGCGCGCCGCCGCAGGCGCTTGCGGCGACCCGCGATACGGCGACCCACCCCGGCGTGGTCGATGCCTTCGCGCTCGCCATCATTGCCGGCGGCGGCGATCCGGCCTATCCCGGCATGCCTGGCGCGAAAGTCGACGAACAGGAGGCGCACCGCCGCGCCGCCAAGATCCGCCGGGCGATGGACCCGCTGCGCAAGGTGGCGCCGAATGCCGGCACCTATGTCTCGGAAAGCGACTTCTTCCAGCAGCGCTGGCAGGATACCTACTGGGGACCCAACTATCCGAAGCTGCTGCAGGTGAAGGAGCGCTACGATCCGGACGGCCTGTTCACGGTCCGCCATGGCGTGGGCAGCGAGCAATGGAGCGCGGACGGTTTCACGCGCAAGGCCTGAGCGATGCGCATCGATCGTAAGCACTTGCTCAACGCCGCGCTGGCGGTTCTCGGCGGGTTGATGCTGCGCTGGAGTTTCGGCCTGCATCCGGTCTGGTGGCTGGCCTGGGTGGCGCCGGCGCCGCTGCTGGTGGCCGCGCTGCGCAGCTCCAAGCGCGCGGCCCTGGGCTGGTCTTTGCTGGCCGGCCTGATCGGCGCCAGCGCCGACCTGCACTACCACACCCTGGTGATGCCGCTGGCGCCGGCGCTGTTCGTGACCCTGCTGCTGGCGCTGTTGTGGGTGCTGGTGGTGTCGCAGGCGCGGCGCGTGATGCTGGCGTTCCCGTCGCCGTGGACGGTGCTGGCTTATCCGCTGATGTGGTGTGCGGCGGACACCCTGCTGGCCCACTTTCACCCGGACGGCAACTTCGACAGCATCGCCTATTCCCAGGCCGGCTTCCCGCCCGCGCTGCAGCTCGCCTCGCTGCTGGGCGTGTCCGGGTTGGTGTTCGTGCTGTCGCTGCCGCCGGCCGCGCTGGCGTGGGCGGCCGTGCACGGCTGGCGGGCGGCGCGCTGGCCGCTGGCCGCTTCGCTGCTGCTGGCTGCCGGCTGCCTGGGCTTCGGCTTTGCCCGCATCCCGGCGGCTGTGCCGGCGCAGGGAGAGCTGGTCGGCATGGCGGTGATCGACGATTTCATCGGCCCGCGCGTACCGGCCGCCCAGGTCGAACGCATCTGGACGCAGTACGAGCACCACGTCGACACCCTGGCGGGGCAGGGCGCGCGGCTGGTGCTGCTGCCCGAGAAGATCGCGGTGCTGCGGCCGGCGCAAGCGGAGCCGCTGCGATCGAGGATGGCGGCGCTGGCTGCCCGCGCCAAGGTCTGGCTGGCCCTGGGTGTCGGCATCGACGACGGCCACAGGACCAACCGCCTGTGGCTGTTCGCACCCGACGGCAGGCTCGCCGCCGACTACGTCAAGCACCACCTGGCGCCGCCCGAGCGCGACTTCGCCGCCGGCTCCGCCTTCGCGGTGCAGGCGATGGCGGGACACCGCTATGGCCTGGCGATCTGCAAGGACGTGCATTTTGCAGCGATGGGACGCGACTATGCGGAACTGGGCGCCCAGGCCCTGCTGGTGCCGGCCTGGGACTTCGGCGAGGACGGCGACTATGCGGCGCGCCTGTCCGCCATACGCGGCGTGGAAACCGGCATGCCGATGCTGCGCGCGGCGCGCGAAGGCCTGCTGACGATCAGCGATGCCTACGGCCGCGTGACGGCGTCGACGTCCTCGGCGGCGCTGCCCGGCGCGACCCTGCTGGGCCGGGTGCCGGCGGCGCTGCCGGGAACGACGCCCTACACCCGCAGCGGCGACCTGTTCGGCTGGCTGTGCACGGCGGCGGCACTGCTGCTGGCCTGCTTCGGCGGCCACCGCTGGACTGGCCTCGTCTACGCGAAATCGGCGTCGAGCACGATCCGGTAACTGGCCTTGCCGGCACGCAGGTGGTCCATCGCCTCGTTGACCCGGCTCATCGGGAAATGCTCGACCTTGGGCGCGACGTGGTGATGGGTGGCGAAGCGCAGCATGGTGTCGATCTGGGCGCGGCTGCCGGTCGGCGAGGCCGATATCGCGCGCTGTCCCATCACCAGGCTCATCACCTGCACCGGCACCGGTTCCAGCACGGCGCCCAGGAAGTGCAGGCGGCCGCCGGGCGCCAGCAAGCCGATCACGGCATCCCAGTCGAGCGGCGCGTTGGCGGTGATGAAGACGAAGTCGAAGCTGCCCGCCAGGCGCTGCATGTCGGCTTCGGAGCGGCTCGACGCCACATGGTGGGCGCCGAAGGACATCGCCTCCTGCACCTTGCTGGGCGAGGAGGTGAAGGCCGTGACCTCGCAGCCCCAGGCCTTCGTGAACATCAGGGCCATGTGCCCCAGTCCGCCGATGCCGAACACCGCCACCCGCGCGGTCGGCGGCACGTGCAGCTGCAGCAGCGGCGCGAACACGGTGATGCCGCCGCACAGCAGTGGCCCGGCATTGCCCGACGCCAGCGCATTCGGGATCGGCACGCTCCACACCCAATGGGCGCGCACGCGGTCGGCAAAGGCGCCGTGGTGGCCGACGATGGTCGCCTGCACGGTCTCGCAGAGCTGGAAGTCGCCGCGCAGGCAGGCCGCGCAATGCTGGCAGCTGCGCACGTTCCAGCCGACGCCGACGCGCTGGCCGAGCCTCAGGCCCTTGGTCTGCGCGATGGCGCCGAGGCCGACCACGCGCCCGATCGCTTCGTGTCCCGGCACGAAGGGATAGGTGGTGATGCCCCATTCATTGTCGAGCATCGACAGGTCGGAGTGGCAGACGCCGCAATACTCGACCTTGATCTCGACGTCTTCCGGGTCCAGCGGCCTCGGATCGTAGTCAAAAGGAACAAGCTGGCCGCCCGCGGACTGTGCGGCCCAGGCCCGGATCTTTTCCATGCCGGTTCTCCCTGAAGTGAGGGAGAAAGTCTAGCACCGGCGCTGCTCAAGGCGTGTTTCGTTTCTGCCTGGATGCGTCAGCGCCGGTGCCAAGCGCCTCAGTCCTCCACGAACACCACCGCCGTGCGCGGCGGAATGCTGAACGCGCCGGTGGCCGGATCGAAGCTCGCCTGGCTCGCGCGCTTGTCGGCCACGTTCGGTGCCAGGAACACCGGATGCAGGCGCAGCGCCTTGCCGGCCACCTGGGGATCGGTCACGGTGTGGCCGACCTTGTCGACGTTGATGAAGTAGCTGATCCCCCTGTAGTTAGCTCCCGGATAGTTGGCGCCCGCGTAGCCTTCGCCATTCAGGTGGGCGGCGACCACGGTCGGGTTCTGGCTTGAACCGGTGTTGAAGAAGCGCAGGCGGCGCTTGATCTCCGCGGCGCTCGGCAGGCGGAACAGCGTCGAGCTGGCGCGGATCGCCAGCAGGTCGCGGAAGGCGTCGCGCGCGAAGGCGATATCCGATGGCGCCGGCTTGAAGACCGGGTTGGCCAGCAGGGGTTGCAGCAGCGCGTAGTCCTTGCCGTTGTCGTCAAGCGGCGGCAGGCCGGTACCGAAGTAGTTGTCGCGGTAGGTCCAGTCGAGGCGGTTGAACCAGTCGCCCGAGTTGAAGCTGTTGCGGTCCAGGGACTTCGACCGCAGCACGTCGATGCCGGCGTGATAGTAGGCGATGCCTTGCGCGAAGGCGTCGACGGCCATGCCCAGCACCTGCACGCGGGCGCGCTCGAACGACGGGGTCGAAGCCGGCAGCTTGAACACGTTGTTGTCGAACAGGGTCTGGTTGTCGTGGTTCTCGACGTAGTTGACGACTTCCGACGGCTCGCTGGCGTAGCCGGCCGGCTGGCCGCCGTAGTCGATCGCTTCGAGCGGCACGGTCTTGTCGTCGAAGGTCTGCAGCGGATAGCTGCGGATCGAGCCCGCCAGGCCGGCGCGCACCATGTCGGCGGCGCGCAGCAGTTCGCGCTGATCGTGCTGGCCGTGGCCGTTCGGGTCGTAGACCAGGCCGTTGATCCAGCCCTGGCGCGCGAACAGCGCTTCGCCGGAATCGCCGGCCGAGCCGCCGCGCACGGCGTCGCGGGTGCGGTCGTTGAAGGTGCCGATGCCGCTGCCGTTCAGCGAGAGCTGGGAAGCCTGCACGAAGCGCGCGCCGTTGGCGACTTCGCCGAAGTTCCAGCCTTCGCCGAGCAGCTGCACCGGATGGCCGGCGGCGGCGTTCACGGTCCGCTGCAGCTGTTCCATGGTGGCGCGCGGCTGGTGCCCCATCAGGTCGAAGCGGAAGGAATCGATCTTGTACTGGGTCGCCCACAGGGCCACCGAATCGATCATCAGCTTGCCCATCATGAGGTTTTCGGTGGCCGTGTTGTCGCAGCAGGTCGAGCGTTCGATGCCGCCGCTGGCGTTCAGGCGGTGGTAGTAGCCGGGCACGATGCGGTCGAGCACCGACTTCTCGTTCTGGCCGGCGATGAAGGTGTGGTTGAACACCACGTCCATGCCGACCCGCAAGCCCAGCTTGTGCAGGCCGTCGACCATCTCGCGGAACTCGACCACGCGGCGCGCACCGTCGCCCGGATCGGTGGCGTAGCTGCCTTCCGGCGCGTTGTAGTGGTAGGGATCGTAGCCCCAGTTGAAGCAGTCGGTTTCCGCGGTCTTCCTGACCAGCGCCTGCTGGGCCTCGCTGTCCGGCGCGCCGGAAGGCTTGGGCACCGCGCAGCCCGCTTCCGGCACGCTGCCGATGTCGTAGACGGGCAGCAGGTGGATGTCGGTCAGGCCGCTCTTCGCCAGCGCGGCCAGGTGACGCATGCCGTTCGAGTCGGGGCGGGTGAAGGCGCCGTACTTGCCGCGCAGGCGTTCCGGCACGCTGGCGTCGTTGATCGAGAAGTCGCGCACGTGCAGCTCGTAGACCACCATGTCGGTCGGGGCCTTGACCGTCTGCGGCGCCGGCGTGGTATCCCAGCCGGCCGGCTTCAGGCGCGGCGAATCCAGGCGCGCGACGTAGCTGCGCTTCGAGTCCGTGGTCAGGCTGATCGAATACGGATCGGTGACCAGGTTGCGCACGATGCCACCGCCGTCGACCGGCACGTCGACCGCATACTTGTAGTACTTGCCGGTGAGGTCGCCCGGCACCGCGGCGTTCCAGGCGCCGGTGGCCGGATCGAAGGCCAGCTGGTAGACGGCGCGCGCGGTCGAGCTGCCCGTGTTGTAGACGCAGACGGCGGCCTGGCGGGCGGTCGGCGCCCACAGGCTGAAGCTCGTACGGTTGCCGGCGATGTCGACGCCGAGCTTGTCCAAGTTGCCGGCGGCCGCATACAGGTCGTCCAGCGCGCCCGCCACCTGCACGCGCGTGGCCGAGCGCACGATGCCTTGCGCATCTTCCTGCACCAGCACCAGCTGCTGGCGGTGCAGCTCGCCCATCTTCGACACGTCGGCATCGATCAGCTGCAGCACCGGACCGGCGCCGACCCATTTGAAGCGCTCCGCCAGCGCCCGCGGCACGGCGCCCTTGTCGAGGGAAAGCGTCAGCGCGCCCATGCTGCCGGCAACCTTGCCGCCGACGGGCGCGGCGATCGAACCGGTGGGCGAGTGGTAGAGCTTGAACACGCCGTCCGCGGAGGCGCCGGGGAAGGCGATCAGGCGCCGGTCGAGCCAGACGGCGCGCGCATCGAAGGATGCCGCCGCCGGGTGCAGCACGGTCTGGAAGGACTTGCTGTCGCAGGCTTCGGGAGAGATCGCGGCGTGGACGCCGCTGCTGGCCAGCAGGGACAGGAGGCCTGCAGCGGTAAGGGTTTTGCTTGTCATCGGATAGCCAATCTAAAAATCACGCGGCTGCCTCGGTGCGGTAGTTATCGACCACGCGGTAGCGGGTCGCGTACCAGCCGAACACCAGCGCCGCAAGGAAGGCGAAGGCCGCAAAGAAGTACATCTGGAAGGCCATCACGCCCAGGCCGGTATTGGCGATATGGCCGAGCACCGCCTCGTTCTTGACGCTGGCGTTCACGATCAGCACCCACAGGCTGCCGACCGTGACGGCCAGCGACCAGAAGGCCATGATCACGCCCTTCATCGAGCTTGGCGCCTGGCTGTAGGCGAATTCGAGGCCGGTGGCCGAGACCAGCACCTCGCCCATGGTCAGCAGGGCATAGGGCAGGATCTGCCAGGCCATCGAGACCGGGGTGCCGCCATCCATCACGACCTGGATGGTGCCGATCGCCACCCAGGACAGGGCGGACAGGGCGATGCCGGCGGTCATGCGGCGCAGCGCGGTCGGCTCCCAGCCGAGTTCGCGCAGCAGCGGGAACACGGCGATATTGTTGAAGGGGATGAGCAGCATCACCAGCAGCGGGTTCAGGGCCTGCATCTGCGCCGGCTCGAAGCGGAATTCGCTGCCGAACAGCGAGAGGGTGGGGCGCATCATCGAATTGGCCTGCACGATCCAGGTCGAGGCCTTCTGGTCGAACAGGGACCAGAACGGCGTCACCAGCGCGAACACGATCAGGATGCGCAGCACGCCGCGCACGCCGTCGACGGCGTCATCTGGATGCAGGCCGCGCGCCCGCTCCAGCTGCAGCGCCACGCCGATGCCGCCGAAGGCCAGCAGCAGCACCAGCGCCGTGCAGGCGGCGATCACGAAGCCCCAGCTCGGGGTCATGGCCAGCGAGACCACGGCGCCGACGGCGCCGACGCTGGCCACCGCCAGGCCCGGACGGCCTTCGCGCCCATCAACCGAGCGTTTGGCCAGCAGGGCGCTCTTGGCCACGTTGAGGAAGGAGTGCGGATTCGGGGGGCTCGGCGGCACGTGCACGTACTTCTTGCGGCCGCTCCAGAACACCAGGGTCGCGACCAGCATCAGGATGCCGGGGATGCCGAAGGCGACCGAGGCGCCGTAGTCGCGCAGGAAGATCGGCATCAGCAGCGAAGCGAAGAAGGAGCCGAAGTTGATGATCCAGTAGAAGGCATCGAAGACCAGCTTGGCCTTGTGCTTGTTGGTATGGTCGAACTGGTCGCCCACGAAGGACGACACCAGCGGCTTGATGCCGCCCGAGCCCAGCGCGATCAGGAACAGGCCCAGGTAGAAGCCCTGCAGGTGGTTCTCGAAGGCGGCCAGGCAGGCGTGACCCGCGCAGTAGACGAGGCTGAGCCAGAGCACGGTGTTGTACTTGCCGAAGAAGCGGTCGGCCAGCCAGCCGCCCAGCAGCGGGAAGAAGTAGACGCCGATGACGAAGGTATGGAACACGTGCTTGGCCTCGCCGGTGCGCTCGGCCTCGGGCAGGAACAGCAGCAGCGAGGAGATCAGGAAGGGCGTCAGGATGTTGCGCATGCCGTAGAAGCTGAAGCGTTCGCAGCCTTCGTTGGCGATGATGAAGGGGATCTGGCGGGGCATGCGGCCGGTTTGGACCGGGGGCGGGTTCTGGGTCATTGAGGCGTCTCCTGTGCTCGGCTTGTTCAGTCGCCGTTGGCGTTGAAACGTCGTCCCCGCGCAGGCGGGGATCCAAGTTGCATGCATCTCGGCAGCGCAACGAACTTGGGTTCCCGCCTTCGCGGGAACGACGGCATTGCCGCGATGCTATGCAAGCAAGCCCAGCTTGGCAACAAGAACTTCTTTGGCAAGTTCGCCACCCTAACATCGAATCTGTAGTTTGACTACTATAGAGCCATATATTCTTCAGTTGGATTTTCGATAAGCCAATGATTTTCAAGGATATTTACGAAAACTCATCATTTTCCTCCCGATTGTCAGTCCAGTATTGATGCTGTATATTGCGTAAAAATTTACCAATCGGACACCATCATCATGAGCACTCCCGACGCCAACAATCCGTGGTGGAAAGAAGCCATCATTTACCAGGTCTATCCGCGCAGCTACCTCGACACCGATGGCGACGGCGTCGGCGACCTGCCCGGCATTACCGCCAAACTCGATTACATTGCCGGCCTGGGCGTGGACATCGTCTGGCTGTCGCCCTTCTTCAAGTCGCCGCAGAAGGACTTCGGCTACGACATCGCCGACTACTGCGACGTCGATCCGATGTTCGGCAGCCTGGCCGACTTCGACGCCCTGGTCGCCAAGGCGCATAGCCTGGGCCTGAAGATCATGATCGACCAGGTGATGTCGCACACCGCCGACAACCACCCGTGGTTCGTCGAGAGCCGCTCCAGCCGCGACAACCCGAAGTCCGACTGGTATGTGTGGGCCGACCCGCTCGCGGACGGCAACCCGCCGAACAACTGGCTGTCCGTGTTCGGCGGTTCGGCCTGGCAGTGGGATACCCGCCGCAAGCAGTACTACATGCACAACTTCCTGGTCAGCCAGCCGCAGCTCAACTTCCACAATCCGGACGTGCAGCAGGCCCACTTGGATGCCCAGCGTTTCTGGCTCGAGCGCGGCGTCGACGGCGTGCGCATGGATGCCTGCGTCTTCCACTTCCACGACCGCCAGCTGCGCAGCAATCCGCCGGCGCTGGTGCGCGACACCTCGACCGTGACGGACGTGAACCCCTACGGCATGCAGGCCCACATCTACGACAAGACCCAGCCGGAGAACATCGCCTTCCTGCAGCGCGTGCGCGCCCAGCTCAACGAGTTCGGCGCGGTGTCGATCGGCGAAGTCTCGTCCGACGATGCGCTGGCCCAGATGGCCGAGTACACCGAAGGCGGCGACAAGCTGCACATGGCCTACAGCTTCAACCTGCTGACGCCGGAATTCAGCGCGGCCCACATCCGCAAGCAGGTCGAGGAATTCAATACCCGCGTGAAGGATGGCTGGGCCTCCTGGTCGGTCGGCAACCACGATGCGATCCGCGTGGCGACGCGCTGGGCGCGTGGGGACTCGGTTGCGAAACCTTCGCCGGCGCTGTCGAAGCTGGTGCTGGCGATCCAGCTGTCGCTGAAGGGCACCCCCTGCCTCTACCAGGGCGACGAGCTGGCGCTGCCGGAAGCGGACGTTCCCTTCGAACTGCTGCAGGACCCCTACGGCATCACCTTCTGGCCGGAGTTCAAGGGCCGCGACGGCTGCCGCACCCCGATGCCCTGGACCGCACATGACGCGAACGGCGGCTTCACCACCGGCAAGCCCTGGCTGCCGGTGCCGGCCGAGCACCTGGCTTTGGCGGAAGATCTGCAGGACAAGGATCCGCAGTCGATGCTGAACTTCCAGCGCACCATGATCCACTGGCGCCGCACCATGCCGCAGCTGACCCGCGGCGAGATCGCCTTCTACGACGTGCCGGAACAGGCGCTGGCCCTGCGCCGCGACCTGGACGGCTACCCGTCGGTGCTGGCCGTGTTCAACACGACCGACCAGCCCTTGACATTCGACTGGCCGCAAGCGGCCGGCGCCAGCAGGCTCGAAGGCCATGGCATGCCGGGCGAGGTGGCGGGCGGCACCGTGAACCTGCCGCCGTATGGCGCCTGGTTCGGCAGCCTGGCAGCGAAAGCCTGATATGCAGGAGCTGCCGGATCATGTCCGCACCGCCTTCGCCGACGGCCCGCGCCTGCTGGCCGACATCGGGGCGACGCACGCACGCTTCGCCCTGCAGACGGCGCCCGGCACCTACCGCTCGGTACGCGTGCTGAGGTGCGACGAGTTCGACGGCATCGTTCCGCTGCTGCGCTTCTACCTGTCCGAACATGAGGACGTGCGCCTGAACCATGCGGCGCTGGCGCTGGCCAATCCGGTCGACGGCGACTACGTACGCATGACCAACCGGCCCTGGGCCTTTTCGACCGACGAGGTGCGGCGCGAGCTGGGCCTGTCCACGCTGCTGATCGTGAACGACTTCACGGCGCTGGCGATGGCGATTCCGGGCCTGAAGCCGGAGCACCTGATGCAGGTGGGACCGGGCAAGCCGGTGCCGCATGCGGTGCTGGGCGTGCTGGGGCCGGGCACCGGCCTGGGCGTGTCCGGCGGGATCCCGACCGTGGACGGTTTCGTCACCCTCGGCAGCGAGGGCGGCCACGTCAACTTCGCACCCAGCGACGAGCGCGAGTTCGCGATCCTGCAGGCCGCCTGGCGCGAGTGGACCCACGTGTCGAACGAGCGCCTGATCTCCGGCCCCGGCATGGAGATCATCCACCGCGCGCTGGCCGCGCGTAACGGCGTGGATGCGCCGGCGCGCGATTCGGCCGCCATCATCGCCGCCGCGCTCGACGACAAGGACCCGCTGTGCCTGGAAGTGCTGGAGTGCTTCTGCGGCATGCTGGGCGCCGCCGCGGCCAACCTGGCGGTGACCCTGGGCGCCTTCGGTGGCATCTTCATCGGCGGCGGCATCGTGCCGCGCCTGGGCGAGTGGTTCAAGAGCTCGCCCTTCCGCGCCCGCTTCGAAGCCAAGGGCCGCTTCTCGGGTTATATCGCCGACATTCCGACCTATGTCATCAGCACGCCGCACGTCGCCTTCGACGGCGTGGCGAACATCCTGTCCGAGCACCTGCGCGGACGCAGCGGCGACAACACGCTGCTGGACCGCATCCGCCAACTGCAGCCGGAACTGACCCCGGCCGAGCAGCGCGTCGCCAGCCTGGTGCTGGAGCAGCCGCGCCTGGTGCTGAACGAGCCGATCGCCGGCATCGCGAAACTGGCCGACGTCAGCCAGCCGACCGTGATCCGCTTCTGCCGCTCGCTCGGCTTCCTCGGCCTGGCCGACTTCAAACTCAAGTTCGCGAGCTCGCTGACCGGCTCGATCCCGGTGCGCCACAGCCAGGTGCGTCACAGCGACAGCACCCACGACCTGTCGGCCAAGGTGATCGACAACACCGTCTCGGCGATCCTGAAATTCCGCGACCAGCTGGACGTGCGCGCGATCGACCGCGCGATCGAGCTGGTGAGCCGCGCCAAGCGCATCGAGTTCTACGCGATGGGCAATTCGCGCGTGGTGGCGCTGGACGGCCAGCACAAGTTCTTCCGCTTCCGCATCCCGACCGCGCTGTACGGCGACTCCCACCTGTTCTCGCTGGCGGCCGACCTGCTGGGACCGGGCGACGTGGTGGTGGCGATCTCGAACTCCGGCCGCCTGCCCGAGCTGCTGGGCGCCGTCGACAAGGCGCGCGCGGCCGGCGCCGACGTCATCGCGATCAGCAGCAGCGACTCGCCGCTGGCAAGGGGGGCCAGCGTGGTGCTGGCGGTCGACCACCCGGAAGACAACACCAGCTTCCTGTCGATGATCTCGCGGGTGCTGCAGCTGCTCCTCATCGACATCATGGCGGTGGGGGTGTCGGTGGACGTGCACCACGCGCGTTCATCGGCGACGCCGCCGGCCCTCATTTCCCATCTTGATAGCTGAGATTCAGCGGCGGCGCCAGCCATTTGCTTGAGTGATGACTGGCATCAGAACATGTCATTGGACGATATATCGGCATGTCTTTAACATGGTCACCAATCCCGAATCCTCTTCGAAAGGTGCATCATGTCCAACCAGTCCAGCGCAGTCGCCCAGATGGAATCGATGGCTTCCCCGGCTTTCCGCCAGCCGGGCGAAAGCTTCTGGCGCAGCCTGTTCAATGCGTGGGTGGCCTCGTATGGCAACCGCGTCGACCCGGAAGGCAACGTGATGATCGAGGGCTGAGTCAGCCCCAAAACCGTCATTTCCGCTTTCGCGGGGATGACGGTTATTCCACCAGCACCGCCCGAAAATCGTTCACGTTCGTGAGCGTCGGCCCGGTCACCACCGAATCTCCAAGCGCCCCGAAGAAGCCGTGCCCGTCGTTGTCCTGCAGCGCATCGGCCGGCCTGATTCCCAGCGCCCACGCCCGCGCCAGCGACTCCGGCGCCAGCACCGCGCCGGCGATCTCTTCCTGGCCATCGACGCCATCGGTATCCCCGGCCAGCGCGTGGATGCCCGCCTGACCCTCAAGCGCCAGTCCCAGCGACAGCAGGAATTCGACATTCCGTCCGCCGCGTCCCTGGCCACGCACCGTCACCGTGGTCTCGCCGCCGGACAGCATTACGCAGGGTCTGGCGAAAGGCTGGTTGTAGTCCGCCACCTGGCGCGCCATGCCCGCCATCGCCTTGCCGACGTCGCGCGCCTCGCCCTCGATCGCATTGCCGAGAATGTAGGGCGTGATGCCGGCTTCGCGTGCGACCGCGGCCGCCGCTTCCAGCGCCATCTGCGGCGTCGCGATCATCCGCGTCTCGCAGCGTGCCAGGCGCGGGTCGCCCGGCTTGACCGATTCGCCGCGTCCGCTCTCCAGCACTTCGCGCACCGCCGCCGGCAACTCGATGCCGTAGCGGCGCACGATGGCCAGCGCGTCAAGGCAGGTGGTCGGGTCGCCGACGGTCGGGCCGGAGGCGATGTCGCAGGGACGGTCGCCCGGCACATCCGAGATCAGCAAGGTGACCACGCGCGCCGGATGGCAGGCCGCCGCCAGCCGTCCGCCCTTGATTGCCGACAGGTGGCGCCGCACGGTGTTCATTTCACCGATGGTGGCGCCGGAGGCCAGCAGGGCGCGGTTGACCGCCTGCTTGTCTTCCAGCGTGATGCCGTCGAGCGGCAAGGGCAGCAGCGAGGAGCCGCCGCCCGAGATCAGGCAGATCACGGTGTCATCAAGCGTCAGGCCGCCGACCAGTTCCATCATGCGCCCGGCCGCGCGCAGGCCGGCTTCGTCCGGCACCGGATGCGCGGCTTCGACGATCTCGATGCGCTGGCAGGGCACCGCATAGCCGTAGCGCGTGACTACCAGGCCGGAGATCGGCCCGGGCCAGTGCTGCTCCAGCGCCCGCGCCATCGCGGCCGAGGCTTTGCCGGCGCCGATCACGATGGTCCTGCCGGCGCCGGGCTCGGGCAGGTGCGGCGGCACGCAATGTCCGGGCTGCGCGGACTCGATCGCAGCGTCGAACATCTTCAGCAACAGCTGGCGCGGGCTCGAATGCGGCGCGTTCATTTTTGCTGCTGGCCGATTTCGAAATTCGCCATCATTTCCAGCGCGCGCACCATGCCCGAGTGGTCCCAGCCGGCGCCGCCGTGGGCCGCGCAGCTGTTGAACAGTTCCTGGGCGGTGGCGGTGTTCGGCAGCGAGACGCCGATCGCGCGCGCGCTCGACAGCGCCAGGTTCAGGTCCTTCTGGTGCAGTTCGATGCGGAAGCCCGGGTCGAAGGTGCGCTTGACCATGCGCTCGCCGTGCACTTCCAGGATGCGCGACGCCGCGAAGCCGCCCATCAGCGCCTGGCGCACCTTGGCCGGATCGGCGCCCATCTTCGATGCGAACAGCAGGGCTTCGCCCACCGCCTCGATGTTCAGGGCGACGATGATCTGGTTGGCCACCTTGCAGGTCTGGCCGGCGCCGTTCTCGCCCACCAGGGTGATGTTCTTGCCCATCAGTTCGAACAGCGGCTTGACGCGGTCGAAGGCCGCTTCCGAACCGCCCACCATGATGGTCAGGCTGGCCGCCTTGGCGCCGACTTCGCCGCCGGAGACCGGGGCGTCGACGTAGTCGCAGCCGAGGGCCTTGATGCGTTCCGCGAATGCCTTGGTCTCGACGGGGGAGATCGAGCTCATGTCGACGACCACCTTGCCCGGCGACAGACCTTCGGCCACGCCGTTCTCGCCGAACAGGGCCGATGCCACGTGCGGCGTATCCGGCACCATTGTGATGATGACGTCGGCGTTCTGTGCCACTTCGCGGCTGGAAGCGCAGGCCTTGCCGCCTGCCTCGACCAGCTCGCCCGGCACGCTGCCGTGGGTGTACAGGAAGACTTCATGGCCGGCCTTGATCAGGTGGCCCGCCATCGGGGTGCCCATGATGCCCAGGCCGATGAATCCGATTTTGCTCATTTCCTTATCTCCGTATCTGTTCGTGTCTTTTACAGCGCGTACTTGTCGCGCAGGCCCTGGGTGGCGGCGCGGAACAGGCCCTGGTCGCTGCCGACGGCCACCATGGTCGCACCCATCTCGATGTAGCGGCGGGCGTCGCTTTCCACCGGCGCCAGGATCCCGACCGGAATGCCGGCGGCCTTGGCGGCGGCGAACACGCGCTGCATCGCTTCCTGCACTTCCGGATGGCCGGCATTGCCCAGGTAGCCGTAGCCGGCCGCCAGGTCGGACGGGCCGATGAAGACGCAGTCGACGCCGTCCACCGCGCAGATGGCCTCGATGTTGGCGACCGACACCCGGCTTTCGATCTGCAGCGCCACCGTGATGTTGCGGTTGCTGACGTTGTGGTAGTCCGGGATGGTGCCGAAGCGGTTGCCGCGCATCGACACCGACACGCCGCGCACGCCTTCCGGCGCATAGCGGGTCGCGGCGATGGCCTGGGCCGCTTCCTCGGCGGTCTCGACGAAGGGGATCAGGAAGTTGTAGAAGCCGGCGTCGAGCAGGCGCTTGATCTGCACCGTATCGTTCGACTGCGGGCGCACCACCGGCGCGCTTGGGCTGTCCTTCAGCGCCATCAGCTGCAGGATGAAGCTGTTCAGGTCATTCGGCGAGTGTTCGCCGTCGAGCAGCAGCCAGTCGAAGCCGGCCAGGCCGAGGATCTCGGTGGTGAAAGGGTTGGCCAGCGAAGACCAGCAGCCGATCAGCTGTTTGCCCTCGCGCAGGTCTTGCTTGAAGCGGTTCGGGATGCCGCTGTAGGGAGTGGTGGTGTTCATGATGGTCTCCGATTAGCGGAAAAATGATCAGCGCACCAGGCAGGGGCGCTTGTTGTCGAAGGTCCAGTTGGGGACCAGGAATTGCATTGCGGCGGCGTCGTCGCGCGCGCCCAAACCCATGTTCTTGTAGGCCTGGTGCGCCTTTTCCAGCTCGGCCTCGTCGATCTCGATGCCCAGGCCCGGCTTCGACGGAATGCGGACCAGGCCACCCTCGATCTTGAGCGGTTCTTTGGTCAGGCGCTGGCCGTCCTGCCAGATCCAGTGGGTATCGATGGCGGTGACCTTGCCGGGGGCGGCGGCGCCGACGTGGGTGAACATGGCCAGCGAGATGTCGAAGTGGTTGTTCGAGTGCGAGCCCCAGGTCAGGCCGAACATCTCGCACAGCTGGGCCACGCGCACCGAACCCTGCATGGTCCAGAAGTGCGGGTCGGCCAGCGGAATGTCGACCGACTGCAACTGGATCGAATGGGCCATCTGGCGCCAGTCGGTGGCGATCATGTTGGTCGCGGTCGGCAGGCCGGTGGCGCGGCGGAACTCGGCCATCACTTCGCGGCCCGAGAAGCCGCCCTCGGCGCCGCAGGGATCCTCGGCATAGGCCAGCACGCCGTGCTTGTCGCGGCACACGCGGATCGCTTCCTTGAGCGACCAGGCGCCGTTCGGGTCCAGCGTGATGCGGGCGTCCGGGAAGCGCTCGTGCATGGCGACGACGGCTTCCATTTCCTCGTCGGCGGACAGCACGCCGCCCTTCAGCTTGAAGTCGTTGAAGCCGTAGCGTTCGCGCGCCGCTTCGCACAGGCGCACCACGGCTTCCGGCGTCAGCGCTTCCTCGTTCCGCAGGCGGAACCAGGCGCTGCCGGCGTCCGGCTCGCTGCGGTAGTCCAGGTTGGTCTTCTTGCGGTCGCCGACGTAGAACAGGTAGCCCAGCATCTCGACGGCGTCGCGCTGCTGGCCTTCGCCCAGCAGGCTTGCCACCGGCACGTTCATGAACTGGCCCAGCAGGTCGAGCAGGGCCGACTCCACCGCGGTGACGGCGTGGATGGTGGTGCGCAGGTCGAAGGTCTGGTTGCCGCGTCCACCGGCATCGCGGTCGGCGAAGGCCTTGCGCATCGCATTCAGGATGTTGTTGTACTCGCCCAGGGTCTTGCCGACGATGAGGGGTTTCGCATCCTCGATGGTCTGGCGGATCTTCTCGCCGCCCGGCACTTCGCCCAGGCCGGTATTGCCGGCGCTGTCGGTGAGCAGGACGATGTTGCGGGTGAACCAGGGGCCGTGGGCGCCGGAGAGGTTCAGCAGCATGCTGTCCCGGCCGGCCACGGGAACGACGCGCAGGTCGGTGACGACGGGGGCGCCGGATACGTAAGTAGTCATGGATGCGTCCTTTGAAACTTGTAGATTTACTTTGCGATCAGCGATTTGCTCAGGCTGACGCGCTTGATGTCGCCGACGATGAACAGGTAGCAGGCGATCGCCAGTGCCGCGTTGGCGCCGACGAAGACCAGCGCGCCGGAGAAGGAACCGGTGCCCTGCACGATGTAGCCGATGACGATCGGGGTGGTGATGCCGGCGGTGTTGCCGAAGGTGTTGAACAGTGCGCCGCTCAAGCCGCCGGCTTCCTTCGGCGAGGTGTCCGACACCACCGCCCAGCCCAGCGCGCCGACGCCCTTGCCGAAGAAGGCCAGCGACATCACGGCGACCACCAGCATGTCGGTCTCGATATAGTTACAGGCGATCATGCTCATCGACATCAGCATGCCGAGCACGATCGGCACCTTGCGCGACACCGACAGCGAATAGCCGCGCTTGGCCAGGCGGTCCGACAGCCAGCCGCCGCTCACGCCGCCGATGAAGCCCGCGATCGCCGGCAGCGAGGCCACGAAGCCGGCCTTCAGGATGGTCATGTGGCGCTCCTGCACCAGGTAGACCGGGAACCAGGTCAGGAAGAAGTAGGTGAGGGTGGTGATGCAGTACTGGCCGATGTACACGCCCAGCAGCATGCGGTTGCCCAGCAGTTCCTTGATGGCGGCGAAGGTGTTGACCTGGGCCGGGGCTTTCTGGGCGCCGTCGAGGTCGACCAGGGCGCCGCCTTCCTGGATGTATTTCAGTTCGCTCTGGCTGACCGAGGGATGGTCCTTCGGTGCGTAGATGACCTTGAGCCAGACGAAGGCCATCACGATGCCCAGGCCGCCCATCACGTAGAACACGCTGTGCCAGCCGTAGGAATGCACCAGCCAGCCCATGATCGGCGCGAACAGCACGGTGGCGAAGTACTGCGCCGAGTTGAAGATGGCGGCGGCCAGGCCGCGCTCGTTGGTCGGGAACCATGCCGAGGCGATCCGGCTGTTACCCGGGAAGGAAGGCGCTTCGGCGGCGCCGACCAGCAGGCGGAGGGTGAACAGCATGGCCACCGCGGCGCCGCCGGCGACGAAGCCGGTGGCGCCGGTCAGCATCGTGAAGACCGACCACAGGAAGATGCTGAAGAAGTAGGTGATCTTGGAACCGAAGCGGTCCAGCAGCCAGCCGCCCGGGAGCTGGGCGATCACATAGGACCAGGCGAAGGCGGAAAACACGAAGCCCATCTGGACCGCATCCAGGCCGAGTTCCTTCTTGATGCCCGGCGCGGCGATCGAGATCGTGGCGCGGTCGGCGTAGTTGATGGTGGTGATGACGAACAGCATGGCGAGAATCATCCAGCGCGTGCGGGTCTGGACTTTGGCGGCGCTGGCAGCCCTGATGGCTTGTGCTTGTTCCACAAGTGTCTCCTGATGTCGTTGTATCGCTCCGGCCGGCGGCAGGAGTCCGATCGATGTATGTTTTTATGACACCAATCTTAGTCCGCCAATCATGCTCAACCAAACCAATGACTGTCTGAATCGATTCAAGAATTGGATCGTTGGCCGCGTACGAATGCAGGCAGGATATCGCGCCGGAAGATGTCCAGGATCGGGTTGTTATTGTCGCGGCGGTAGGCGCAGATGGTCTGTACGGGCTCCGGCGGCTCGGTGGCCATCGTGCGCAGTACGACCCCGCGCAGCTGCAGGCGCGCTGCCGCGGTGGGTATCAGCGCCACGCCCACGCCCGAGCTGACCAGGGCCAGCATGGTGTGGATCTGGCCGATGTGCTCGACCACGTCGGGCGTCACGCCGGCGGCGTCGAAGCAGTTGTTCAGCAGCTGGTAGAAATAACGCGCCTCGTAGGGCGAGTACATCAGGAAGGGCTTGCCGTGCACGCAGGCCAGGGTCGGCCGCTCCGGCCAGTCGGCCGCCTCGCGCTCGGGAATCGCCAGCATCAGTGGTTCCGTCGCCATCAGCACGGTCTCGAGTTCGCCGTGGCGCGCGTGGGGGCGCATCAGACCGATGTCGAGCTGGCCGCTGTCCAGTCCTTCGAGCTGGGACGTGGTGACCAGTTCCTTGAGCGTGAGCGAGATGCCGGGCGCGCGCTCGCGCAGGCGCCGCACCAGGTCGGGCAGCGGGCCGTAGCCGAAGGCGGCGGTGAAGCCGATCGCCAGCGAGCCTTGTTCGCCCTTGGCGACCCGGCGTGCCGTCACCACGGCCTCGTCGGCCATGCGCAGGATGCGCGCGGCTTCGGGAAAGAAGGCCTTGCCGGCCGCCGTCAGGCGCACGCCGCGGCTGCTGCGGTCCAGCAGGCGGGTGCCGACGTGGTGTTCGAGCAGCTGGATCTGGCGGCTCAGCGGCGGCTGCGTCATGTTCAGGCGCTCGGCGGCGCGCCCGAAATGCAGCTCCTCCGCCACCGCGACGAAGCAGCGGACCTGGCTGATCTCGAACATCCAGTCTCCTCTTTAAAAACTATGGCGGATACCCAGGTTGTAACCGGTATTGCCGGTGCCAGTCTCGGTATTGTTTGCCACAGTGTAGCCTGCGCCGTTCTTGTTGTTGATATGGGCGTAGGCCGCGTACAGGCCGGTGCGCTTGGACAGGCCATACAGGTAGCCGATGCCCCAGGAATTGGCGTCCTGGTTGAAGCTGGTGCGGTCGTCCTTGTGCATGACCGAAGCCATCAGCGTGCCCGGGCCGATCGCCGCGGAGATGCCCAGCAGGACCGAGCGTCCGTCTAGCGACGGGGTCGGCT